>NZ_WWJX01000559.1 GCF_009865215.1 Streptomyces sp. SID3343 | reverse complement strand
GGCAGCCTGCCGGCGTCAGCCCGGTGGCACGGACGCCCGAGGGCCCGCCGGCCGCTGCCCGTTGCCCGTCGCCCGTCGCCCGTCGCCGAAGCCGCCCGCACTGAGCGATCCGGCCGGCTACTCCATCAAGAACACCGTCTCGGCCGGGCTCCACCACTCCCCCGGGGCGGCGGTGTCCAGCGGTTCCTGGCACGGATCGGTCAGGCGGTGCCACTCCTGCGTCACGGGGTCGGCGTCCACTGCGGCCATGTCCTTGTCCAAGTCGTCACCGTGATACTCGAAGTAGGAGAACAGCAGGCCGTCGCGGTAGTGGATCGAGTAGTTGCGTACGTGTGCCGCCTGCAACAGTTCGAGCACGCCGGGCCACGCGTCGGCGTGCAGGCGCTTGTACTCGTCGAGCTTTTCCGGGCGTACTCGGATGACCTGGGCTATGCGGCGCATGCGGTGTCCTCGAAGCGGTAGGCGCGGGCGGCGGTACCACCCATGATCGCGGCGTCCTCGGCCGCGGTGAGTGTCGGCAGGCACGCGCGCAGGGTCGCGTGTACCCGGGCGTAGTCGGCGGCCAACAGGCAGACCGGCCAGTCGGATCCGTACATGCAGCGCTCCGGGCCGAACAGGTCGAGCGCGGTCTCGACGTACGGCCGAAGCTCCTCCGGCGTCCACGTCTTCCAGTCGGCCTCGGTGACCAGGCCGGAGAGTTTGCAGTAGGTGTTGGGCAACGCCGCGAGCGCGGCGACCTGTCCGCGCCACACCGCCGCACCGGCCGCGATGTCCGGCTTGCCGAGGTGGTCGAGCACGAACGTCAGCCCCGGCACCTCACGCGCGGCGTGCGTGGCGCCCGGCAACTGGTGCGGTTGGACGACGAGGTCGTAGGCGAGGTCGGCGTCGGCGAGCGCCGCCAAGCCGCGCAGCACGTCACCACGCCGCAGCCAGTCCGGGTCGGGCTCGCTCTGGACCTGGTGCCGAAACCCCACCAACGCTCTCCCGCCCGGGAGTTCGCGCAACCGGGCGACGGCCTCCAGGCGACCGGGGGCGGTGAGGTCGGTCCACCCGACCACGCCCGCGATCGGCGTCGACGGCTGCGTGGTGAGCGCGAGCATGGCCGCGGTCTCGGCGTCGGAGGCGTGCGCCTCGACGACGATCGTCCGGTCCACGCCTGCCGCGCGCAGCAGCGGGCGCAGGTCCTCGACGTCGAACCGACGGCGGATGGGGGCCATCTCGGGACCGTCCATCCACGGGTAGTCCGCAGTTGTGGGGTCCCACAGATGATGGTGGGCGTCGATCATGATCATCCGAAATGGTCCCAGAGCTCGGCGAGCATGTCGACGGCGCCTGTCACCACGGCATCGGGCGGGCCGCTGCGCGAGCACGCGCGCCGGTTCGGGCGCGACATCCGGGCCGCGCCCGCCGATCGGGCACAGCATCCGGATCGCGAGTGACGAGCCCGCCTTGCACGAGCACGTGTCGACGACGCGGTTCGATCCATCAAACAGGGTCTGACCTGGTACTTGCATGGCGAGCTGCATGGCAGTCTGTATGGCGCGATGCATGGTGAGGTGCATGGCGAGATGCATGGCTGATTGCATGGCTATGTGGATCGGCAGATGTTCGGGGACATGTCTCGGGAGCAGTCCGGCACTCGGTTACCGTCCCCGCCCGGAGGCGGGGCGCCTCCGGGTCACGGCAGCAACCACCGGCGACACCGGGCGGCAACACCCGATGGCTGTCAAGACCACGCCGTTATCGGCCCCTTCGCGCGCCACGCGGTCACGGCGGCGTGGTCGGTGGGCTCGACGTCGGGTGGGAGATCCGTCGGGTCGAGCCAGGCCAGGCGAGCGCATTGGTCGGGTTCCGCGTTGACGGGCGTACCGCTCCAGCGATCCGCGTGGAAGTACCAGCCGATCACGGGGATCCCGGTGTCGCTCAACACCTGGGACACGTAGGCCGTGTGCAAGTCGGTGACCGCCACGTCGGCCCCCACTTCCTCCTTGGTCTCGCGGGCGCACGCCTCGACCATGTACTCCCCCGAGTCCGCCAGGCCGCCGGGCAGCGCGAGCAGACCGTCGGCGAAGCCGGTGTCCTTGCGCTCCATGAACAGCACCGCACCGTCGGCACGTTCGAGGATGACGGCGGTGTAGACGATGGCGTTCTCGCGGTGATCGGTCAACTGTTCGTCTCCGTGGTCGGCCCTGTGCTGTGCGCGCCGCACGACGAAACCAACGACCGTCGGCGCAAGAACGTCACGCCCGCGCTCGACTCGGCAGATCAGGGGTGACCCGCGCCCGGCGGCCCGTCCTGCACGGTGATGCCGAGGAGCTGGGCGAACGCGGGTGCCAGGTCGAGAAGTTGCCCCGTGTTGATGGTGGTTCCGGCCAGCGCGTCGAGGCCGGAGGCGATACCGAGACCGTTCGCCTCCCGCAGGTCGACCTTCGTGAGCTTGGTCCGATCGAGGCGTACCCGCTCCAGGGTCGATCCGGGAAAGGCCACGTCGGTCAGCGTCGCGCCGCCGAAGTCGACGTCACGCAGGAGACAGTCCACGAAGAACACGTCACGAAGGTGGGCCATCCGGGCGTTGACCGAGTCGAACTTGCAGTTGCGAAAGGTCACCCGGCGCAGGCGGGAACCGGAGATCTCGGTACCGGCGAGGACCCCGGCGGCGAATTCGACGTCCAGCCATTCGGTCTCGACGAGATCGACCCCCACCATGCGTACGGTGTGCCACCACACGTCGTCGAAACGGCACCGCCGATAGCGGCCCCGATCGAAGCTCGTGTTCGCGAACGCGCACTCGCCGAAGGCGGAGCCGCCTGCGTCGGGGTCTTCGAAGACGCACCCGTCGAAGAGCACGCTCTCGTGGTCGTCGTCGCGGACGAGTCGACCGGTGAACGGTTCGAGGCGGTGTGCGTAGGGAAGTTCGGCCATCTCACGCGGGGTTTGGGCTCGGGCGCGCATCGGCATTCTCCACGGACGAAACGGGCGGGGAGGGAATGAGCCCCATGCCTATCGCGCGACGTGGGCTCGTGCCCAATCGCCGATTCTCGGCCGCCGCGTCGGCGGAACCGACGGCCCTGCCGAAAAAGGAGCCCCTCGCCCCCCGTTTGTGTGAGAAAACTTACCGATCCACGCCCGGGCCCCGCCTCGGGACGCGTCCCGGCCGACGGCCGCGCAACGGCAACTACCCTTGCAACGACGGGAGTTGGCGGCCCATAGAGGGAGCGAGGGGCAAGCCGGGACCCCGGCGCGTTCGGTTGGCCAGGATTGATTCTCCGCTCGGGGCGCGGATTTCGCCGCACGGCATCAGCCGCGCACATCGTCTCCGACGCAACCCGATCCTCGCGGCGTCGGCTGCCGGTCCCGCCTCGGGCGGGACAGGCAGCACCACGCACCCTCCACGCGCCCCCTGCTCCGCCACCCCACCGTCCCGTCGCCGCGACGCCCCGTCGCCCCGTCGCCCCACCGGTCTGTCGCACGGCTGGGGTCGACGGGCGGCACGGTCAGAGGGCGAGGTGCATGATGTGCAGACCGACGTAGCCCTCGGTGGGGTGGTGGAATCCCTCGGGCAGGGTGCCGATCACGTCGAACCCCAGCGAGCGATACAGCTTCACCGCGTGGACGTTCGTCTCGACGACCGCGTTGAACTGCATCGCCCGATAGCCTGCGGCCCGAGCCCACGCGATCGAGTACTCGCACAGCGCCCGCCCCACGCCGCGCCCGGACCGCACCGGGTCGACCAGGTAGGTCGCGCTCGCGATGTGCGAACCGTTGCCCATGTGATTGCGGTTCATCTTCGCCGTACCCAGCACCGTCCCGGTCTCGTCGACCGCAACGACCGTACGGTTCGGCGAGGCGAGGAACCACCAGTCGCGAGCGTCGTCGTGGCCGAGGTCGAGCGGGTAGGTGAGCGTCTCGCCCGCGACGACGATCGGCCGAAGGAACGACCAGATCTCGGGCCAGTCCTCGATGGTTGCTTCCCTGATCATCATCGGCACACGATGCCGCACCCGCTCGGCCGGCCGCCGGCCCTTTTCCTCCAGCACCGGCTCACACCAGTAGGCGGGTTCACACCGCTTGGCGCCGGTTGACCGATATTCGCGCCCTCTTACCTTTTTTCACGCCTTTCCGCGCCTGTCGGTGCCACACACACGGAGCCGTCCGGACACACCGACGTGTCCGCTCCGGCCGGCGCCAAGTCGCATTCGGTCGCTCGGCCGGGCCCGATCGCGGCCGGACGTCCGCCCGGTCAGTTGCCCTCCACGAAGGCGGTGACCGTGAAGGGGACCGGTAGGGTGCCCGCGCTGATGGAACCGGCCAGTTCGGTGGCCTGGTCCTTGGTGAACAATCCGGAGACCACTGCGTTGCCGGGGATCGCGGCGTTGACCGCCGGCGCGCTGAGGACGTCTCCGTCCCAGACGAAGGCGAAGCGGTTGGTGGGGAGTCGGCCGCCGGACAGGCGTCCGGTGACGTCCGTGAACACGCCTCTGCCATGGTCGGTCCACCGGAGATCGATCTGCCAGTCCACCGGGCCGTCCTTGGGCAGCACGGTCTTGGCCTCGACGACGTCGGCACCCGTCATCTCGGCCGGCGCCAGCACGTACTTCTCGGTCCCCTCGGTGTCGCACCCGAGCATCGTCTCGGTGGGCGTGTCGACGCGGGGCTCGGCCGTCTTCGCGCAGTCGAGCGCGTCGAACGCGGCCTGAAACTCCGCCGGTACCACGCCTACCGGCGAACCACCGCCAGCTCCGGCGGCCGTGGTCATCGCGGCCGTGACAGGGCGCAGGGTCAGTTGGCCGCGTCGCCCGAGCGGGCCGACCCGGTCGCGGGTGTCGCGGCCGTACTTGGCGAGCGAGACCCGAACCACCACCGCGTCGTCGCGCACCGTGACGCTGCGCACGGCCAGGCCGCTCGACGCGGCGCGTTTACGGAACACCGCCGCCGAGGCGGTGAGACCGCTCGGGTCGAGGGGCGTCTTCGGGGTGAACGTCACGTCTGCGAAGCCCGTCGTCAGCGGGCCGTCGTCGGTCTTGTCCGGTGCCGGTTCGTCCTTCTTCTGCTCCAGCCCGACGGAGTCACCCGACGAGCAACCGGCCGTGAGCAGGACGGCCCCGACGGCGATCGACGCGACAAGCGTCCTGACAGCCCCGACACTCCTGACACTCCTGGCACTGCCGACGGCGCCGACAGTATTGACATGGGTACGCGAGATCCGGATCACCTGAGACACCCTGCCGGCCGGACGATCGCGACGGAGGCGCTTCCACCCAACCGCCCAGCCAACCTCCCAACCTCCCAACCAACCGCCCGCCCAACCTCCCGCCCCCGGAAAGAACTTCGCCTGTAATGGGTAGGCAAGGGAGTCGACATGCGAATTTCGCGTGCACCGAGCCGTCCCGGGCAAGGCCCGCTTCGGAAACCGACCGCGCGCGCCCGACCGAGCGCCCGACCGAGCGCCAGGCGCGGGTTCGGCGCATGGGCGGCGCGCTCAGGGGTACGCGACCAAGGCCCGCAACGCCCCGACTGCTCTTCGGCGGCGCCCTGACAACGCCCGGCCATACCTCGGCCACACGTCCCCACCACCCCGAGAGACCTCGCGACACCCCGCCCCACTCCCCTCTCGACCCGGGCGCGAGTTCGCGCCGCGCCGCACCGCCGGGCGGAACAGGGCTCGATCGCACGGAAGGCAGGACAGCCATGCTGGACAACACCAATCTTCGTGACCTGATCCGACGGTGGCGAGCCACGCCCGAGAGCACCGCAGCACTGTTCGGCGAGGCATCCGACGCGATTCGGGCCACCGCCGCGACGAAGGAGCGGGTGCTCTACCCCGCGGTCCGCGAAGCCGATCCGAGCCGCGCGGGCCTCGTGGATTCGGTGATCGCCCAGAATCGCCGGATCGAGGGATTCCTGAGCGTGGCGGAACGGCTCGGCCCGCATGGCATCGGCTTCCAGGACGAGGCCCAGGAGGCCGCTGCGGCAACCGACGGCCTGCTCGTCCACGAGCGCCGGGACATCCTGCCCGCCCTCGACCGGTTGTCCCCCGAGGAGCGCGAACGGCTCGACGACGATTACCGCACCGCGTGGGTCGACGTCTCGACCAAGCTCGCCGCGACCCGAGCCACGCGCGACCCCCGCGGCAACACGGGCACACCGGGTACGGCGGACGCGAGCCACTGACGGCCGTCGGGACGGGCGGTGCGTCGGGCAGCAGGAATCGGGGGCGGGCCTCGGGCGGTACGCGCGTCGAGCGGCACGCAACGGCGTCCGGCTGCCGCTGCTCCCCTGCCGCGCCCCACTTCGACCGCCCCACTTCGACGGAGCGCCGCCCCGCCTACGCCGGGGTCACCCCGCCGGCGGCGCGAGCAGGCGGGTCGCGGTGTGGTCGAGGGTGTGAGGCAGAGAACGGTCCCGGTCGAGCACGGTACGGCCCGTCGGGCGCAGCGCGGCGGTCTCGCGCAGTACCGCGTCGACCACGGCGGTGACCGTGAACAGGACGAGGTTGCGACCCGGACAGGCTGCGGGGCCCGCGCTGAACGGGACGATGCCGCGGGCCGGGTCGGCGCGGCCGTCGAGCCAGGCCGCCGGGGCGAACCGGTCGGCGAAGTCGAGGGTTTCCCGGTCGCGGTGGAAGAACGAGCTGATCACGGCGACGGCCGCGCCGTCGGGGGCGAGCTGGTCCGCCCGTTCGGCATCGCGCAGGATCACCAACGTGGTGGGCCACAGACGCAGCGATTCCTGGACGCACGCACGCAGGTGCTGCGCGGTCGCCAAGACGTGGGGGTCGGCCGGGTCACGATGGATCAGGTCCTCGCGGGCCTGCGCGGCGGCCTCGGGGTGGGCGGCGAGCAGGGTGAGCGTGTTGAAGGCGGCGATCGCGGCGGCATCGTAGGCGAACAGCCAGTGCGGTACCTGGCCGGCCGGGTCGGTGTCGTCGTCGTGGTCGGTGTGCGCGACGACGGCGGCGAGACAACCGGGCTCGGCGCGGTCGAGGTGGGTTCGCAACCGCGCGGTGAACCGGTCGTGGATTCCGGTGCGTCGACGGTGCGCGAAAGCCCAGTTGGCGTCGGCGCGCAGTGCGTCGAGCTGCTTGGTGAGCGCGCGGTCGCCGGCGGCGCCGTCGCCGAGCACGATCCGGCGGACGATGCGCGAGAACGCGGCGTGGAAGGTCGGCCACTCCAGCACTGAGTCGGCGGCGAGCTGGGACGACATCGTGGCGATCTCTTCGCGCACGACGTCGAGGAAGGTGCCGGCCAAGTGGTGCGCGCCGTGCGGCGTTCCCAACACCGCCTCGTTGAACCGGCGCCGCCCGGGCCGCTCGGGGCCGGGGGTGACCAGGAGCGCGTGCGGCTCGAAGTGGTCGAGCGCGGCCCGCTTCTCCCGGTTCGCGGGCGTGAACGGATCGGGCGTACGACCGAGTACGGCGCGCGCGTCGGCAGCACACAGCGGAAGCACGACCAACCGCCCGAACACGCTCACCGCGAGCGGCCCGGCGCCGTACGTGCGACGCAAGTCCGCCAGCAACGCGTTCGCCCGGCGCGCCGAGTCCCGACGCGCGGCCAAGCCGAGCAGTCGCGGGCGGCGCAGTACGACCCCCTGCGCGATCATCGGCGCGAACACGTGGGCACACACGCGCGCCGAGTCGAGCACGGACGCGCGACGCACGCGAGTGGCCGCGGCCGGACGGGGACGGCCGACGGCAGGGGCTGGGGCTTGGGCATGGGCTTGATCATGCGCCACGGTGAACATCCTCCGGGACGGGCGTCGACTGCGAACGAGACTCGTGCCTGACCGCTGCCCCCACGGCGACCGGATATGCGTACACCCCAGCGGAGGCGGTCGGGCGTACATGCGCGCGTGCGCGCACCGCGGTGGCGGTCGGACGCGGGGCTGCGCGGGGAGGCGGGCTGCGAAGGCGGTGCGGGTCAGGGGCGGTTCAGGGCGAGGGCGTTCGAGCGGGAAGGGTCGGGGGTGTCGGTTCCGGGCTGCCTTGCGCCGGGGTTGTCGATCTCGGGGTTGGTGATTTGGGGTTCGATGAGCTTGGGTTCGGTGGCTTGGGGCTTGGTGAGCTTGGGTTCGGTGGCCTGGGGTTCGGTGATGTCGAGGACGGCGGACTGGGGGCTCAGTGGCCTGGGGTTCGGTGATCCGGGACCCGGCAATCGCCGGCTTGGCGGTGGCGAGCCCGGCGGCCTCGGGCCTGGCGACCGTCGGCTTCACGGCGTCCGGGCCGGTGGCCTCGGGTGCGGGGATCGCCGACTTCGCGGCGTCCGGCGCGGACGGCTCGGGTCCGGCAGCCGGCGGGTTCACGACGGCCGATCCGGTTACCTCCGGCACGGCGACCGTGGACTACGCGGCCTCCCGCCCGGACGGCTCGAGCCCGGCAACCGGCGAGTTCACGGCATCCGGCCGGGCGATGTCGGGGTTGGTGCCGGCCGGGCCGGTGGCCCCGGGTTCGGTGATCGCCGACTTCGCGGCGTCCGGCGCGGACGGCTCGGGTCCGGCAATCGGCGGGTTCACGACGGCCGATCCGGTCGCCCCCGGCCCGGCGACCGTGGACTTCGCGGCGTCCGGTGTGGACGGCTCGGGCCTGGCAGCCGGCGGGTTCACGGCGGCTGGTCGGGTGATGTCGGGGTTGGTGCCGGCCGGTCCGGTGGCCTCGGGGGCGGCGGCCGTC
>NZ_WWJX01000058.1 GCF_009865215.1 Streptomyces sp. SID3343 | reverse complement strand
GGGACCGCGATCCGCGCGCCGTCGGCCGCCTGGATCGCGCGGATCGTGCCCGTACCGTCGGCCAACACCGCGGCGTCCCCGCCGACGACGGGCAGTCCGCGATAGGTGCGCCGGTAGGAGATCGCGTACAGGTCGTCGATCCACGGGGTCACCGTCGCGCGCACGTACCGCTCGCCGGGCACCGTCACGAGGGCGGCCGAGCCGCCGATGACGGCCCGGTCGGCCGCGGCGACCGCCGTCGCGGTCCGGGCGTCCACCGCACCGGTGGACGGGGGTTGGGTCGCGTTCGACGGGCCGGTGGTGCCGATCACCAGGCCGACCAGCAGGGCCAGGACCGACCCGACCGTCAGCGTTCTGCGATGCATCGAGGCTCCTCGGGTTGAAGGCGGGCCCCGGCCACGAATCCGACCGCCGTCGCGCGCGCGTCGTGGGTGTGTGGCGCGACCGCGAGCGCCGGGTTCGTCTCCTGAGCAAACAAAACGCTCACGGCGGACAGCACTCGCCGTCAACGAATCCTCACCGATCGGCACATTCCGGCTAGTACCGTGCGGCCGGCCGCGCCTGGTGCCGTGCGGCCGGCCGCGCAACACCGAGTCGGCTCCCGCGTGTTCCGCGTGGTCTCGACGCCCGGCGCGGTTAGAGTCGGTTCGCACGTCTTGTCGGTGATCGCCGCGGTGCGACGAACGAGGCGATCCGCAAGGCGCGCAGCACGTGAGACACGACGCAGGACGCGCAGGACACGCACAGCGATGAGGCACAACGCAAGGTACGCAACGTCGAGGCAGGGTAGGTGAGACGGTGCACCGGCAGGACATCGGGCCGAGGATGTTCGGGAATCGCCTGGGCTACAACCGCGCCGTAGCGGTGGAGCGGCCCGAGCGCTGGCTCGTCCTGGCCGGTCACGAGTCGCGCGGGCCGGACGGCACGATCGTGCACGCGGGCGACCTGCGTGGCCAGATCGAGACCACCTTCGACCGACTGTCCGAGACCCTGAGCCTGGCCGGGTTCACCCTCGCGGACGTGGTCCAACTGCGTTACTTCGCGGTCGATGTCGGGGAGGTCACCCGCCACTACGACGCGATCACCGAACGTCTGGAGCGCGAGAACTGCCGCCCGGCGACGGTACTCGCCGGGGTGACGGCGTTGTCGGACCCGGCGATGCTGATCGAGATCGAGGGCCTGGCCGTGCGCTAGCCGGCGCCGGGCCGCAGCTCAGCGCAGTCACGCCGGCACAGCGCGTCCTCGGTCGGGTCGAAAGCCGCCCACGAGTGGTGCGACGCGGCCCCCGGGCCTACGGTCGAACGAGTGGACAGGGGCACGTCCCGTCGCCCGGTCCACGCGTGGACGTATGTCATGACGAGCCCGAATGCGACACCTTCGCGCACCACCGCACGGCAGGCCCGAAGCGGTGGCGATGGCTTGGCGCTCCTCGTCATCGCCTCGTGCCAGTTGATGGTCGTGCTCGACATCACCATCGTCAACATCGCTCTCCCGCACATCCAGACCGCCCTGGGCTTTTCCACCACCGGCCTGTCCTGGGTGGTCAACGCGTACACCCTCACCTTCGGCGGCCTGCTGTTGCTGGGCGGTCGGGCGGGCGACATCCTGGGCCGGCGGCGGGTGTTCATCGTCGGTGTGCTGCTGTTCGTGGTGGCCTCCCTCCTGGGCGGGCTCGCGCAGAACTCGGCCGAACTCCTGGCCGCCCGTGCCCTCCAGGGCGTCGGTGGCGCGATCGCGTCGCCGACGGCACTCTCGTTGATCACCACCACGTTTCCCGAAGGCCCGTCGCGGAACCGGGCGTTCGGGGTGTTCGCGGGCGTCTCCGCGGGCGGTGGCGCGATCGGCCTGCTCGCGGGTGGGGCGCTCGTCGAGTGGCTCGACTGGCGCTGGGTCTTCTTCGTCAACGTGCCGATCGGGGTGGCCATCGCACTGGCGACGCCGCGCGTGATCAAGGAGTCCGAGCGCCGACCCGGGAGCTTCGACGTGCTCGGGGCGCTCACCTCCACGCTGGGCATCGGTCTGCTCGTATACGGGTTCATCCGGGCCGCGCAGGAAGGTTGGCGCAACAGCGTCACCATCGGCGCGTTCTGCCTCGCCGTCGTGTTGCTCGGGGCCTTCCTGCTCGTCGAGCAGCGCTCCGCGCGACCGATCACCCCGCTGCGGTTGTTCACCGACCGCAACCGGGCGGGCGCGTACGGCATGATGCTGGCGCTCGCGGCCGCGATGTTCGGGATGTTCTTCTTCCTGACCCTGTTCGCCCAGGACGTCCTGGGCTTCAGCGCGCTGACCACCGGACTCGCGTTCCTGCCGGTGAGCGCGGTGATCGCGGTCGCCGCCGGCGTGACGTCGCAACTGCTGCCCCGGGTCGGGCCCAAGCCCTTCATGGTCGGCGGAGCGTTGTGCGCCGCGGGCGGGCTGGGCTGGCTCGCGCTGACCGACGTCCACAGCACCTACGCCGGCAGCATTCTCGGGCCGATGCTGGTGTTCAGCCTGGGCATGGGCATGCAGTTCGTGTCGCTCACCCTCATGGCGGTGTCCAATGTCGATCCGCACGATTCCGGCGCGGCCTCGGGGATGTTGAACGCCATGCAACAGGTGGGTGGTTCGCTGGGGCTGTCGATCCTGGTGACGGTGTTCGGCACGGCCAACCGCAACGAGGCGAAGGAGCAGGTGCCCAAGTTCCTGGCCCAGGCGACGCCGGCGCAGAAGGCCGACTTCGAGCGCACCCGGCAACTGCCCGCGCCGTGGAGCCATCAGGTGCTGACGGCCGGCATCAGCCAGGCGTTCCTGGTCGCCGCGATCCTCGCCGTCGTCGCGTCGCTGATCGCCCTGTTCGCCATCCAGGTCCGCTCCTCCGACCTCGAACGCCTGCGCGGTGCCGGTCCCGTGGGCGCCGACCCCGCGCCCGCGACCGACCGGACGTCGGCCGATCCGTCCTGATGTCCGGCGTTCTCGCCCGCGCAACCACCCGCTCACGACCGGCCGTTCAGCGCTCGCGTGCGTTGTTCGCGTCGGAAAACGTCGGGTCCGGGCCGCGACACGGCCGATCGGGTGGATCGGTGCGACGCGGCGGAATAGCGTCACGCGCCGCCGGGTTCTGCGGGCATGACCACTGACGCAGACTTCGACCTGCACGCCCTGCTCGCCGACAGCCGCCTGGGCATTCTCGCCACCATCAAATCCGACGGCCGTCCCCAGCTTTCGCCGATCCAGCCGTTCTACGACCGGGCGGCCGGGATCATCTACGTGTCGATGACGGAGGGGCGGGCCAAGACCGCGAATCTGCGCCGCGATCCGCGCGCGACGCTGGAGGTGACCCGGCCCGACGGCGCGGCGTGGGCGACCGCCGAGGGGATCGCCACGCTGACCGGGCCCGGCACCGATCCGCACGGCCCGGAGGTGGGGGCGCTGGTCGACTACTACCGCGCGGCGGCCGGTGAACACCCGGACTGGGACGAGTACCGCGCGGTGATGGTCGCCGATCGCCGAGTCCTGATGGCGATGACGGTCGACCGGGTCTACGGCGCCGAACTCGGCTAGCGAGTGGAGCGGTCGCGCCCGGGCGTCGGCGGGGACTCCCGGGCGTCGCCGGCCAACCGACGGGAACCGGGACCGAGTTCGCCGCGAGGAAGC
>NZ_WWJX01000558.1 GCF_009865215.1 Streptomyces sp. SID3343 | reverse complement strand
CGATGTTGGATGTCCCGCAGGCCTCGGCGGGCGACCGCGACCGGTTCGTCGAGAGTGCGTGCGCCGAGGTTGGCCAGGGGTCCGTTCCTCAGATGCGCCCAGCTGCCTTCGACCGGGTTGAGGTCGGGGGCGTACGGAGGCAGGAAGACCAGGCTCAGCCGGTCGACCCGCTCCGCGAAGGCCCGCATCCGGCGGCTGCGACGACTGCCCAGGTTGTCCCATACCAATAAGATCGGGCGGTCGAACGTCCGGTGGATCTAAGGCAGTTGGCGAATCGGCTGCCGGTCGTTCACCGAGCCGGACACCATCCGGTAGAGGAACCTGGGTGGTCCGTCGGGCGGGTGACAGCACCAGCCGACCGGCGAGATCTTCGGCCGTTTCCCCATCCGCACCCGCACCGGTGGCAGTGCGCCCCCGTGGGGCCCACGTCGCGCGGACCGGAGGCGGCAGCGACAGCGCCGACTCGTCCGAGAACACGACCACCGCCCCGGTCCGCCCTGCGGTGGTTTTACCCGGAGCCACACCGTGCTCCTCCGGGTCGTCACCGCCTCGTGCTCTCGTTCCGACGCGCCGTGCTCAGCGGCGCAGACTGGCGAGAAGACTGCAGCGAGCGGAGTCGACGTGTTCTTCGGCGCGCTGCACCAGCGCCTCGCGGTCGCCGGAGCGCAGGAGCATTGCCAGTTCGCGGTGCTCTTCCACAACCCGGTCACGGTAGTGCTCGTAGCCGAGGGCGATGCGGCGGAGTTGGAATAGATACGTCTGTGAGCGTACGGCGTGCCACGCCTGACTGAGCCTGCGGTTGTTCGCGGTGTCGTAGATCCGGTCGTGGAAGGCGATGTCGATTGCGAGGAGCCCTGCCCCGGATGCTTCGCCGCTGATCTTCTCGGCCATCGCGTCGACCAGGGCATCGAGCCCGTCCAGCTGATCGGCGGTTGCGTTTTGCTGTGCGCTGGTTGCGGCGAGGCGGTCAAGCGCGGCGCGCAGGGCGTAGACCTCTTCGACGTCCTGCGCGGTGACTTCAATGACGGTGGAGCCGTGATGCCAGGCGCTCCGGACGAGGCCCTCGCGTTCGAGGAGTGCCAGCCCTTCGCGTACCGATCCGCGGCTGACGCCCAGCGAGGTGGCGAGTTCCGTCTCGCGCAGCGGTGAGCCAGGGGGGAAGTGGCCGGCGAAGATCGCTTCGCGGATGAGGTCGGCGGTCTCTTGTGCCAGCCCTCTGCGACTGACTTTGGGGAGCGACGTAGAAGTCATTGTCGAATGTTGACATTCAACATTCGAGGTTGCAAGGTGAGAGGGTCATCGAGCTGAAGGAGAGTCTCATGTCGCTTCGCCCCGCAGTCCATCTGGCCATACCGGTCGACGACCTGGACGGCGCCCGCCAGTTCTACGGAGGTGTCCTCGGACTGCGAGAGGGACGCTCCACCAGCCACTGGGTCGACTGGGATCTGCACGGTCACCAACTGGTGACGCACGCGGCCCCCGACAGGTCCGCGGTAGTCGGGAGCAGCATGGTCGATGGACATGCGGTACCCGTTTCCCACTACGGACTGCTGCTGTCGACCGAGGAATTCCACACACTCGCCGATCGGCTCCGCGCGGCCGGCACGGCCTTCGTGATCGAGCCCTACCGCCGCTTCCCCGGGAAACCTGCGGAGCAGTGGACCATGTTCCTCCACGATCCGGCAGGCAACGCGTTGGAGTTCAAGGCGTTCCGTGACGAGTCGAAGATCTTCACACGATGAGGCGAGTGCTGGTCACGGGAGCGTCACGGGGAATCGGGCGGGCCGTGGCTGTCAAATTCGCCGAACGCGGCGACCGGGTGGGAGTGCACTACGCGGCCCAGCGCCAGGACGCCGAGGAAACGCTGCGCCTATTGCCTGGTTCTGGCCATGTCCTGCTCGCGGGTGATCTGGCCGATCCTGAAGCGGCGCGGCGTATCGTGGACGAAGCCGTGGGGTCGCTGGGTGGGATCGACGTCTTGGTCAACAACGCAGCTGTCGCGCCGACCGCCGGCAACCGGCACTCCGTTGCCGATGTGTCCTACGCGCAGTGGCAGCGGAGCTGGCACCATATGGTCGACGTCAATCTGCTGGGCGCGGCGAACGTGACCTACTGCGTGGCCCGGCACCTCATAGACCGGGGCGAGAGCGGAAGCATCGTCAACATCGGTTCCCGTGGCGCCTTCCGGGGTGAGCCCGACTTTCCCGCGTACGGCGCAAGCAAGGCTGCGCTGCACGCTTTCGGGCAGTCGATGGCTGTCGCGCTGGCCCCGCACGCCATCGCGGTGGTGTCCGTCGCCCCCGGGTTCGTCGCCACCGAACGGCAAACAGCCAAGATGTCCGGTCCAGCGGGGGATGAACTGCGGGGCCAGAGCCCGTTCGGGCGGGTCGGGACGCCCGAGGAGGTCGCGGATGCCGTCCTCTACCTGTCCTCACCGCAAGCCGCGTGGTCCTCCGGAGCCGTGCTCGATCTCAACGGTGCTTCCTACCTGCGCACCTGAAACCCCTGCACACGAAGGGTTTCACATCGCCATGACCGTCGACACGACAAAGACTGTCCTGGCCATCCGGCACCCGGCCTTCGAAGACCTGGGCCTCCTCCAGCCGCTGCTGACCGAACGCGGTTACAGCGTGCACTACATCGATGCCGGCATCGACGAGATCAACGAAGATCCCGTGCGGGCCGCTGACCTGGTCGTCGTGCTCGGCGGCCCAATCGGCGCCGACGACGACACCCGATACCCGTTCCTGTCGTCTGAGACCCGTGCCCTCCGGACCCGTGAGCGCAGCAACCGGAAAACCTGCGCCTGGGCGGCCTCGAGCGGAAGCGCCACCTGAACGACCGTCTGGGCAAAGCGTTCCTTCAACTCGACACCACCCGCGACCTGGTTCTCTCCGGCAAGGAAGAGTTCCGGGACATCCCACACGATCGTCCGTTCCTGGGCCTGGTCGTCACCGCCGAGGCCTTCCACTTCGCGAACGCGGCCCTGGACACGGGCCTCCCCAGCACCGACCTCCCTACGATGGTCATTTCCGTGGACCATCACTGCTGGGGATCTACTACCTCGGCGTCGACCGCTTCGGCAACGACTTCGCGAGCACGTCCATGGGAGTGCGGGAGCTCGACGCGGTGGCGGCCTTGGCGCCGCCGGAGACCGAGTTCGCGACGACGACAGCCGTACACCGTGTCGCCGCGGGGGAGACGGGGCTCGCCGGGGCGGTGGAGGGCCTGGCGCTGGTGGGCCGCGTCTACACCCTGGCGGTCTGCACGGTGGTCATGCTCCTGGAGGCGTTCGGCCGCGCGACCGCCCCGGAGCGGATCGACGAACAGGTGGGGGAGTACGAGCGGACGAGTCACCCCAGGTCCTACCCGATCGCCTGATTGCGTTACCCGTGGCGGTGACCTGCGCGGGTACCGAATCCGTTACCCATCGACAGGGATCCGGGTAACGAATAATTCGTTACCCACCTCGGGGCCCGGGTAACGCCCCCGGATCGAGACGTCACGAGGTGCCGGGCCACTCGGTCAGGAAGGCGCGCAACTCCCGCCGTTGCCGGACTTCGTCGGCCTCGATGAGTCCGCACGGCCTGTGACCGTGCCACCCACCCGGCTCGCGGCGTCCACCGCGCGATCGGGACTTCGAAGCGCTGCCGTGAAAGTCCCGACCTACGGGCCCCGGTTCAGTACATCGCGGCGAGGAGTTCGCCGTTCTCGACGTCCTCGCGGGGCAGTGTCGCGCCGAACTCGGTGTGCATCATGCGTTGGACGAGTCGCTGCCGTTCGCCGATTCCCAGGTCGGGTTCGTCCCCGTCGGGAAGCAGAAGCCCGGCGCGGGTCAGGTACGGCACGAGCCGGTCGGGGTCGGTGCCGTCGCGAACCTGCGCCGATTCGAACGCGCACACCACTTTCCCCGACTCCACGTAGAGGAACTGCGTGAGCGCGTTGACGTTGCGGAAGGTGCTCATGGCCACGGTGGCAGTCGAGACGACGGCGAGGACGTCGTGGTCGATGCCCCGGATTCCGGCGTCCTCGACCGCGAACGCCCAGCCGTTCGCCTCGCCGGCCCGGATCACCGACTCCTTGTCCGCGACCGCCCGGTGGCCGAACTCGTCGGCGACGTCCTCGATCCAGTGGTTCGCGTCGGTCGGGGTCTTGCCGGCCGTGTTCGTCGTGTCGCACCCCATGCGGCGCAGCAACTCCACCGCCGACAGCCCGCGCGCGAACGTCACGCAGTAGCCGAACTCGTCGAAGGCCGAGTCCTCCAACCACTCGACACCGTCGGTACTCATCGCGTCTCTCCTTCGATGGTCGGTTGCCGCAGGATCGGGGACGTCAGCCGAGCGGTCGGACACGGTCCGGGCCCTTGTCAGGGCGAGCGTCCGGATGCCCGAGGGCGAACCCACGATCCCTGACGGCGTCGACCCCCGCGCGGGCGGCGGGCCGAGGGTCGGAAGGTGAGTGCACGAGCCGCAGAAGGCGGGTCACGGGCGAGATCCGGCACACCGGCCCGACACACGCCCGACACATCGAGCGGGGGCAACGGTCGATCCGGGAGGCAAGGCCGCGCGTCCCGGCGCTCGGCGTGACGTGGAGCCACGGAACCGCTTGCCATCTCGGCCCACCCACCAACGTACGACAACAGAAGCTGTTGTCACGATGGTACGGTGATGACAACAGATGCTGTTATCACTCAGGAGGTTGTCATGAAGGCTCTTCAGTTCGACCGGTTCGGTTCCCCGGACGTGATCGTGCTCCGCGACGTCCCACAGCCGGAGCCGGGCCCCGGTCAGATTCGGATCGCCGTGCGGGCGTGCGGCCTGACGCCGGCCGACTGGCACATCGTCGACGGTCTCCTCGCCGACCATCTGCCGCCGCTGCCGCGCGGGCTCGGCCTGGAGATCGCGGGCACCGTCGACGCGCTCGGCGAGGGCGTCACCGATGTCCGGATCGGCGACCGCGTGTTCGGCCCGGCCGTCTTCCACGGCTCGACGGCCGGCGCCGCCGAGTACGCCCTGATGCCGGCCTGGGCACGCATTCCCGACGGCGTCACCGCCGAGCAGGCCGCCGCATTGCCGATGGCGGCCGAGACGGCGTGGCGCGCGCTCGACGACCTCGGTGTCGAGCCTGGTGAGCTGCTGCTCGTCCACGGCGCGGGCAGCACCGTGGGTGAGGCGGCGGTGCGGTTCGCGCTGCACCGGGGTGTTCGGGTGATCGCCACCGCCGGGCCGACCCGGGCCGGCGCCCTGGAAGAGATCGGCGCCCAAGTGACCGCCTACGGCGAGGGCATGGCCGAACGCGTCGCCGCACTGGCCGGAGGCCGGATCGACCGGGCCCTGGACACGACGCCGACCGGGGGCCGGATCGACCGCGCCGACCAGCCCAGCCCGGCCGGCGGCTCGCTACCGACCTTGATCGGGCTGACCGGTGATCCCGACCGGGTCCTCACCGTCTCGGACTTCGCCGCCGCGGCCGACTTGGGCGTCCGGATCACCACCGAGATGCGCTACGACCGGATGGACGAGTTCGCCCGGCTCGCCGGCGAAGGCGTCCTGGTCGTACCGGTCGCCCGCACCTACACGCTCGACCGGATCGAGGAAGCGGCCGAACTCAGCCGGTCCGGTCGCCCCGGCGGAAAGCTCATGCTCGTCCTGTGATCGCCCCGCCGGCC
>NZ_WWJX01000557.1 GCF_009865215.1 Streptomyces sp. SID3343 | reverse complement strand
ATCAGGAAGCGCTTGAGCACCTCGACCGCGCCCTCGACGTACTCCGAGTTGTAGACCGGCTCCGACATCGCGACGCACTCGCCCCAGCCCTCGGCATCGGGCGTGACCACGCGGAGCAACAGCACGTCGCGCGCGGTCTCGACGCCGAACGACGTGCGAAAGGGCGCCCGGAGCGGCATCGCGATCCGGCGAAGTTCGATTCCGGTGAT
>NZ_WWJX01000556.1 GCF_009865215.1 Streptomyces sp. SID3343 | reverse complement strand
GGCCGGGGGCCGGCGGGTCGCCGCCGGGCAGGGGTGTGAAGTCGGCCGGGCCCGGGATCGGCAGCCGGGTGGAGAGCCGGCCGCCCGCGTCCACCGCGTACAGGCGCCCGTTCATCCCGGCCAGCGCGATCGCGCCGCCCGCCGCACCGATCGCCCGCCACGGCGCACTCGCCTCGGGGTCGGCCGGCAGGTCGGCCGTGCCGACGTGGTGCAGCATGTCGTCGGCGGCCA
>NZ_WWJX01000057.1 GCF_009865215.1 Streptomyces sp. SID3343 | reverse complement strand
CGCGCCGCCGGTTGCGCTCCTCGGCCCTGCTGCCCACTCGCGGCCCGGGAAGGGCCGTGGCGGGTGCCGCTGCCGCGGGCAGTTCCTCGGTCCAGCCGGAAACGGCGGCCGCGGTCTTGTCGCCGCCCTTGCTCCAACCGTCGCCGCCACCGGGACGGTCGCCCTGGATGAGCTCGATCGGGAGCATGACCAGCGCCGTGGTGCCGCCACCCTCGCCCGGCCGAAGCTGGACGCGGATGCCGTGCCTGGTGGCGAGTCGGCCGACCACGAACAGACCCATGCGGCGCGAGATGGACACGTCCACGACAGGCGGGCGGGCCAGCCGCTGGTTGGCGTCGGCGAGGTCGTCGCCGGTGAGGCCGATGCCGTTGTCGTGGATCTCGATGAGCGCGCGGCCGTCCGGCAGGATGTGGCCGGTGACGCGCACCTTGGTGTGCGGGCTGGAGAACGTCGTCGAGTTCTCGAGGAGCTCGGCGAGCAGGTGCACGAGGTCGTTGACCGCGCGACCCGCGATGTCCGTGGTGGGCAACGCGCCCAGCTCGACTCGCTCGTACTGCTCCACCTCGGAGGCGGCGGCGCGCAGGACGTCGACCAGCGGGACCGGTCGGGTCCAGCGGCGGCCGGGTTCTTCACCGGCGAGCACCAGAAGGTTTTCACCGTTGCGGCGCATACGGGTCGCGAGGTGGTCGAGCTTGAACAGGTTGGCGAGCTGGTCCGGGTCGGCCTCGCGGTTCTCCAGGTCGGAGATGAGCGCGAGCTGACGCTGGATCAGGCTCTGGCTGCGACGCGAGAGGTTGACGAACATCGCGTTGACGTTGCCTCGCAGGAGGGCCTGCTCGGCGGCGAGTCGTACCGCTTCGGCGTGGACCGCGTCGAACGCGCGGGCCACCTGGCCGACCTCGTCACGAGAGAGCACGCCGATCGGCTGGATCGTCAGATCCACGTCCGACGGATCGGACTCGGACAGCCGGCGCACCGTCTCCGGCAGTCGCTCCTCGGCGATCTCGAGCGCGGAACGACGCAGCGTGTTGAGCGAGCGGACCAGCGAGCGCGCCACGATCACACCGAGCAGGATCGTGATCAGCAGTGCGCCGACGACCAGGATGGTGTTGATGAGCGCGTCGGTGCGGGCCTCGTTGCGCAGCCGGTCGGCCGACTTGGACAGCTTCTGTCCGAGCTGGGCCTCTACCTGGCCGAGCGCACCGATCTTGTCCGACGAAAGCGTCCACCATTCCTGGGTGGTGAACTCGTTGGACGTGGAGATCTTGCCGCCGCCCTTGAGGGTCGCGTCGTCGACCAGGCCGCGGAAGAGCTGGAACCGCTCCTCGACGGTGGAGATCTTGTCGCGGCTCACCTGGGACTGGTAGAGGAGCCTCCAGTCCTCGGGGGCGACGCCCTCGAACTCGGTGAGCGCGCTCGTCTCGGCCAGGTTGAGGCGGTTGAGCGTCTCGCTGGTCTCGATCGGGATGTTGTTCGGCTTGAGTCCGTAGGCCATCACGGCCGCACGCTGTGCGGACGCGTACGCCTTCATCTCACCGAACGAGCCGAGCGCGCGAGCGCCCTGGATCAGTTCGGGGTCACGCGTGACCTCAGGAGCCTCCTGGTTGATCTGGAGGAGCTTGAGGATCATCTTGTTGTAGGCGTCGATCGTGCCGCGAGCGCTGGTTCGGAACGCGTCCTGACGGTTGGTGTTCAGGTTCGTCAGTTCGTGACCGATGTCCTCGAGCGTGGCGCGCAGCACGGGCATCGAGTCGGTGTTCAGCTTCGCGACGGTGGCGCCGTAGACGACCACCTGTTCTTCGGTGCTCTTCTTGACCTTCGCGATCTCGGCTGTCGTCTCGGGAGTACCGCCGGCGCTCGCCTGGGCGAGCAAGTCGCGTTCCTGCTCCAGCATCGTGGCCAGCGTCGACGCCTGGTCGATGACGGCGGCAGCCTTCTGCACCGTGTCCATCTCGCGGGTCTTGTCGATGGACGACTGGATACGCAGCCCACCGAGCAACGCGGCGACCACGACAGGCAGCAGGAGCAGCGCGGTGATCCGGGTACGGATGCGCCAGTTCCTGATCGAGAACAGCAACGTGAGCCGGGACGGTGCCGGCCCTGCGGGCCGGGTCGTCCCGGCGCTGGGTATGGGGTCCCCGACGATGTCGGGAGTCCCGTTGGCGTCCTGGGCTCCGCTGGCTTGCTGCGGGGTTCGCACCTCCGGCGAGGAGGGGCCGGCCGTGGCCGGGGCCCCCGCGGAGTCGTGCTGCTTCTTCCGACGTCCCTGCACTAGCGTCGCAACCTCTTGTGACCAGTCGTTAGACCCGCCGGTAAGGCGAGGCTTGTGTGCGTAAATCCCTGGATTCGCGTTCATCCCAGGGCTCCTCCCGCCGCGTTCACGCGGTGAGGAGAAGGAACTCCGCTTGTTGGGAACCACCCCCGTGGTCGCAGGCATTTCAGCACAGCCTCGGGGTCGCAACAAGATAGCGGGGTCACGACAAAAGGCGATTCACCCCGGTCTCGGCGGATAAGCCGTTGCGACCGGATAACGCACGGTATTACCGGGCGATCACGGGCAAAATGCCACACGTTTGCCGAGGTTGTGCCGAGGTGAAAATCACATATTGCCGTCCGGGCTCGAACACCTGGTGTAAACCGTGATGTGCGCACCGTGAGCGATCGTCACAGCGATCATGGCCGGGCGACCCGTGACCACCCCTGACGTAACCACGGGTAACCTTGATGTACAAGCCTGCACCCTGCACGTAGTCGCGCGTCGAAAGCCAACGAGAACCGGGAACCGTGGACAACATCAGCACGCACCGTCTGAGCACCGCCAACCCCAAGCGCACCCGGGTGGAGTCGGTGATCCCGCGCCAACGCGTCGCCGAAGGCGGCGACCAGCCGACCATCGAGGCCGTGCGGACCGCGAACCCGCGCCGGACGAACCTGATGGACGTCCCCTCCTGAATCACCTCTCGGCAGCCCCGACCGAGGCGCCCCGGTCCGCGCCCGCGTCGCCAGGTCCGCGACCTCGCCGCGTTAGCCTGGAGTCGTCTCTTTCGTGACTCTCCGGCAAGGGTGACCCATCGTGCGCATCGCCAGGTTCTCCGCTGACGACTCGGTGTCCTTCGGGGTGGTGACCGGCGACGCCGACCATCCCGAGTCGCTGGTGGTGCACGCCCTCGCGGGTCACCCCTTCGGCGAACTGCGCCCCACGGGCGAGCAGTACGCGCTGTCCGCGGTTCGGCTGCTCGCACCGGTACTGCCGAGCAAGGTCGTCGCGATCGGCAAGAACTACGCCGCGCACGCCGCCGAGATGGGCTCGGCCGTGCCCGACGTCCCGATCACCTTCCTCAAGCCCTCGACGTCGGTGATCGGCCACGGCGACGGCATCGCGTACCCGCAGATCTCCGACGACGTGCACCACGAGGCCGAACTCGCCGTGGTGATCGGTCGGATGTGCCGCGACGTGCCGGCCGAGCGGGTGGCCGAGGTGATCTTCGGCTTCACCTGCGCCAACGACGTCACCGCGCGCGACCTCCAGCGGGCCGAGGGCCAGTGGGGTCGAGCCAAGGGCATGGACACCTTCTGCCCGCTCGGCCCGTGGGTCGAGACCGACATCTCGCTCGCCCAGATCTCCGACGGCGAGGGACTGACCGTCGCGTGCACGGTCAACGACGAGGTGCGCCAGGCCGGCACGACCGCGCAGATGATCCGTACCGTCACCGACCTCGTCGTGCACGTCACCCAGGCGATGACGCTGCTCCCCGGCG
This sequence comes from Streptomyces sp. SID3343, assembly GCF_009865215.1. Classification (GTDB taxonomy): domain Bacteria; phylum Actinomycetota; class Actinomycetes; order Streptomycetales; family Streptomycetaceae; genus Embleya. The sequence continues at coordinate 791 of NZ_WWJX01000057.1, read as the reverse complement.
ACGTGATCCTGACCGGAACTCCGGTCGGCGTCGGCCCGATCCACGTGGGTGACCGCGTCTCGGTCACCGTCGGTGGCATCGGCACCCTCACCAACAAGGTGATCAAGCGCGGCTGAATGCCGCCGAAAGTCCCGCGACAGGCCCGACGGGTGCCGGAACACCCGGACTTGTGCCGATTCGAACGAGGTTCCGGTAACCCGTTTTGGTCACGCGCGCCTCTTCGGGTAAAGTTCTTCTCGTGCCGCCCCGCAAGGGAGCAGCGCGGAGCGAAGTCCCCCGCACAAGCCCTTGGGCAACGGCGACGGGACCAAGCATTGGGGTATGGGGTAATTGGCAGCCCGACGGTTTCTGGTTCCGTTAGTCTAGGTTCGAGTCCTGGTACCCCAGCTGCATCACTTTCGGGTGATGCCGCTGGTAGAAGTTCACGGTTGATGATCTGGCCCCGTTGTGTAGTGGCCTAGCACGTCGCCCTCTCAAGGCGGTAGCGCGGGTTCGAATCCCGTCGGGGCTACCAGATCCGACATCAACACCTGCAGTACCGAGGCCCCGTTGTGTAGTGGCCTAGCACGTCGCCCTCTCAAGGCGGTAGCGCGGGTTCGAATCCCGTCGGGGCTACCTCGAAAGAAGACCTCTCGCAACAGCGAGAGGTCTTCCTGCGTTTTTGGCCTTCGGCGGTCGGTGGCTTTTGCGCGGCCTGGCCTGGGCTGGAGCGGGACTTGGCGGGGTGTGTTGCTGCGGGTTCGGGTCGGTGGGCTTGCGATGGTTCCCACCCGCACCACCCGTTGCGTTTC
>NZ_WWJX01000555.1 GCF_009865215.1 Streptomyces sp. SID3343 | reverse complement strand
GCGGAGGACCGGCGGACGGCCCGGAGTATCGAGTCGGACCTGCGTACGCGCGAACGGCTGTGTGTGTCGCGGCCGTTCGCACGTCCGATGGGTTGCGTACGTGCCCGGGTCGGGGGTCGGTACGCCCGGACCGGTCGCGGTCCCGCCGAACGCGGCGCCGCCGACGAAGCCGGCGTCCTACGCCCCGGCCCCGTAAGTGC
>NZ_WWJX01000554.1 GCF_009865215.1 Streptomyces sp. SID3343 | reverse complement strand
GGCGCGATGGGCGCGGTGATCGCGTACCACTACGGCGACCCGGTCCCCGGCGTGTGGCGACACGCGCTGGTGGGCGTGGTCGCGGTCGTCGCGGCGGTCGTCGGCGACGGCGCGGCCCAGCAACTGCTGGCCCCGGTGTACCGGCGGTTGTACTCGGCCCGGCCGGCCAACACGCAGGACACGGTATTGCCGGAGGGCCTGGACGA
>NZ_WWJX01000553.1 GCF_009865215.1 Streptomyces sp. SID3343 | reverse complement strand
TCGCGCCCGCCGCCGTGACGCCCACACCTGCCAGGGCGGCGTTGCGCAGGAACGCCCGCCGTGCGGGACCCGAAAGGGGGGTGGCGGGCTGGTCGTGGTCGTCGTGCTGCTGACACATGGTGGTTCTCCGGCGCAGGCTGGTTGGGGGCATGCGCACGGTATTGGGCCGCAAACCCCCGCAGGTCGTCCGTACCGCCAACAACTGCCGT
>NZ_WWJX01000552.1 GCF_009865215.1 Streptomyces sp. SID3343 | reverse complement strand
TTGCCGCGGATCTTGTCCTTGTCCCCGAGATCTTCCAAATGAATGGACTGCGCGGCCAGGCGGATGCCCATCCCGAACTTCCTGCCCGTGCTCTGGAATTTGGCGACCAACCCGACGACGGCGGTCTTGAATTCCTTCCGGACGTCCGCGTCCGACGCCAAGATCAGGTTCAACTCGTCCAAGGTCAAGTTGACCAAGGGCCACGGGTCGTTGATCGCGAACCCGGA
>NZ_WWJX01000551.1 GCF_009865215.1 Streptomyces sp. SID3343 | reverse complement strand
AGATCGGGGATTGTTTGGATAACGGCTTCAAAATGTTTTTGTTGCTCGTTGCGGGCGATATTCATTTCAACCAATCGCTCGGATTTAAACGCAATTTCCGCGCTGGCAATGGTAATCATCAGGCTCAACAACGTGAGGCTGGCGGAGTAGAGCCAAATCAAATAATAACTGATGGGCAGGGTGGTTGCGGTAAAGGGGCCGAGGTTATGGACCGTCGACCAAATGGCGAT
>NZ_WWJX01000550.1 GCF_009865215.1 Streptomyces sp. SID3343 | reverse complement strand
CCGGCGACGAACAGGCAGAACCCGGCGAGCTTCGGGGCCTTGTTCGAGGCGAGCAGGGCGAACGCGGCGAGCAGGAGGATGACGGGCAGGCCGATGCTCACGGTCGACCCGCCGGCGGCGAGAGTGGTCATGTCCGGTTCTCCTGACGGATGGTCGGGGCGAGGTTCAGCGGGTGCCGTCGGCGTGGATCTTGTGGGCGCGGTTGTGGATGCGGCGGCCGATCCGCAGCCGGGCGCCGGTGCCCTTGCAGCGGCGGCACGGCTTGCGGATGCTGCGGCGCTTGGGCCTGCTCGGCGTGCCGTTCGCGGCGCGGCGCTTGTCCCACCACGAGATGTGGTTTCCGGTCCCCTCGCACCGTCGGCACGGCCCGAACGGGCTGAAGAAACACAACGCGCTGTAACCGAGTGCGGTGGCGGTCAGGGCGAGGAAGACGAGCACGGCGAGGGGCATGAAGTGCCTCCTGGGGCGTTTCTCGCGGTTTCGGGCATGGCGGTGCTAGGG
>NZ_WWJX01000549.1 GCF_009865215.1 Streptomyces sp. SID3343 | reverse complement strand
ATCGGCCGACAGTACGGCCGCCGCGGCGTCGGCGATGTCGTCGTGTGCCACCGCGCCGACCCGGCCACCGCCGGCCGGGCCGCGGATCGCGCCGTCGGTGCCGGTCATCGCCGGAAGCGCGGCCAGATAGAAGTTGTCCCGCAAAAACGTGAACCGCAGCCCCGACGCCCGGATGTGCTGCTCGGTGAACCAGTGGTCGCGCGCGAACGTGAACGTCGCGTCCGGCGCGGCGCCCACGAAGGAGACGTACACGATCCGCTCGACGCCGGCGGCGACCGCCGCGTCCACCGCCGTGGTGTGCTCGTGGACCCGATCCGGGCTCTCGTGCGC
>NZ_WWJX01000548.1 GCF_009865215.1 Streptomyces sp. SID3343 | reverse complement strand
GACCTCCCGCGGGCTCCTGGTCGCGGTGCTGCGGAACGGCCGGCGCCCGATCTTCGCGATCAACCCGCTCGCCGCCGCCCGATACCGAGACCGGCACGGTGTCTCGCGCAAGAAGTCCGACCCCGGCGACGCCCTGGTCCTGGCCAACATCCTGCGCACCGACATGCACGCGCACCGGCCGCTGCCCCGCGACAGCGAACTCGCCAAGGCCGTCGCGGTCCTGGCCCGCGCCCAGCAGGACGCGATCTGGTCCCGCCAACAGATCTGCAACCAGGTCCGCTCGCTGCTGCGCGAGTACTACCCCGCGGCGCTGGACGCCTTCCT
>NZ_WWJX01000547.1 GCF_009865215.1 Streptomyces sp. SID3343 | reverse complement strand
ACGGCGACCCGGGCGCACAAGCCGCGGTCGCCGCGTACGCGCGGGCGCTGGCCGCCGGTGTCGGCGCGATGGTGCTCGCGATGGACCCCCGCCTCATCGTCCTCGGCGGAACGCTGCCGGGCGCCGGAGCGGCGGTGGTCGACGACGTGCGCGGGCACCTCGCCGACATCTGCTACGACGTGCCGCCGGTGGTGTTGAGCGCGCTGACCGAGGACGCCGTCGTGGTCGGCGGCGTGGAGGCGGCGCGCGATCTCCTGCGCGACCGGCTGCCGGCGCCGGCGGAGGGGGCCGCCGCGACCGATCGCTGACGTGAGGGCGGACGGGTCGGCGACGGGACCGCGGCGGCGCGGGCGGAGAGGACCGGTCTCGCGGC
>NZ_WWJX01000056.1 GCF_009865215.1 Streptomyces sp. SID3343 | reverse complement strand
CGCGAGCGCCTACCAGGCGCGCCTGATCGGCGAGTTCGCCGCCGGCCGCACCGTCGAGCGCGTCGCGTGCCCGGGCCTGGCCGAAGCGGTGGACCGGGCCGATCCCGAGGCCGCGCGGGTGGCCATCGCGGACGCGGCCGGTCGTACCCCCGCGCACTGCGCGGGTGTGGTCCTGGGCTGCACCCACTATCCGCTCGTGGGCGCCGAGATCGCCGCCGCCTTGCCGACCGGCGTGGCCCTGTACGACAGCGCCGAGGCGGTCGCCCGGCAGACGCTGCGCCGGCTGGGCCTGAGCGAACGTCTCGACGCGGCGCCCGCGAGCGTCGAGGTCGTGCTCAGCGGTCGCCCCGGCGCGATGCCCGCCAACGCGCTCGGGTATCCGCTGGGCCGCGCCCTCGCGGCGGCCGGCCGAGTCACCCGCGACCTCCTGCCGACATTCGACGCCCCGGGCGTGCCGGCTCGACGAGGCTGACCACCGGATCCGGTCGGGCGTCGACGGAAACGTTCGGCGGCGGCCGGGCCCGGACGGACGGTCCCGGCCTCACCAGGGTGTTCGCGGTGATCGTGCGGCGACGACAGCGAACCACCCGTACCGTCCGGGCAACGCCCCGCCACCCGCCGCCCGCCCGGACGACCGCGGCCGCGAGTCGGTCGTTCCCGGCCTCGCCGCCCCCCGCGGGGAAGCGAAGCGGCGCCCGAGTAGCCGGAAAACGCGCCGGGTATCGCGGTCGGCCACCTATCGTGAGGTGTCCGCGTGAGCCCGGAGCCGGGTTCGTCGCCGCGCATCGACAGGCAGGACGGACATGGGATACGTCGGCTCGTACATCTGGTCGCTGCGCCGCAGGGTGGGCAGCCGGCCCCTGCTCGTGCCCGGCGCGCACGTTCTGCTCGTCGACGAGGCCGGGCGCGGCCTGCTTCAGCGACGCGCCGACCTGGGCGTGTGGGAAGTGCCCGCCGGATCGTGCGAGGAGGGAACCACGTTCGTTTCCACGGCGGTGGCGGAACTCGCCGAGGAGACCGGGCTCTCGGTCGAGGAACGCGACCTCGTGCCGTTCGCGAGCCTGTCCGACCCGGCCGTCAACGTCGTCGAGTATCCCAACGGCGACGTCGTGCACGCCTTCACGATCTGCTTCGTCGCCCACCGGTGGACCGGCGAGCTGGTGCTCGAACCCGAAGAGGTCACGGACGCCGCCTTCTTCGATCTCGCGGACCTGCCGACACCGATGCATCGCCCGACCGAGATCGTGCTCGGGCTGTACCGCGACTTCACCGCCGACGGCAGATTTCGCGCGCGCTGACCGGCCCGAGGACTGCGTCCGGGTGCGGGCGGGTGACGTCACCCGGCCGGCGATGTCACCCGGCCGCCGCATACAGCAGGTCGCGTACACCGGGGGCGCTCTCCCGATCGGCGCGCCACACCAGGCGCAATGACAGATCGGGAACGGCCAGGTCCAGCCGGGCCAACGTGCCCGCGGCCAGGTCGGCTTCGACGGCGAACTCGGGCAGCAGCGCGAGGCCCAGGCCCTGCGCCGCCCACGCCCGCATCACGGTGAGGCTGCCCGTGGGCACGAGTCGCGTGTCGGCGCCGAGGATCCACTGCGCGGCCAGCCAGAACGAGCAGGCCGGGACGTTGCCCAACAGCCGTGCGCCGGACACCTCTTGCGTGGTCAGGGCGGTGCGCCCGGCCAGCGGATGGGTCGGGGCGGCCACGAACGCGAGCGGGACCGGGGCCAGGTCGGCGAAGGCCAAGGGCCGGCGGACGGGTGCGAAACCGAGGCCGCCGAGCGAGCGGCCGACGTCGAGCAGCAGACCGGCGTCCAGCTCGCCCGCGGCCGTCTCGCCGAGGAGCAGGTCGCGGCCGGCGACGACTCGGGTCTCGACGGCGAGTTGCGGCCGGCGCTCGGCGAGGCGGGCGAGGACGCGCGGGACGTGCACGGCGACGAGGGATTCCAGCGCGCCCAGGCGCAGGGCGTAGGGCCGCCCGGCCACCTCGTGCCGGATGAGTTCGACCCGATCGAGCAGCGGGCCGGCCCGGTCCAGCAGGCGTGACCCGGCCTCGGTCGTGTGCATGCCGCGCGGGCCGCGCTCGAACAGCGGCACGCCCAGTGAGCTTTCCAGGGCGCGGATCTGCGCGGACACCGACGAGGGGGCCAGGCCGAGGGCGTCGGCCGCGTCGGTGACGGTGCCCGTGCGGACCACCGCCACGAACGTTCTCAGGTGTCGCAGTTCCATGCCCGTGCTCCCCGCGTGCCCGATGCCCATGATTCCCGTGCTCGCCCCGCGCCCTGTTCTGCGCGTTCGTCACATGCGCGCGTTCGTCACAGGCGCGTGATGCGCGCGTTCGGTTTTTCCGCATGCAGCGTACGGCTGCGCCGGTGGGTCGTGGCGGTCGGCCGGCGCAGGCTGTCGAGCGCCCGTTCGTCGGTCCTCGTCTCGTAAGGAACCCCCCGTGCCCACAACCGTGTTCCAGCCCGCCCTGTCCCCTCCATCGCGGTCCCCGCGTCGGGTGTTCGCCCTGTTGGGGGTCTCGCTCGGCTACTTCATGGTCCTGCTCGACGTCACCGTGTTGTCGGTGGCCGAACCCGACCTGGCCCGGTCCCTGCACGCGTCGGTCGGCGGGTTGCAGTGGGTCGTCAACGGCTACACCGTGGCGTTCGCGGCATTGCTGCTCTCGGCGGGCGCGGTCGCCGACCGCTACGGCGCGCAGCGTGTCTTTCGGGTGGGCGTCGGCGCCTTCGCGGCGCTGTCGCTGGTGTCGGCGGCGGCCCCGAACCTGGGCACGCTGGTCGCCGCGCGGGTCGCCCTGGGCGTGGCGGGCGCCGCCTGCCTGCCGGCGTCGATGGCGTTGGTGGTCAGGCTCTACCCCGACCCGGCGGACCGGGTCCGGGCGATGGCGGTGTGGGCGGCGACCAGCGGGGCCGCGCTCGCGGCGGGGCCGGTGGTCGGCGGAGTGCTCGTCGATCTCGCGGGCTGGCGGGCGATCTTCCTGGTCGACGTGCCGATCGCGGTCGTGGTGCTCGCCCTGGTGAACACGGCGGCGTTGCGCGGCCCGACCGGCGACCGGCCGATCGACGTCACCGCGCAGGTGGTGGCCTGCGCGGTGTTGGCGCTGCTCACCGACGCGCTGATCGCGCTCGGCGCGGGGGCGAGGGCGCATGCGGTGGCGTCGGGGGTCGGGTGTGTGGCGGCGGGCGCGCTGCTCGTGGTGGTGGAACGGCGCAGCGACGCGCCCGCGTTGGCGCCGCACGTGTTGCGGGTGCGCGGTGCGACGGGGGCGATGCTGTCCGGGGCCGCGGTGAACTTCACCCTCACCGGCGCGCTGTTCGTGCTGCCGCTGGTGTTGACCCGGCAGTGGCACCTGAGTCCGACCAGGGTCGGTCTGGCGTTTTTGCCGCTGACCCTGCCGTGCGCGTTCAATCCGCTGCTCACCGGGCGGATCGTGGCCCGAGCCGGCGCCGCGCGGCCGGTGCTCGCGGGTCTCGCGTTGCTGAGTTCGGGGGCAGTGGTGCTCGGCTTGGCGACGCTGCGGGACGCGCCGTACGCGGTACTCGCGGTGGGGTTGGCGCTCACCGGGTTCGGGGTGTCGTGCACGCTGCCGGCGCTCGCCGCGACGGTGGTGGCCGCGGCGCCGGAGGGCAGTGCGGGGACGGCCGGCGGGCTGCTCAACGCGTCGCGTCAGGTCGGGGCGACGGTGGGCGTGGCGGTGATGGGCGCGCTGATCGCGCACGGCGG
>NZ_WWJX01000546.1 GCF_009865215.1 Streptomyces sp. SID3343 | reverse complement strand
GGGGACCGTTCCCGAGCGCGCGTTGGTGGCGGCTGTTTCGGCGGCGGCGGCCTCGGACACGGACACGGGTGGGAGTGGGGGGTTGGGGATGTTCCGGGCGGTGAGGGTGGCGACACGTCCGGCGGCGTCGACGACGATGGCCAGGCGCATGGGCATCAGGACGCCGTCGACGGTGCTGCTCCAGGAGACCTGTTGGTCCCCTTCTGCGCCTGCGGGGGTGACGGCGGGGGTCGCGTTGGCGGCCCAGGGGAAGTTGCGGCGCATGTAGTCCACGGCCCGGTTCGCCGCTTCCGCGGGGGGCAGACGCTTGTCCGGCGGGACGGGTTGGATCGGCTTGTTGTCCGACAGGGAGGCCACCTGCCCCTGGGGCCAGGTGATCTGGAGCGAGTTGTCCTGTGTTGAGACCCACAGGAGGTCGGGGCCGCCGGTGCCGTCCTTGACGTACTGGACGTTGTCGATACGGGTGTCGGGTCCCAACAGGTCGTGGGTGATCCTTTCGGCGGCGGCGCGCTGTCGGGAGCTGACGGGGAAGGTCCCGTCGACTCCGCGCAGGGCTCGGTCGACCCAGCCCGCCCACACGAGGGTGACGACGACGAACCCGGTCACGACGGCGAACAGCGGCACGGGCATGCCGAGCACGCGTCGAGGGGAGCGGTGGTGTGGGTGTGGGTGTGGGTCCCGGTCGGAGGCCGAGGCTCGTTGGCGCAGGATCGTGACCGCGAGCGCGGCCAGACACGTTCCCGCGACGGCGCCGCCGGTGTTGGCGACGAAGTCGTCCGAGTCGCAGGCCCGTCCCAGGCCGACGAGCGCCTGGACGACCTCGGTGGCGGCCGACAACAGGGTGGCGCCCAAGGCCACTGTGAGCAGGTTGCGGAACAGCAGGCCGGCGAAGAGGGTGATCGGTACGTACATGGCGGCGTTCATCAGCCACTGCTGCGATGTGACGGCCAGGCCCACGTCGGGATTGACGACACAGGAGCCGGTGCCTTGGGATAACCCCCCTCGGGGTGCAAGGTGGCGGCGAGTTCGACGGCGATGCCAGCGGCGAACAGGCCGGCCACGATCCGCGGCCGTCGTATTCGATGCGCCCACAGGACGGCCGCCGGCACGAGGAGGATCAAGGCCAGGCTCAGGCCGACCCACAGGGACGTGTTGTCCCGAAATATCGCGGTGATCACGGAGAAGGCTCGCAGGATCGAAGAGACGAGGAAGGGCGGCCGGGGGGAAACTCCCCTGGCCGCCCGTGTTCTGCCTTGTCAGCAGAGGTTCATGGGCGGGATCCGGTAGACGCCGTTGCCCTGCGCCTCCATGAGACCGACTACGTTGTTACAGCCGTACTGTCCCCAGGCGGGCCACTGGACGCCCGTTTCCCCCCGGTACTGGGTTCCCCAGTCCGCCCAGTAGTAGCTGGTGTTGTTCATGTGCCCGAACCTCCTGGAGATCGTGTCCCCGCCGGTCTTGTCGTAACCGACGTAGACCGCCCAGTAGCCGGGGTCCTGCTCGATCATCCGCGAGCAGAGTTGCCCGTTGGTCAGGCTGCTGGTGCACGCCTTGATCCTGTCGAAGGCCGACGTCCCCGCCGGGGTCGGTCGAGATCGACGGCGTCCCGGGGCCCGAGGAGGATCCCGAACCCGAGGACGCCATGGCGGGAGTGGCGAGGGACAGCGACGACAGAGCCATCACCCCGGCCAGAGCGAGCTTCACTACCTTGCGCATTGCATCTCCCAAACAATCGATGAACATACGAACACCCATCCGGGCGGTCGCCGGCGGTGACGAAGCCGGCGCGCAACGCCGCCGGTGGCGCCGGCCTTTGATTACGGAGAGGAAATGCGACAATCCGCACCGCGCAAAAGAGCACCCGGAGCGAACACGTACTGACAGCAAGACGACACTCTCAGTCACGGACAATTAACAGGCTGCGCCCTACTGTCTCCCGGATATCACTGTGCGCATTCGGGGTTCCATGCCGACGCGGAGTAGACGATGATCCGCGCCCAACTCCATCGGCACGTCGTCGCGGTGGAACTGCGGCTCGGTCACCGTCACTTCGCTGCGTTTCCGCCACACCACACCCGACGGGAACGGGGGCAGGACGGTTCCACCCCCGCCGTCGAGACCTACCCCTGTGCCCCACCTGTTGTCGTACGCGAGCGCTCTACGGCCCGACCTCGCCAACCCGGCCAGGGCAGGCGGCCGATGAACGCACCGCCGGCCGGCCTGGACGCTTCGCTCCCTGATCGACCACGACTCCACGCTGGTTGGCATCACCATCGCTCGTCTGTGCCAAGATTCGCCGGTGGAGACATCCGACCTCACGCGTGCGATCGCGGCTGCGACATCGGTCGCCGCATCGCTGGACCTGCCGGCCGACGACGCAGTCGTTCTTCACGACTCGAACAGGCTCGCGCTGCGGCTGAGGCCGTGCGACGTCCTTGCCCGGGTCGCCCCAAGGGGGCAGGCCGCACAGCTCGAAGTCGACCTCGCCCAACGGCTCGCCGAGGCCGGATGCCCTGTGGGCGCCTTGGAGCCTCGGGTGGACCCGCGCGTGTACACACGCGATGGCTTCGCAGTGACGTTGTGGACCTACTACGAACCCGTGACACCTCACGTCTCGGCAATCGACTACGCCACGGCGCTGGAGCGGCTGCACGCCGGCATGCGCGAGGTCGATGTACCGAGCCCACGGTTCACAGATCGGATCGCGGAGGCGGAAGCAGTCGTTGCCGACGCGAATCGCTCGCCGGAACTCGCCGACGCGGACCGCGTGTTCCTCGGCAGCAGACTGGAAAGCCTGCGTCGGGCGATCGAGGACCGCGGCGTCGTGGAGCAGCCGCTCCACGGCGAGCCGCATCCGGGCAATGTGCTCAGCACGAGGCACGGCCCGCTGTTCATCGATCTTGAGACGTGCTGCCGTGGACCGGTCGAGTTCGATCTCGCGCATGTCGCAGAGACGGTCTGCGAGCACTATCCGAGCATTGACCAAGGGCTGCTGGACGATTGCCGACAGCTCGTCCTCGCGATGGTCGCAGCGTGGCGTTGGAAGCGTGGCGACCAGTTTCCGAACGGGAGGCGATTCGGGGAAGAATTCCTTCGGCTGCTGCGAGAGGGTCCTCCTTGGCCGACACTCGACGCAGTGGCCAGGCAACTGGACGGTCGGTAGAAATCGCCGAGGGTATATACCGTGATGGTGGCCGGGCTTCGCGAGGTTCGCCGGTGCCGACGACCCTGCCAATTCATTGCCGGCGCCAAGAATCTTGGCATGGCCGTGCCCAAGTAGCGTGGCCAGGCCGTAGGAATGCCCGGTTCGCGGGGACCCGTTAGTGTCGACTCTCTTGTCCCGGCACACCCGGCTCGTGCTTGGGAGTGCGCCAGGGACGGATGCGGACGGTGATGTAGAGATCCCCTGCTTCCCCTCCGTTGTTCCCCGGTTCACCGAGTCCCTTGAGTCGTACTCGTCGTCCGTCGCGGACGCCGGCGGGAAGACGGACGCGCCTGGCCTCGTACCTCTCGAGGATGTGCCCGGTCCAGGGCCATCGGTCGGGCAGGCGGACGACGACCCGTCGGCCGGTGCGGACCAGGCGGGCCGCGGCCGCGAAGAGGCGGAAGCGGAGCTTCTTGATCTCCCGCCTCCGGGCGTCTGCGGTCAGGGCGAGCGTCTGCGTTCAGGCGATCAACTCGCGTGCAACAGGCACGAGTTCGCACCGGAGTCGGTTTTGGTGCGAAGCCGTGCAGGGGCAGGTTCCGCAAGCCTGTTGCCCTCGCCTGGCGGATGCGGTCCTCGGCGCGGGCGCGTCGGCGGTGGCGAAGTTCCAGGTCCACGAGTTGCCCGCCTGCGGTGTTCGTGACGAAGGCCACGCACCGGTTGCCGTCGACGTCGGTGATCCGCAACTGCGCGCCCGGGTGCGGGCGTTCCATACGCACGACCACCCGCATGCTCTTCGGCCACGCGGTGAGGTCGAGCATGTCGGTGACCTCCGCGACCCACGCGCCCTCACGCGGACGGCCGTCGGCGTCGTATGCCGGCGTCCACGCCGCCTTCGGCACACGAAGGATCGCCGTGTGGATCCGGTCGGTGATCGTGAACCCGACCGAGTACGAAGAGGATCCTCGAGTCCGCCCTCGAAGGCGAGATCACCGATCACCTCGGGCATGACAGGCACGAGGAGGCCGGCTCGGGCAACACCCGCACACGAGTCGGCCTATCTCGTCGAGGAAATGACCCGCATCAGGCTCGTGACGTCGCGACCGGTGCCCGCGACCCACTCCGAGTGGGCGCGCATCGCGTCCGTGATCCGTCTCTCGAAGGTTCCCTCGGACCCTCCCGCGAAATGGCCGAAGCACCGCGCCAGACCGGCGAGCGAGATCGCGAACAGCGGCGCTCCGCACCCGTCCACGTCGACCGCCGCGACCGACTCGCCGGCGACGTCCTCCACCGCTTGGCGGACGGCCCGCTGCAGCGGATGCTCCGGCGCCAGATGGTCCTCGGTCGGCCAGCCGTTGCGCACGCAGGTGAGCAGCATCGCGGCGTGCTTGCCCGAGCAGTTCATCGCGATCCGTTCGGAGCCCTTGCCGGCCGCGAGCCACGCGTCGCGCTGCGCCGTACCCGGGGGCAGGTGCGGCACACACTCCAGCGCGTCCTCCGTCAGCCCCGCGCGGGCCAGGATGCGCCGGGCTCCCTCCAGGTGAAACGCCTCGCCGGAGTGGCCGGCGCAGGCGAGGGCGAGGAGTTCGCCGTCCAGGTCCAGTCCCGCCCGCAGCATCGCGAGGGCCTGAAACGGCTTGTTGACCGAACGCGGGAACATCGGCGCGTCGACCGCGCCGCGGCCCTCGACCACCGACCCGTCGGCGCCGCTCAGGACGGCCCTCCCGTGACGAATCGATTCCGGGAAGCCGTTGCGCCACACGCCGGCCGGCGATGTACGGGCGATGGGGGCCTCTTCGCCGGAGCGGGCGGCCTCGGTCACGGGTCCTCCGTAGGTTGTCGGACCCGGGAGGGCCGGATGCGGGTGACGGGTTGTGCCGTGTGGCTTTCGAGGACCGGCGGTTTGCGCGAGTCCTTGTCCGGTGGCCGATCCGGAGACCACGGCGGGGTGTTCCCCGGGCCGACCGCACGATGTCGAGCTTCCCCCGTGACGGTGGACACGCTTCGTTGATCACGCGACGGGCGTGAACTCAGCCCTGCACCGTGCTCTCCGGTGGCAGTGACACGCGCACGTGACGTGATTTCGCAAAGGACGGATCAGGTGGTCATCCCGCCTCGGCCTCCAACTGGGCGCCGGCCGCCACGAAGGCGTCCACCGCGCGGCCGACGTCCTCGGTGGAGTGCGCGGCGGACAGCTGGACGCGGATCCGGGCCTTGCCCTGCGGGACCACGGGGTACGAGAAGCCGATCACGTACACCCCGCGCTCCAGGAGCAGTTCCGCCAGCCGGCCCGCGACTGTCGCGTCCCCGATCATCACCGGGGCGATGGCGTGGTCGCCGGGCAGGATGTCGAAGCCCTCCTCGGTCATCCGGGAGCGGAACAGCGCGGTGTTGGCGGCGAGCCGCTCGCGCAGGTCGTCCGCGGACTCCAGCAGGTCGAGCACCTTGAGCGAGGCGGCGGCGATCACCGGGGCCAGGGTGTTCGAGAAGAGGTACGGGCGCGAGCGCTGGCGCAGCAGCGCGACGATCTCGGCGCGGGCGGCGACGTAGCCGCCGGAGGCGCCGCCGAGGGCCTTGCCGAGGGTGCCGGTGATGATGTCGACGCGGTCCATCACGCCGTGCAGTGCGGGGGTGCCGCGGCCGCCGGGACCGACGAAGCCGACGGCGTGCGAGTCGTCGACCATCACCATCGCGTCGTAGCGGTCGGCGAGGTCGCAGATCTCGCGCAGCGGGGCCACATAGCCGTCCATGGAGAACACTCCGTCGGTGACGATCAGCCGGCGGCGGGCGCCCGCGGCCTCCTTCAGCTGCTGCTCCAGGTCGGCGAGGTCGCGGTTGGCGTAGCGGAATCTGCGGGCCTTGGACAGCCGGATGCCGTCGATGATCGACGCGTGGTTCAGGGCGTCGGAGATCACCGCATCCTCCGCGCCGAGCAGCGTCTCGAACACTCCGCCGTTGGCGTCGAAGCAGGACGAGTAGAGGATCGTGTCCTCCTGGCCGAGGAACGCCGACAGCCGCGCCTCGAGCTCTTTGTGCACTGTCTGCGTACCGCAGATGAAGCGTACGGAAGCCATGCCGTAGCCCCAACGGTCCAGCGCCTCGTGCGCGGCGGCCACGACCTCGGGGTGGTCGGCGAGGCCGAGGTAGTTGTTGGCGCAGAAGTTGAGGACCTCACCGGGGTGGTCGCCCGCCGAGACGCGCACGGTGGCGGACTGCGGGGTACCGATGACGCGCTCGGGCTTGTACAGTCCGGCGGCGCGGATCTCGTCGAGGGTGGTGCGCAGGTCGTCGCGCACGGAGTCGAACATGAAGGGAGCTCCTGAAGCTGTAGGGGGCTACGCGGTCCAGTCGAGGATGACCTTGCCGCCGCGGCCGCTCGCCGCGTCCTCGAAGGCCGCCTCGAAGTCGCGGTGGTCGTAGCGGCCGGTGATGACGGGCGCGAGGTCCAGGCCGCCCTCGAGGAGGACGGACATCGCGTACCAGGTCTCGAACATCTCACGGCCGTAGATGCCCTTGATCGTGATCATGGAGGTGACGATCCGGGACCAGTCGACGGCGAACTCCTCGGACGGCAGTCCGAGCATGGCGATCCGGCCACCGTGCGTCATGTTGGCGAGCATGTCCCGCAGGGCGACCGGGTTGCCGGACATCTCGAGGCCGATGTCGAAGCCCTCGCGCAGGCCGAGGGCGCGCTGCCCGTCCTCGATGCCCGACTCGGCGACGTTCAGCGCGAGGCTGACGCCGATCTTGCGGGCCAGGTCCAGACGGTCCTCGCTGACGTCGGTGATCACGACGTGTCGGGCGCCGGCGTGCTTGGCGACGGCGGCGGCCATCAGGCCGATGGGGCCCGCGCCGGTGATCAGCACGTCCTCGCCGACCAGCGGGAACGACAGCGCGGTGTGTACGGCATTGCCGAACGGGTCGAAGATCGAGGCCACGTCGAGGTCGACGGGCACGCGGTGCACCCAGACGTTGGACGCGGGCAGCGCCACGTATTCGGCGAACGCGCCGTCGCGGCCGACTCCGAGTCCCACCGTCGCGCGGCACAGGTGGCGCCGGCCGGCCCGGCAGTTGCGGCACTTCCCGCAGACGAGGTGGCCCTCGCCGCTGACCCGGTCGCCCACGGCGATGTCGGCGACGCCGGGACCCGTCTCCACGACCTCTCCGACGAACTCGTGGCCGAGCACGAGCGGCGCCTCGATGGTCTGCTGCGCCCAGCCGTCCCAGTTGCGGATGTGCAGGTCGGTGCCGCAGATCCCGGTCCGCAGGACCTTGATCAGCACGTCGCCGGGGCCGACGACCGGCTCCGGAACGTCCATGAGCCGCAGTCCGGGCTCCGCCCTCTCTTTGACGAGTGCCTTCACAGTTGAGTCTCCTGACCGACGTCGGATGGTCGTATCGGCTGTGTCCGCGAACGAGATGTCGGCTCTACGTACGCCGGGTGACACAGCGGGCGATGACGATAGTTCTGGGCAGACGGCGATCGGCCGGCTGGAAGCCTTTGGTCCGTCTCGGTGTCCTTCGGCGTGGACGGCAGAGTTCCCACCGGGTGGGCTCTTCGAGTTGTCTACTTTGCGCAATGGCCGCCGTGATGAGCATCGTGATGCCGATTCCCCGCGTGGTGAGGGCAAGCGGGACGAGACCGGCACCGGTCGGGCCGACCCGGATTCAGCGACGCGCCGTGATCGATGGCGGGTCCCGGAACCCCGGTGGGAACCAGTTGGTCGGTTGAATTCCGGGAAGCACGCGCATGCGTAGGGCTCCTTTGCTGACGCTCACCCGGTGGCCGGCGCCCGACTCCGCTCAGTCTCCGGCCGCCTGCCCCCGGCGGGCATCCGCATGGATCAGGAACTTTCCCAGGGCTCTTGCTCTTGTCGTAGGAAAGCCGGGATGTCGCTGTCGAGGAGGCGCTTCATTTTCAGCCCGAGGTGCAGGGTCAACCGGTCCCGGCCGTTCTTCAGGTCGCAGCCGGTCTTCTTCTCGATCCGCGTCAGCCGGTAGTAGAGCGTAGTTCGGTGGATCATCAGCTGTTCGGACGCCGTCGCGGTGTCCCCGGCGGCATCCAGGAACACCTCGGCGGTGTGAGCCAGCGAGTCGGTGCGTCCACCGGCGCTGAGGTCGACGATCTGCGGCGGTACGACAAGATCAGGCGATGCCAGCGCGGCGAGCATGAGCGGGCCGTAGACACCGGCACCGCGCCAGGACAACACCGGTGTCAGTTCCGGAAACTCGGCGGCGACGAAAGCCGTCAGCACAGCCTGACGCAACAATTCAGGGGCCAGGTGCAGCCGGCCTGCGTTGCTCAGCCCGACGAAGGTGTAGCCGTCGTCCGCATCGCGCCGCCGCACGCCGTGTCGGATCGCTTCGGCAAGCCATGCTGCCGCACGCTCGACCTCATCTCGGCCGGCGACGAGCACTGCTCCTCGGTTTCCCACGCTGGTCGCGAGTGCCCGGACCGCATACGCGTCGGGGCTGCCCCGACCGATTGTCTCGGCGAGCACGGCGGCTACCGCCTCGGGATCCGTGCCGGCGCCTGCTGCGATGACCACGACCTCGTCCTCCGGGCCGACGAGCCCCTGGCCGACCAGCTCCCTTGCAGCCCGATCGCAGCCTTCGCCCCCTCGCAGGAGATCGGCGACCAGTTGCCGCCGCCGCCGCTCCTCCTCGGCAACCTGCAGCAACCGATCGTGCAGTCGCACCGACACCTGGATCACATAATCGGCCACCACCTCATCGAAACGCTCCGCATCATCACCGATCAGCCAGAGGTAACCGAGCAGCCGCCCATGATCACGAATTGGATAGCATCGCCGGGTCACAAGTCCAAGAGACGGGTTGCCGGGAACCGACAGGGGACGGTCAGCCGTGGCGATGCCGAAGCTGTTGAGGTATTCGGCGACGCGGGCCGGAACCCGCCGTGACAGCACCGAGTCGATTCGGAGCTTGTCCGCGTCCCCGAAGTGGCGACTGGACACGATCAGCCCGCCATGCTGCTCGTCCACGGATACCGACCGCTGGATTCGCCCGGCAAGCGCGTCGACCAGCTGCTGGATCACGTCGGTGTACGGCAGGGCCACTGCAACTCCCGCTATCGATGATCTTCGTGCGGAGCCGAAGACAGTTCTGACGGCCGCTTCTCGGCTCATCTCCGTCTCGCCCGAAACCATTGCCCGACAGGGAAAGCAGGCTTTGGCAGGAGCTCGGATGCGTCTTCCCTGTGTTTACGGTATCCAGGACCGGCGGCTGCGGTCTGCGACGAGGCCGCCGCGCCCGGGGTAAATGTGCGCGATACCGATGGTGGCGCTGGTCAGTTGAAGACCACCGTGCGGTTGCCGTGCAGGAGGACGCGGTTTTGGCAGTGCCAGTTGACCGCCCTGGCAAGGGCGAGTCGTTCGGCGTCTCGGCCGACCAGGGCGAGCCGATCCGGGGAGAGCCGGTGGTCCACGCGGATAACCTCCTGCTCGATGATCGGCCCCTCGTCGAGGTCGGCGGTGACGTAATGTGCTGTCGCCCCGACGTGCTTGACCCCTCGCTGGTACGCCTGGTGATAGGGCTTGGCACCGGCGAAGCTCGGCAGGAACGAGTGATGGATGTTGATCGCACGGCCATCCAGGTTCTTACACAGATCGTCCGAGAGGATCTGCATGTAGCGAGCCATTACCACGAGATCGATCTCGTACTCGTCGACGAGTTCCAACAGGCGGGATTCGGCGTGCGCCTTGGTCTGGGCGGTGATCGGGATGTGTACGAAGTCGACGCCGGCCGCGTCAGCCATGGGCTGCAGATCGGCATGGTTGGAGACGATGAGCGCAATGTCCGCGTCCAGTGTGCCGCTTTGCCAGCGGTAGAGAAGATCCGCGAGACAGTGGCCGAACTTGGAAACCATCACCAGAACACGGGACTTCACCGACGCGTCCCGCAGTTGCCACCGCATACCGTATCCGTCTGCGACAGCGGTGAAGGCCTTTTGGAGCCCGGCGAGAGTGATCGTCTCATCAGTGGTGACGAATTCGGTGCGCAGGAGAACACGGCCGCGGTCGGGGTCGTCGAACTGCTGGTGCTCAGTGATGTCGCAGCTGTGCTGGACGAGGAAACTCGTCACGGCGTTGACGATTCCGGGACGTTCGGCGGAGCTCAGGGTCAAAACGAATGGAGTGGTCAAGGTGTCCTCCTCAGCGCTCGACGACGTTGCGGGCGAGGCCTTCGAGTGCCGTTTCCCGGTACTCGTCCTTCATGTCGGCCCCGGTCTCTCGCATCGTCTTGATCGCCTTGTCGAGGGAGACGTGATGGACACCATTCCCTCGGCCGGGCGGCGCGCATCGGGCCGACCGTGTGCGAGCCGGAGGGCCCGATACCCATGGTGAACAGGTCGAAGACGCTGATGCTCATCCGGTTTCTCCGCCGTATTCCGTACTGGCGTCGACCAGCCAGGTCGCGGTGTAGGGGGCAAAGGAGGAGCTGACCAGCAGCCACATACTCGGGGCCGCTTCGGCCAGTACGACCAGCGTGATGCCGGTCTGCGCGAGCAGGGTGGTGTAGCAGGCTCCGACAGGTGCCACCCGAGGGTCGAGATCGAGAGCACACCCGTGCGCCAGGATCCGGCGGGTGAGGTTCCCGGACAGGGACAGCACTGTGCGCTGGGCGGAGACGTCGGTGACGGTGGCGAATTCCTCACCGATCGCGGAACGCAGTTCCATGAGCAGGGTGGCACCGGTGTCCGCCGGCGCGATCAGCAACCATTCGTCCGGCCCCATCCAGAGCGCCTTGATCTCACCGGACATCTCTGCGCGGGAGGCAGCCGGAAGCCGCAGCCCCAACAGCGACTCGACCGCCCGCGCTGCCGGGCCTTCGGCGTTTGCCCGCAAGGTGATCTGTGTGAGGAAGCACAGCTCCTGGACTTGGATGCCGACGGGAAGCCGGGCAAAGGTGTCCTGCCACCCACTGAGGGGACTGACACGGGCGGGGGCATCAACCGTCACGGCGGGTTCCTTCCTTGTCGAAGAGCACGGGGTCGGTCACGGTGACCGGCACAGTGCGGCCCTCCAGCGCGATGTAGAGGGTCTCCCCGATGTGTTGGGTGCCACCGCGCAGCAGGGCAAGGGCGAAGGTGCGACGTAGGGCAGCGCTGCGGTAGCTGGAGGTGACGTGCCCGAGCATGGGCACCGGCGGTGTGGGCACGGTCCGCGTGGCGATGATCTGGGCCCCTTCCGGCAGCAGCACACGCTCGTCGACAGGCAACAGACCCACCAGTTGCTTGCGGTCGGTGCGTTTGTTCTCCACCCTGCTGAAGGAACGCTTGCCGATGAAGTCGGCCTTCTTCTTGGACACCACCCAGGACATGCCAAGGTCCTGGGGGGTGACCGTGCCGTCGGTGTCCTGCCCGATGATCGGATACGCCTTCTCGGCACGCAGCACGTGCACGGCTTCCGTGCCGTAGGGCGTGATGCCGAACGTACGACCTGCCGCATACAGGGCTTCCCACACAAAGATGGCGTACCAGGCGGGTACGTTGATTTCGTAGGCGAGTTCTCCGGAGAAGCTGATACGGCACACCCGGGCCGGTACGCCCGCCACCACGGTGTCCTGCCACGTCAGGAACCCGAAAGCGTCATTGCCTACGTCGAGCGTGGGGGCGACCTGGGCCAGGACGTCTCGCGATCGGGGACCGACCAGCGGGATGGTCGCCCAGTGCTCGGTGACGGAGGTGAGATGGACACGTAGGTCATGCCACTCCGTCTGCAGCCACTCCTCCATCCACTCCATGACCTTGGCGGCGTTACCGGAGGTGGTCGTGACCAGGAATTCTTCCTCGGCCACACGAATGACGGTTCCGTCGTCGAGAACCATTCCATCGACGCCGCACATCACGCCGTACCGGATTCGGCCGACCTTCAGCGAACTCATCATGTTGGTGTAGAGCCGGTCCAGCAGCACCCCGGCGTCCGGGCCCTGAACACTGATTTTGCCGAGGGTGGAGCCGTCCAGCATGGCAACGCCTTCACGGACCGCACGGCACTCTCGCAGCACCGCCTCGTCCATCGTTTCCGCGTCCCGCTGGTAGTACCAGGGGCGTTTCCACTGGCCTACATTCTCGAAGTGGGCGCCGTGTGCGACGTGCCAGGAATGAAGGGCGGTGACTCGCACCGGGTCGAACAGGTCACCGCGGTTGCGGCCGGCGATCGCCGCAAAGGACACCGGCACCGCGGGCGGCCGGAAGCTGGTGGTGCCCAGATCGGCGATGTCCACGGCCAGCGCCTCGGCGACGATACCGGAAGCGATCACCCCCGAGGTGCGGCCCTGGTCGTGAGCGGTTCCGATCGTGGTGTACCGCTTGACGTGTTCCACCGAGCGCATGCCTGCTCGGGTGGCCCGGAACACGTCCGTGACCAGCGCATCGCGTTGCAGATCGACGAACTGCGCGGAACCGTCCGCTGACTCCCGCGGGCTGGGGACCCTCCACAGGACGGCACCGGGCGTCTCTGCGGGCCCGGCGGTAGCCACCGGGCGCCGGATGGGACGAGGTGTGTTTGCGTCCGTGGCCGACAACGCCTGGTACGCCGCGTCCGCGCCGTCCGAGATGCTGCCGGCCAGGGTGCGGACCCCGCGGGCCGCACCAGCCGTGCGCACGGTATCCAGCGCGGCAGCGGGGACGAAAGTGCCCAGGGAGCGGTCGTAGCGAAGGGGGCCGCGGGCCTGGCTGAACAACGCGACCGCCGGATTCCAGCCCCCCGAGACCAGAAGGAGGTCGCAGTCGATGCCCAGACGTCCCCTGGGCGAAGTGACATGGGCGCGGGAGATCCGTTCGGCGCCGCTGGTCCCGGTCACCACCTGTCCGGCACGCACCTCGATACCACGCGCAGCACAGGCATCGCGCCAGTGGGTCTGCACATCGTCCCGGGTGTCGATCACCGCTTGCACGTGAGCACCGGCGTCGGCCAGTTCGACCGCCGCGTGATAGGCACTGTCGTTCGCGGTGAATACCACGATCTCGCGGCCGGCCAGGACACCGAAGCGGTTGAGATAGGTCCGGGCGGAACCGGCGAGCATGATGCCGGGGCGGTCGTTGTCATCGAAGACGATGGGCCGCTCATACGCGCCGGTGGCGAAGATGACCTGCTTGGCCCGGATACGCCAGATGCGCTGGCGGGACATGTGGGAGGGTGCGTCCGCCCCGAGGTGGTCGGTGCGTTTCTCCAGAGCCAGGACAAGACCGTCGTCGTAACAGCCGAACGCCGTGGTCCGCGGCAGAACGCGGACATCGTGCATCGTTGCCAGTTCGTCCGTGACCTGGGTGATCCAGGTGTCGGCGGGCTCGCCGTTCAAGAGATCCTGGCTGCCCAGAAGGGAGCCCCCTGGTTGAGGCAGTTCGTCGACAACGACGACACGGACACCGGCCTGCGCGGCGGTCAGAGCGGCAGACAAGCCGGCCGGCCCGGCGCCGACGACCAGGACATCACAGTGGGCGTGCAGCGTGTCGTAGCGGGCCGGGTCGGGTCCGCCGGCCAAGCGGCCCTGGCCGCTCAGGCCTCGCGCAACGAGTCCCTCATAGAGTTCCACGGTGGTGGCCGTGAGCATGGGCTCCGGAAAGGGCGCCTCGATTTGCACCAGCGCGTTGGGCTCTTCGACTCCCGCGGTCATGATGCCGCGTGGACGCCCGAACTTGATACTCGTGGCCACCCGATGGACCCCGCCGGCCAGCAGGGCCGAGGCCAGGGTGTCGCCGGGGTGACCCGTGTACGAGGAGCCGTCGAAAGTGAACGGCACCGTTCTGCTGCGGTCGATGCGGCCGTAGCCGTCGACACGGAATGTATTGCTCATGCCCTGGCCTCCTGCCCCTGCCGCACCTGCGTGTCTTGTGCGTGATCAGGGTTGAGCGAAGGGCGGTCACCGATGCGGTAGACCGCGAGGAACTGGTGAGTAGCGGTATCGCGGACGGCGTTGAACCACCGGCGGCAGCCGGCGGCGTGCAACCATCGTTCGGCCAAGGGACCGTTGGGGTTGTCGCGGTAGAAGACGAATCGGGCCCACTCCTCGTCGTCCAGGGCCGCAGGTTCCTCGGGGTAGGTGACGTGTGCCTGTCCGCCGTAGTGGTATTCGATCTCTTCGCGCTCGCCGCACCAGGGGCAGGCTATGAGCTGCATCGGCTTCTCCTGAAACGAATCGAGGTCAGTGGGCCACGGCGGCCGCGCCATGCTCGTCGATGAGTGCCCCGGTGGCGAACCTGGACAGGGTGAAAGGCGCGGTGTAGGGGTGCGGACTACCGGTGGCGATGGTGTGGGCATAGCACCAGCCGGCGCCGGGGGTGGCCTTGAAGCCTCCCGTTCCCCACCCGCAGTTGAGGAAGAGATCGTCGATCGGTGTCAGGCCGACGATGGGGGATGCGTCCGGAGTCACGTCAACGGTGCCGGCCCAGGTACGGAGGGTGTGGGCGCGGGCGAAGACCGGGAACAACTCCAGCGCGGCGGCCATCTGACGCTCGATGATGTGAAATGCACCCCGCTGGCCGTAGCCGTTGTAGCTGTCGATGCCGGCTCCCATCACCAGTTCGCCCTTGTGTGCCTGGGAGACGTAGACATGCACCGCGTTGGACATCACCACCGTGGGGTGCACGGGTTCGAGCAACTCGGAGACCAACGCCTGTAGCGGGTGGCTCTGCAGCGGCAACCGTAGGCCCACCATCGAAGCCAGCACGGAAGTGTGCCCGGCCGCAGACAGCGCCACGCTCCCTGCAGCGATCCGGCCGCGTGTGGTGTGCACGCCCACCGCCCGGCCACCGCGAACCTCGATGCCGGTGACCTCACAGTTCTGGATCAGGTCGATGCCGTAGGCATCGACCTGGCGAGCGAAGCCCCAGGCCACGTGGTCATGCTTGGCGATGCCCGCGCGCGGCTGGTAGGTCGCACCCAGCACCGGATAGCGCACATGAGGGGCGATGTTGACGATAGGGCAGACCTTCGCCACTTCATCCGGCTCCAGCCATTCGGCATCAACGCCATTGAGCTGATTGGCGTAAACCCGTCGCCTGCCGTCCCGGACGTCCTGCGCACTGTGGGCGAGGTTCAAAGCACCACACTGATTGAACAAAAGGGGGTATTCGAGTTCCTCCTCCAGCGTCTCCCACAGTTTCAAGGAGTGCTCGTAGATACCGACGCTCTCGTCCCACAGATAGTTCGATCTGATATGGGTGGTGTTGCGGGCCATATTCCCTTGGGCCAGCCACCCCTTCTCCAGCACGGCAATGTTGGTGATCCCATGGTTTTTCGCCAGATAGTAGGCGGTGGCCAGGCCGTGGCCGCCGCCGCCGACGATCACCACGTCGTACGACGGCTTGGGGTCGGGGTTGCGCCAGAGGAATTCCGGGTGATCCGGCAGCGCCGGGCTGGTCATACCGTTTCTCCGATCAGCAGAAGGTAAAAAGTTCCTGCGCCGGCAGGCTCGACGACCCGAGCCCATGGCAGGTCGGCAGTCTCACCGGCAAAGCTCTCGGAATACAGTGCCTCGACAATTTCCTTGCAGAACTCACCCAGGCCTCGGGTGGCCAAGGCGCCGAAATCATCGTGGTCCTCGCCGGAATTCCCGAGATGTCGGCCGTATTGCGAAGCTCCCGGCGAGTATCGGCCCTGGACTTTCTCGGCCGGCATCCACCGTCCGCGTCTCCTCCAGTCTCCGGCCTCCCGGCCGCCGACAGCATCCCCACAGCTAAGGAACCTGTTCAGGGCCTTTGCTCTCTCCGTAGCAAAGCCGGTCTACCCAGGGCTGGTGTGATGCGCCGGATTTTCCGGCTCCAAGTTGCCGGAATCCTTGTCGTGTCGCTCCGGCGGAGTTCGAGTCGACGAAGGACGAGCGTGGTGAGTTGGAGCGCTGGTCGCGGGGTTCGTCGAGGTTGGCGGTGCG
>NZ_WWJX01000545.1 GCF_009865215.1 Streptomyces sp. SID3343 | reverse complement strand
GGCCGGGCCGCCGGGCCGGTTGCCGAACCGGGCCCGGCGGCCCTGGCAGTGGCGTTCGCGCATGGCGCTCGCGCCGACGACGTACGCCTCGCCCGGGCGGCGGTACGGCGCTGGGCGCAGGACGCGCTCGCGCGCGACGTGGCGCATGTCGGCCTGCACGACGGTGGGTTGGCGGGAATGCTGGTGGGGCTGCGGTGGGGAGCGGCGCTGCATCCGCCGTTGGCGGCGGTGGCCGAGCGGGTACGAGGTCGCCTCGCCGAGCGGTGTGCGCGTGCCGGTTGGCGGGCGGACGCGGTCGGGTTCGAGGACTACGACGTGGTGAGCGGTCCGGCCGGCGTGCTGTTGGCGCTCGCCGCCGGGAGGATGCCGGCGCCGGGGGAGGCCGCGCACCTGGTGCGCCTGTGCGCGGACCCGGGTCTGCGTCGGCTGCGGGTGGTCGAGTTC
>NZ_WWJX01000544.1 GCF_009865215.1 Streptomyces sp. SID3343 | reverse complement strand
CTTCGGCTGGGCGCCGTTCGGCACGGGCGACTCGCGCGACCTGACGAGCCTGGAGGACGAGCACCTGGGCCTCGGCGACCCCGGAGGCACCGGCGCCATCCTCGCCGGCGAGATCGGCCGCCCGCGAGTGGGCCCGATGCGCGACATCGCCGCGACCATCCAGCCCGAGCAGGACGACCTGGTCCGCCGCGAACTCGGCGACTCGGTCTGCGTCCAGGGCGCGCCCGGCACGGGCAAGACCGCGGTCGGACTGCACCGCGCCGCCTACCTGCTCTACACGTATCCCCAACGCATCCGGCGCGGCGGCCTGCTGATCCTGGGCCCCAACCGCACCTTCCTGCACTACATCGCCGAAGTACTGCCCGCGCTCGGCGAGATCGACATCCGCCAGTCCACGATCGACGACGAGATCGCCCGCCACCCCGTCCGCGCCGAAGACCCGCAGCCGGTCGCCGAACTCAAACACGACGTACGGATGGCGACCGTCCTGCACCGCGCGCTCCACGCGCGGATCACCACCCCCGAGGAGCCGGTAGCGGTGCCCGACGGCGCCTACCGCCGCCGGATCGCACTCGACGACCTCACCGGGATCGTCGCGCAGGTCCGCGCCGAGGAACCGCCCTACGCCGTCGGCCGCGAACGCGTACGCACCCGCGCGGTGGCGCTGCTGCAACGCCAGGCCGAGCGCACGTCGGGGCCGCCGAACGGCGCGTGGCTGCGCCGGATGGGCCGGGCCGCGTCGATGAGCGCCTACGTCGAC
>NZ_WWJX01000543.1 GCF_009865215.1 Streptomyces sp. SID3343 | reverse complement strand
GGCCGGCGGGGCGATCACAGGACGAGCATGAGCTTTCCGCCGGGGCGACCGGACCGGCTGAGTTCGGCCGCTTCCTCGATCCGGTCGAGCGTGTAGGTGCGGGCGACCGGTACGACCAGGACGCCTTCGCCGGCGAGCCGGGCGAACTCGTCCATCCGGTCGTAGCGCATCTCGGTGGTGATCCGGACGCCCAAGTCGGCCGCGGCGGCGAAGTCCGAGACGGTGAGGACCCGGTCGGGATCACCGGTCAGCCCGATCAAGGTCGGTAGCGAGCCGCCGGCCGGGCTGGGCTGGTCGGCGCGGTCGATCCGGCCCCCGGTCGGCGTCGTGTCCAGGGCCCGGTCGATCCGGCCTCCGGCCAGTGCGGCGACGCGTTCGGCCATGCCCTCGCCGTAGGCGGTCACTTGGGCGCCGATCTCTTCCAGGGCGCCGGCCCGGGTCGGCCCGGCGGTGGCGATCACCCGAACACCCCGGTGCAGCGCGAACCGCACCGCCGCCTCACCCACGGTGCTGCCCGCGCCGTGGACGAGCAGCAGCTCACCAGGCTCGACACCGAGGTCGTCGAGCGCGCGCCACGCCGTCTCGGCCGCCATCGGCAATGCGGCGGCCTGCTCGGCGGTGACGCCGTCGGGAATGCGTGCCCAGGCCGGCATCAGGGCGTACTCGGCGGCGCCGGCCGTCGAGCCGTGGAAGACGGCCGGGCCGAACACGCGGTCGCCGATCCGGACATCGGTGACGCCCTCGCCGAGCGCGTCGACGGTGCCCGCGATCTCCAGGCCGAGCCCGCGCGGCAGCGGCGGCAGATGGTCGGCGAGGAGACCGTCGACGATGTGCCAGTCGGCCGGCGTCAGGCCGCACGCCCGCACGGCGATCCGGATCTGACCGGGGCCCGGCTCCGGCTGTGGGACGTCGCGGAGCACGATCACGTCCGGGGAACCGAACCGGTCGAACTGAAGAGCCTTCATGACAACCTCCTGGGCGATAACAGCATCTGTTGTCATCGACCCTACCAGCCGACAACAGCTTCTGTTGTCGTAAGCTTGGGGTATGCCGAGATGGGAATCCGACGCACAGGGCCGGCTCGAACGCGCGGCGCTCGAACTGTTCGAGACGCAGGGGTTCGAGCGCACCACGGTCGCGCAGATCGCGGGCGCCGCCGGTCTGAAGGAGCGCTCCTTCTACCGCTACTTCCCCGACAAACGCGAAGTCCTCTTCGCCGGTAACGAACTCGAGGCCCATCTCGTCGCCCAGTTCGAGGCGACCGACCCGGGCCTCACGCCGATCGAGGCGCTGCTGACCGCGCTGAGAAGCGCCGAGGAGATCTTTCGCCCACGCGAGTTCCTGCTGCGTCGCGTCAGAGTGATCGCCGCCAACCCGGCACTGGCCGAGCGCGATCTGATCAAGCTCGCCGACATCGCCGACGCGCTGGCGCGGGCGCTTGAGCACCGCGGCGTCGAGCCCGGCCAGGCACGCTTCGTCATCGACGTGGTGCTGGCGATCCACCGGCGCGCCGCGTCCCGCTGGCTGACCGACCCGGACGCGTCCCTCTCCCAGCTCATCACCCAGGCCGCCGACGAGCTGCGCGAGGCGGTCGCGCTGCCGGCTCCGACGGCCCGCTGAGTCGGTTCCGGGCTCCCGAAACTGTGCCCTGGACTCCCGAAGCCGGCCGCAACGGGCACGAAGGTGTCCCGTCCCCGGTCGGGCTGTCCGGCTGTCCGCGCGATGAGCAGCCCTGATGGGCAGCCTTGAATCGACGACGAGGTCCTTGACACGCCGGCCGCGCGTGAACGAGCGCGAACCGCTGTCGAGGATTCGGATGGGGTGGCTCCAGCCGACCTCGCGTGACCCGACGGTCATTCTTGGCCCGCAGCGCCGCGGTTGATCTGCGTGGGTTCGATCAAGCGGCGGATCGGTGTCCGGGTGCCGGCGACATCGTCCATGTGGGCAAAGCGCCGAAGCGGCCTCCTCGGCCGCATGGGTCGCGCCCCGGCCGGCGCGACTTGGTGCCGGCTGTCTTTTTGGGGAACTCGGCTCGATCAGGCGGTGGGCGGCGGGAAGGGTCGGCGGTCGGCGGTCGGCGGTCGGCGGT
>NZ_WWJX01000542.1 GCF_009865215.1 Streptomyces sp. SID3343 | reverse complement strand
CACGCGACCCTGGCCGAAGTCTCGACCGAGCCGATCGAACGGGCGCGTCACCTCGCGTTGGCCTCGCCCGGCCCGGACGAGAGGGTCGCGGCGACCCTGATGACCGCCGCCGAACAGGCCCGCCGCCGCGGCCTGCCCGACGAGGCCGCGTCCCTGACCCGGCTCGCCGTCGCGCGTACCCCCGACGAACACGCCGACCGCCGCCGCGAACGCTGCCTCCTGGGCTCCGCCCACGCGTACGCGGCCACCGACTACGAACTCTGCCGCGAACTCGCCCACCGCGTCTTCGCCCTCGCGCCCACCCCCGCGCAACGCGTCCGCGCCTGCATCCAGATCATCAACGCGGCCAACCAGGCGCTGTACGACCTCGACGAGGTGTTCGCCGAGGCCTTCGCCCAGGTCGGCGACGACACGTGCGGCCGGGCCCGTCTGCACTACCTGCGGGCGTTCAAGGCGCATGCCAGCGACGGTGATTCGGCGATCGCGTGGACCGAGGCGGCCCGAGCGGCGGTCCTCGCCCGGCGTGGCGGCGATCGGTCCACCGAACAGGTGGCGCTGGCGTTCCAGGCGTTCGTGGGCACCCTCCAGGGCCGCCCGGACGCGGACGAACCACTCACCCGAGCGCTGGCCCGCCCGCAGGACGCGGGGCCCACCGGCGGCCACAACGGCCCCCGGGGCATCAGAGCGCGGCTGGACTTCTTCGCCGACCGACTCGCCCGGTCCGGCGCCGAGTTCGACCGGATGTTGCGCCGGGCCAGGGAGTCGGACGACGCGGAGGAGACGGTCTTCCTGCTGTGCGGAAAGGTCGACGTCGAGGCCCGGGCCGGGCGCTGCGACCGGGCGATGGAAGCCGCCCGCGAGGTGTTGGACCTGGCACGCGAGATCGGTGCCAACCTGGGTCAGGTGTACTACGCGGCGGCGGTCGCGGAGGCCGCCGGTGGGGACTTGGAGCGGGGCGCCGCGCTGGCGCGCGAGAGTGTGCGGATCGCGCGGGAGGATCAGGATCTGGTGTACCTGCCGCTCGCGTGGTGCGTCCTGGGCCAGATCCGCCATCGGCTGCGTGACCCGGTCGCCGCCGTGGAGTGCCTGAGTCGGGCGCGCGCGATCGCGGTGCGGCGCGGCATCGTCGATCCGGCGGCGATCCCGTGGTCGGTGGATCTCGCCGAGGCGTTGGTGGCGGTGGGCGACCACGACCGGGCCGAAGCGATCGTGCGCGATGTGCAACAGACGGCGGATCGGCTCGGCCGGCACGGCGTGTACGCGTCGTTGTCGCGGGCCGACGCGCTGCTGCGGGGCGAGTCGGGCGACCTGGCGAGCGCGGCTGCCTACCTGCGCGACACCGCCGCGC
>NZ_WWJX01000541.1 GCF_009865215.1 Streptomyces sp. SID3343 | reverse complement strand
GCGCCGCGCCCGCCGGCGCGACCGAGTCCGCGCCCGCCCCGGCCGCCGCGCCCACCACCTGGTCCGTCCAGCCGTCGACCGAACACGGCCCGGACGACCGCCCGTTCTTCCGCTACGCGCTCGCGCCCGCGGCTCGGCGGATCGACTACGTCGCCGTCACCAACGCCGGCGACTCGCCCTTGACCGTCGACCTGTACGCCCAGGACGCCTTCACCACCGCCGCCGGCGGCTTCGATCTGCTCGCCGCGGGACGCCCGCCCGTCGACGTCGGCTCGTGGATCCGCCTCAAGCAGACGCGGGTGACCGTGCCGCCGCGCTCGCGCAGCGACGTACCGTTCGAACTGTCCGTCCCCGACAACGCGTCCCCCGGCGACCACGCCGGCGGCGTCGTCGCGTCGGTCGCCACTCCCGGCCGGGACGCGGCCGGCAATCGGGTGCTGGTCGACCGACGGGTGGGCACCCGTGTCCACCTGCGCGTCGACGGACCGCTGCGCCCCGCGCTGGGCGCCGGCGGATTGAGCGCGCGAGTGCACACCGCCCCGGACCCCTTCGACGGCGGTCTGACCGTCACGTACACCGTGCGCAACACCGGCAACGTCCGCCTCGGCGCCCGTCCCGAGCTGACCGTTCGCGGCCCGTGGGGCCTGACCGAGAAGCACCGTCGGCTCGACCCGTTGCCGGAATTGCTGCCCGGCGCGTCCGTGACCCGTACCGTGCGCGTCGACGGCGTGACCCAGGCGTTCCGTCTGGACGTCGACCTCGCGGTGCACCCGTTGCCGGTGCCC
>NZ_WWJX01000540.1 GCF_009865215.1 Streptomyces sp. SID3343 | reverse complement strand
CGACTGACCCTGGCCGCCCTGCCGCCGCCCGTCGGCGCCCGCGTGGCCACGTATCTCGCCGACCCGACCGCGGTGACCACGATGGTCTCCACCATGGATCTGGGCCCCGAGCCGCTGCACCACGCGGGGGCGCCGGCCCTGGCGGCGACCATGTTCGCCGCGCCGCCGTCCGGAGTGCGCTGTTACAGCGCGCTCGCCCGCCACGGCGACACCGTCCGCCTGAGCGTCTATCACGACGAAGCCCTCACCCACCTCGCCCACTTGGGCGAGTACTGGCTCGCCGCCCTGGCCGACCTCGCGCCACCGGGCGGCCCTGGCAACCGACCTCGGCAACCGACGTCGGCAACCGGTCCCGGCAACCGACGTCGGCAACCGACGTCGGAAGCCGATCCGGGTGACCGCCACCTGGGCTGAACGGAGTCGCCTTCTCGCGGAAGTGGTGTCGGACCGGCCGATGTCGAGGCATGGCACGTAATCTCGCCCGATACATCCGGTCATGTCCGGTGTGGTCGAGGTCGAGATGGGCCGTCGTCGCACCACGTCCCCGCGGGAGCCGCAAGTGAACACCGTGAACCCGCACGTCGGCTCGACGTCCCGCCGGGGGTTCGTGACACTCGTCGCGGGAGTGGGCGCGGCCGCCGCCGTCGGCACGGGAAGGGCAGCCGGATCCCCGCGGCGCGCCGGGGAGGACGCCGTCGTGCTGCGCAGTCGGGCCGCCGTGCCGGACGCGTTCGCGGTGCCGCTGCCGATCCCGCCGGTCGCGGACCCGGTGTGCCGAGACGGCGATACCGACTACTACGAGATCGAGCAGCGCGAGGCGGCCGTAGCGATCCTGCCCGGGGCGGTCACCACGGTGTGGGGCTACGACGGGATGTTCCCCGGCCCCACGATCGCGGCCCGCTCGGGGCGCCGAGTGGTGGTCACCATGCGAAATCGCCTGCCCGTACCCACGGTCACCCACGTGCACGGCAGTGTGACCCCGCCCGAATCCGACGGGTATCCCACCGATCTCGTGCCGAGCGGGGACGAGCGGACCTACGAGTATCCGCTCGGGCAACGGGCGGCGACCCTGTGGTACCACGACCACCGCATGGACTACACCGCTCCGCAGATCTGGCGCGGCCTGCTCGGAGTCTTCCTCGTGCACGACGACGAGGACGACGCGTTGTCGTTGCCCAGGGGTGATCGAGACGTCCCCCTGCTGTTGTGCGATCGTTCGTTCGATGCCGACGGATCGTTCCTCTATCCGGCCCTGGACCCGCGGGGTACCGGCGATCAGCCGGGCGTGCGCGACGAGTTCGCGGGCGGCGTGCTCGGCGACGTACAACTCGTCAACGGCGCCCCGTGGCCCGAATTGGCGGTCGCCGCCGGCCGCTACCGGTTCCGGCTCGTCAACGGCTCCAACGCCCGCTCCTACCTCCTCGCCCTGTGCGCCGGCGACAGCGGGCCCGCCGCCGTGTTCACCCAGATCGGCAGCGACGGGGGCCTGTTGGCGGCCCCCGTCGAGCACGACGGCCTGGCCGTCTCCCCGGGCGAGCGGTTCGACGTGGTCGTCGACTTCTCCGGCTACCCGGTGGGCAGTCACGTCACGATGCTCAACACGCTGGGCGCCGGCCGGATGGGGCAGGTGATGCGCTTCGTGGTCACGAGCGCGGCGCGGGACGAGCAGGACGACGCGCGGGTGCCGGACCGGCTGAGCACCCTCGCGCTGCCGAGCGCGGCGGATGCGGTCGCCGTGCGCACGTTCGACTTCCGCCGCACCGAGGGATCCGGCGGACACGCGATGTGGACGATCAACGGCCGCCCGTTCGACGTCGACGAGACGCTCGCCGAGGTCGGGTTGGGGACGGTGGAGCGGTGGCGCTTTCGCAGCGACGGGCACCACCCCGTGCACCTGCACATGGCGCACTTTCGGGTGCTGTCCCGGGACGGGCACGCGCCCGCCGCGTCGGACGCCGGGTGGAAGGACACCGTCGACCTGCGGCCGCGCGAAGTCGTGGACGTACTGGTCCGGTTCGACGGCTACCGCGGCCGCTACGTGTTGCACTGCCACAACCTGGAACACGAGGACATGGCGATGATGGCGAACTTCGACGTGGTGTGACCGGGCCGCGGGGTTCGGGCAGCACGACCCGGTCGGCTATCCGTCCACGGCGTCGGGCCCGCCCGGAATGCCCGAACCCCGCGGCCGCGCCGCGGACTTGCCTGTCGCCGAGCCCCGGTCGCGCAGGCGTTGCGCGGCGTGGGCGGCGGAAAGCATGGTGTGTGTGCCGGCCGAGACGCCCGCGATCGACGGCGTCGCCGTCGCCGTTCGGTGGGCGCCGTTCTTCGTCGCCTGGTGGGGGTGCGCCGGGACGGTCCGGTGTCGGTAGGTCGATGCCCCGCCGGTCCGGGCGGGTTCGCCAGCGGCGGTCGGTGGGTCGGCCGCAGCCGGTGTGGCGTTCTCCAGGAACCTCAGGAGTTCCACCGGGAAGGGCAGTACGACGGTCGAGTTCTTCTCGGCTGCGACCTCCACGATCGTCTGCAGCAGGCGCAGTTGCAGCGCCGCCGGGCTGGTCGCCATCACGTCCGCCGCGGACGCGAGCTTGCGGGACGCCTGGAACTCGCCGTCGGCGGTGATGATGCGCGAACGCCGCTCACGCTCGGCCTCCGCCTGCCGCGACATCGAGCGCTTCATCGACTCCGGCAGCGCGACATCCTTGATCTCCACGCGGTCGATCTCCACGCCCCAACCCACCGCCGGGGAGTCGATCATCAGGGCCAACCCCTGATTGAGCGCCTCCCGATTGGACAGCAGGTCGTCCAGATCGCTCTTGCCGATGATCGACCGCAACGACGTCTGCGCGACCTGCGACACCGCGAACCTGTAGTCCTGCACCACCACTGTCGCCTTGATCGGATCCGACACCCGGAAGTACACGACCGCGTCGACCCGCACGGTCACGTTGTCGCGCGTGATGCCGTCCTGCGCGGGGATCGGCATCGTCACGATCTGGGTGTTGACCTTGCGCATTCGATCCACGCCCGGCACGAGCCGAGTGAGGCCGGACCGGATCAGCGGCACGACGAGTTCGTCCGCGGCCAGCCCCGTCCGGGAGGCCGCGATCAGCGCGAGCGCCGGATCGGTGCCCAGCGACTCGGCGCATCGCGTCGGTGCGTCGGGGCGGCGCGGCGGCGCGGGTCGGGCGGCGGCTGCCCACAGATACGGAAAGGCGGCGCTGTCGGTGGGGGCGTCGGCGTGTCCGGCCAGATGTGCCACGACGGACCGCTCGACCGCGTCCGCCGGTGTGGGGGTGCCCGAACCCGCGGCCACGGCCAGGGTCACGGTGTCCACGTCGCCGCCGATCCGCGCGACGCGGCGGGTCGTGTCCGTCGTGCCCGCGGGCCGCACGGTCACGGTCAGCGGTCCTGCGAACCGCAGCGCGGGTTCGAGGGAGAACTCGTCCGTGTCCGGGTCCAGGGTGACCCGTTGCGGCGCGAACCACGGGGCCAGCACCGTGTGTACGAGGACATCCACGGGGCCGCCGCGCCGTCGGCCGAGGAGTTCGACCACGACGCCGTCGCACGCCGTGGAGGCGACCACGGGCACGTCCCGGATCAGTGCGACCGGTGCGCGCCGGCCCGGGAGTTCGAGGTAGACGTTCAGGTCGTCGTGGCTGCGCAGCGTGTCGGTGAGGGCGCCGAGGTGGACATGGTGGAGTTCCCGTACGCCCTCGGATCCGCACGCGAGCTGTTGGATCGGGCTCTCCGGGCCGAAACCGGCGACGAACCCCGGGGCGCCACCGGCCGCTTCCGCGGCGACGGCCGGCAGGCGCAGGTCCAGCCAGGTGTCGGCACCGATCTCGGCCGGAGTGAGGTCGAGGGGCACGACGCCCCACTGGCCGGTCCGGTTCGGAGTGCGTTTGCGCACG
>NZ_WWJX01000539.1 GCF_009865215.1 Streptomyces sp. SID3343 | reverse complement strand
CGGTCCAGGCCCAGGATCATCCGCATCGTGGTGGACTTCCCGGCACCGTTGGGGCCGAGGAACCCGGTGACCCGCCCGGGGTGCACCTCGAAGCTCACGTCGTCGACAGCCGTTTTCGTGCCGTACCTCTTGGTGAGGCCTTCCGCAACAATCATGGATGTATGCCGCCTTCTCCTCGGGCGGTCCTATGATCGCCCGTACCGGCGATATCCGCATCCGTACTACGGGAGACGAGTGAACTCCCCAACCCGGAAGGCGGTACGCCCGCTTCGGGCCACGCGCGTTCGACAGGTCGTCGTCGTCCGGCGGACCGCGCCCGGAGCGGTGGCGCCGCCCGACTCGGTCGCCCGGCCGATGCGCGGCCGCCGGACCGAGAGAGGGTTCTCCCCCACGACGGGCCGGGGCTCCCGGCGCTAGCGTCGCGCCATGGGGAGTGTGGGGGAAGACCTGTTGCTGATCGCCATCGGGCCCAGGCTCGGGAGGATCCGGCATCCCGACCGGATCCGCTTCGCGCTCCAGGGGGCGGAACTGCTCGAACTCGCCCACGCGGGCAAGGTCGTGGTGGCACCCGGCCGTGCCCGGATCACCCGCACGGGTGCGACGCCGACCGGTGACCGCCGGCTCGATCAGGCCCTGAACCGGCTGGGCCAGTCCGTCTCGCCGCCGACGTTGCGCTCGTGGCTGCGGGCGACGCCGCGGGGCTTCGTGAACGAGTACGTGTCGCGGCTGGAGCAGGGCAAGGCGCTTCGGGTCGACCGCGCGGCCGGCGGCTCCGGGTCGACCGTCCTGCGGATCAGCCGCGTCGACGTCGCCCGTCGGTCGGCAATCAGGAAGCGCGTCGAGGTGGTCGTCGCCGGCGCGGCGGATCCCGACCCCGCCGACTCGATGCTCGTGGCCCTGATCCACGCCTGTGGCATCCAAGGCAGGCTCTTTCCCGGTCCGACCGGCCTGCTCGCCCGCCGGCGCCTGGCCGCCCACGTCCTCGGCCCACCGCCTTCCACGACGGAACGGCCGGCCTCGAAACCTCACCTCGAACTCCAGGAGCTGACCGCCCGATTGACGGCCGAACTCCGCACCCCGGGTAGCGGCCCCGCGCGCGACCCCCACGAGACGCTCGACTACGCCCCGGGGCGATTCGAAAACCACGGCCAGGACCTCGGCGGCGGATTCTGACCACCGCCCCGCCGCCGGTCGGGGTGGTGGGGTGCGGTCGGGGGGTGGGCTTGGATAGAGTTCCGCCGCCGACCGGCCATACCCGTTCCACGGAGGCGACTTGTCCAACGATCCGGGAAACCACGGACCTTACTACCCGCCCCCCGCACCGCAACCGAGTCAGCCGAAGTGGGCGTGGTGGGTGGTGGGCATCGCCATCCCGGTGATCGGCATCGTCGTCACCATCGCAGCGAGTCAGGGTGGCGACTCGAACGACAAGTCGTCGAACACGGCCAACCCGCCTGCGGTACAGAGCCCGCAGGCGAGCGCACCGTCGGGCTCCGGGGCATCCGGGGCGTCGGGTCAGTCCGGGGCGACGGGGTCGAGCGCGCCGGGGCCGGCGGCCAAGTCGCCGCGGATCCTGTTCGGGCCCGGTCCGGTGTCGGCCGGACCGTCGAGCGGCTATGTCGACTTCGATACCGATCCGCCGCTGGTCACCCAGTCGAACAAGGCCGCCGACGTCGTATTCGGCTACATGTTCGCCAGGCCCGAACTCGTCACCGTCGGGTCCGGTATGACTCTGGCTCCTCTCCCTGCGGGCGACACCGCTCCCACGCCGGAGGAGTGCGCCGACGCGATCGACAAGCGCGGCACGTACCAGGGCGGCGACCTCACCAAGGACTCGCGCTTTTGTATCCAGACCAACGAGGGGCGTACCGCGTACCTCCGCTTTCTCGCGCCACCGGCCGGAAACGTTCCCGTCCGTCTTGAGGTCACCGTGTGGGACCTGCCCTGACGGGACCGGACGGCGAAACCGGGCCGACGCGTGTCGGGGGGCGCGCGACCGCCGTGCGGACCTCCGCGCACGAGGCGCCCACGGTCTGGATCCGCGCACGATGCCGGAGGTGATGCAAGCCGTGCACGCGGGGCGCAACATCCAGGCGATCAAGTTCTACCGCCAACGCACCGGTGTGCGTCTGGAGGAAACCAAGCAGGCAATCGACGACGCCGGTCGAGGACGCTGAACCCCACCGGGTACACCCAACGGGCGGCGAACTCTCGCTCGTGGCCGGCGGGTTGTCGGCCGTCGCGCGAACGTACGCCTACGCCGGAGCGGTCCGGCCGGCGGCCTGGCGGCCGGGTCGATCCGGTGCCGAGACGTCGCCGAGCAGGCCGCGCAGGGCTCGGTCCAGGGACCATGCGAACGCGGTGACGCGGCGCTCGGGGTCCTCGCGGCGGGCGATGAAGTGCGGGAGGGCGGCGACGAAGTGGGGAAGTTCGTCGGGGACCGCCGCCTGCGCGACGAGCCGGCGCTGGGTGTCGACGCCGGGACCGGTGGAGTGCGCGTCGAGGATGTCCCCGACGATGGACTGCCAACAGCTCAGGAAGGCCCAGGACGCCTCCTCGACGCCCAACCCCGCAGCCGCGAAGTCGGCCAGGCACGCCTCGTCGAACGGCAACGCCCCTCGGGCCACCATCTCCCCCTCGGCCAACACCCGCACCACCCACACGTGCCGGGTCAGGTGGGCGTGCGCGGCGAGCAGTCGGGTGCGCAGGCGCTCCAGCGGGGTGTCGCCGGCGGCCCGCACCGGCAGGCCCACCGCGACGACCTCCAGCATCTCGACCAGCAGGTGGTTGCGGTCCTTGACGTGGCGGTAGAGCGACATCGGCCCCACGCCCAACTCGTGGGCCACGGCGCGCATGGTCAGCGCGGGCAGTCCGTCTCGCTCGACGAGCGTGATGGCGGTACGCACGATCGCGTCGGGGGTGAGCCCGGGACGGGGCCGGCGCCGGCCGTAGCGGCCGGAGGCGGACTCGGTTCGCTCGTCATCGGGGCCTCGGGCGGTCACCGTCGCAGTCTACCGACCGTGACGAGGCGATCGGAGTCGGGTGATCAGCTCGTCTCGGTGTGATCCTCGCGTCGAGACGGAGCACCCGGTCCGCGACGATCTCGACGGCGCGCGTGTCGTGGCCGGCGAGCCGACAGGCCCGCGCGATCGGATCGCCGACGGTGCGGTGCGGGTTGAACGACGTGTACGGGTCCTGGGACACCATCGCGATCCGGCGCCGCGAGGCCGGCGGCCGGTCGCGGGCGTCGGGGGCGAGC
>NZ_WWJX01000538.1 GCF_009865215.1 Streptomyces sp. SID3343 | reverse complement strand
A
Organism: Streptomyces sp. SID3343; assembly: GCF_009865215.1. Classification (GTDB taxonomy): domain Bacteria; phylum Actinomycetota; class Actinomycetes; order Streptomycetales; family Streptomycetaceae; genus Embleya. Next base: position 818 of record NZ_WWJX01000538.1, on the reverse strand, counting down.
GGCACGACCTACGTGCCGAAACTGGTGTCACTGCCCACGGCGGCACCGAAGCCGCGCAAGCGGCGTCCGCTCGACCCGGAGGGCACCGTCCTGGTCACCGGCGGCACCGGTTCGCTGGGCATGCTCGTGGCGCGGCACCTGGTCACCGCGCACGGCGTCCGGCATCTGTTGCTCGCCGGCCGACGCGGGCCGGACGCCCCCGGGGCCCGGGAACTCGTCGCGGAACTGAGCGCATCCGGCGCCCGGGTGGCCGTCCACGCGTGCGACGTCGCGGACCGGACCGCGCTCGCCGGCCTGCTCGACGCGGTACCGGACGCCCACCCGCTCACCGGCGTCGTGCACACCGCGGGGGTGCTCGACGACGGCGTCGTCACGGCGCTCACCACCGACCGCCTGAGGAGCGTGCTGCGCCCCAAGGCGGACGCCGCCCTGGCCCTGCACGACCTGACCCTGGGACACGACCTGGCGGTGTTCGCGCTGTTCTCCTCGGTGGCGGGCACCTTCGGCTCCGCCGGCCAGGCCAACTACGCCGCGGCCAACTGCGCGCTGGACGCCTTGGCCCGACACCGCGGCCGACTCGGATTGGCCGGTACGTCGATCGTCTGGGGTCCCTGGCGGCAGAGCGACGGCATGATGGCGCACCTCGGCGACGCCGATCGGGAGCGGATGGCCCGCTCCGGGTTCGCCCCGCTCGGGCCGCAGGAGGGCTTGGCCCTCTTCGACGCCGCCGTGGCCGGCGACGAACCCGTGGTGGTGGCGATTCGGCCCGCCCCGAGCGCCCCTCGCGGCGGCGAACCGGCGGCGAAGCGGCTCCCGGC
>NZ_WWJX01000537.1 GCF_009865215.1 Streptomyces sp. SID3343 | reverse complement strand
GCCCTGTGGCCGCCGCCGTCGGGGATGTTCCCGAGCTTCTTGATGTCGACGTGGACCAGGTCGCCGGGTGCGGCGTGTTCGTAGCGGCGGATCGCCCGCCCGGTGGCCCGGTCGAGGTGGGCGAGTCGCGCGAGTTTGTAGCGGGTGAGGACGCGGTGCACCGTTGCCGGGTTCAGGCCGAGGAGGTAGGCGATGCGGGCCGGTCCCCAGCGGCGCAGGACGCGGACCTTGACGATCCGGCGCTCGGTTCGGGTCGGCGTCCGGCGCGGGCTGCGGTGCGGCCGCGAGGAGCGGTCGACCATCCCGGCCTCGCCCGCTTCGCGGTAGCGGGCAGCCCACCTGGCGGCAGTGGTGACGGACACCTGGAAGCGTTCCGCGGCCCGTCGCAGCGGCCAGAGGTCGTCGACGACGCAGCGGGCCAGACGTAGGCGTCCGGTCTCGGTCAGGGGTGCATTACGGTGGGGCATGAGGGCCTTCTGTCGTTCGGTGGAGATGTCGCAATCCACACCGAACCCGGAAGGCCCTCACTCGTTCAAGATCACAACGCCGTGCGTTCCGTCACCAACCTCCGTGGGCAATACATCTAGCCCTTTGCGCTGCCTGCTCTGTGCGGCGGGCGACGCGGCCGGCCATCATCGCGACGGCTGCTCAGGCGATGAAGGTCTGCGGAGTACGCGGCAGCGCAACGCGGGGACGACACGACCATCCGCACTTCCCCGGCATCGGTCGTCGAAAACGAACCACCGACCGCCGGGCGGGAGGCCGACGCCCGTGCTTCCCCCGGCGCGCCGGGGAAAGCAGCGTTGCCGCGTCGGGCCGTTGCCTGATCAAGGCACGAAGACCAGGCGTTCACTGGTCTTCTCGCTCCATGCCTGCGCGATCCGGGCCAGCGGCACGGCACGGGCCTGGACGTCGATCGCGCCCTCGGTCACCGCTTTCGCCAGCTCGGGCAGTTCGGCGATGAAGTCACGAGCTGGGACCGATCCGATGCCGCTGCCCACGATCTTCAGCCGCGTCGCACGCAGCGCCACGGAAGGGATCGGGGCCGACGCGCCCGCCATGGAGCCGATCTGGACCCAGGTGAGCGGGGCGGAGCGGTCGGCTCGGGCGGTGAGCATCGGAAGCATGGCCCCGGCGGCAGGAGCGCCCCACACGAAGTCGAGGACGACGTCGACGTCGGCTGCGGCGGCGACTTCGTCGAACGTGAGCGCCTGGTCCGCGCCGAGGTCGGGCAGCGCCTTGAGGCGAGTGGCGTCGCGGCCGACGGCGAAGACCTCGGCGGCGCCGAACCGCTTGGCGATCTGGATGGCCATGCGTCCGGCGTTGCCGGTGGCGCCGAGGATGAGAACGCGCTGCCCCTCACGGAAGGCGATGCGGCGGCGCAGGGCGACCCAGGAGGACATGCCCGGGTTCATCGCGCCGGCGATCCGGACGGGATCCACGTCGTCGGGCAGGACGACGCTCCGGCGGGCGTCGATCACGGTGCGCTCGGCGAAGGTGCCGAGGTTCGTGTCGTCCAGGGCCACGTAACGCAGGCGGCCCGAAGAGTCGCGCACGACGCCGTCGACGCCGGGCACCAGCGGGAAGACGCCGGTGGCGGAGTAGTGGCTGCCGTTGGCCTTGGCCCGGGCCAGGTGGTGCAGACCCGCCGCGAGGACGTCCACGACCATCTCGTGCTCGCCCTGCGCCACAGGTTCGGGGTGCTCGCCGTAGACGGGCGGCGCGTCGAATGCCGTAATCACCGCAGCATGCATGAGGAACTCCCACAGTTGGTTTGTAGTACCAATCATCACCAGAGTTATTGGTAATGCAAACAATGTCAAGTAGGGTGGCCGGCATGGTTCCCGACGATTCCACGGACGCCGTGGTCGACGGCCTGGTCCGCAGCGCCTTCCAGGTGATGGGTGTTCTCACCCGCATCGGCGCCGAGCACGACCTGTCCCTGACCCAGCTACGCGTGCTCGGCATCCTGCGCGACCGGCATCCGCGCATGAGCGACCTTGCGGCCTTCCTGGGCCTGGACAAGTCGACCCTGTCCGGCCTCATCGCCCGCGCCGAACGGCGCGGGCTGCTGACCCGCAGTACCGGCGCCAACGACAAGCGCGCCGTCGTCGTCCTGATCACCGACGCCGGACGCGACCTCACCCAGCGCCTGTACGAGGAAGTCCGGGACACCCTCGCGCCGGCCACCGACCGGCTCGATCCACAACAGCGCGAGCAACTCGCTCAGCTACTGGAGCGGCTCCTCACCACGCCCCTGTCGGCGACGCCGCGCCCCGAGCGCCCGGTGCGCGGTAAGCCCTGAGACGGTCGCCGAGCCGAACGGGGGCGAGCCCGAACGCGGGGAGCAGACACTCGGCGCGGCATCGGCGCATCGATCGGGAGCGGGTGAGGAACCTCGAAGTCCCGCGCCGGCACAAGGAGATCGTCGTCGCGTTTCGACGGGCGGCGCGAACAGGTTCGGCTCGCGGGTCCGCACTCGCGCACACCCT
>NZ_WWJX01000055.1 GCF_009865215.1 Streptomyces sp. SID3343 | reverse complement strand
GGGCGGCCCGCCGCCGCCCCACCGCCTCCGTGCGCCCGCGCAAACCCCGAACCGGGGGACCGCCACGAGGAAGCAGTTCCATGAACACACCCCTGGCCGCCGTACGTCGGCGCCGAAACGCCACCGCAGCGCTGTTTCTGACCCCCTTCTACATCCTGTTCATCGCCACCATGATCGTGCCGATCGGCTACGCGATCTGGCTCAGCCTGTTCACCGAGAAAACCTCGGGCCTGGGCTTCGGCGGGACCAAGCGGGTGTTCACCGGCCTCGGGAACTACGCCGACGCGTTGGGCGACGACGCCTTCCGTGAAGGCTTCATCTCGATCGGGCTGTACTGCGTGCTGTACATCCCGATCATGGTCGGCTCCGCGCTCGCCCTCGCGCTGCTGCTCGACTCGGCGCTCGCCCGGGCCCGTCGGTTCTTCCAGCTCGCGCTGTTCCTGCCGCACGCGGTACCCGGCATCATCGCCGCGCTGATTTGGGTCTACCTGTACACGCCCGGCCTGAGCCCGGTCGTGGACCTGCTCGAATCCGGCGGCCTGCACTGGGACTTCCTGGCCTCGGACACCGCCCTGTTCTCCATCGTGAACATCGCGACGTGGGAATGGATCGGCTACAACATGATCATCTTCTATGCGGCGCTCCAGGCGATCCCGCGCGAGGTGGTCGAGGCGGCCACCGTGGACGGCGCCGGTCCGGTCCGAATCGCGGTCTCGGTCAAGATCCCGATGATTCGCGCCGCCGTCGCGATGACCATGTTGTTCACCATCATCGGGTCGCTCCAACTGTTCACCGAGCCCTCCATCCTGAACGAGGCCAATCCCGCCGTCGGCAGCTCGTGGACGCCCAACATGTACGCCTACACGTCGGCCTTCCGCGCCAACGACTTCGGCCTGGCGGCAGCCGCCTCGGTCCTGCTCGCGCTGTTCGCCGCGGCACTGTCGTTCGGCGTCACCCGCCTGTCGTCCGGACGGAGGACCGCATGAGCATCACCGTCAACCAGCCGAGCGGCGCCGCGCCCGACGCATCCGCGTCCGCCGCGCCCAAGCCCTCGGCCAAGCCGCCGCGTCGCGCGCGCCAAGGCCGTACCGCCAACGCGGTGATGTCCAAGACCGCCGTCAACGGTGTCCTGATCCTGGTCACGCTGTACATGATGCTGCCGCTCGCGTGGCTGCTCATCGCCGCGACCAAGGACATGGGCGGCCTGTTCGGCGGCGACGGCTTCGCGTTCGAGGGGTTCCACCTCGCCGACAACGTCAAGGCCGTCAGCAACGAGAGCGACGGCATCTACTGGCGCTGGTATCTCAACAGCCTGCTGTACGCGGGCGTCGGCGCGGCCCTCGGCTCGTTCTTCAGCGTGCTCGCCGGCTACGCGTTCGACAAGTTCGACTTCCCCGGGAAGGAGAAGCTGTTCGGCGGCGTCCTGCTCGGCGTGCTCGTGCCCACCACCGCGGTCGCGCTGCCGCTGTACCTGCTCGCGTCCAAGGTGGGCGTGGTCAACACGTTCTGGGCGGTGTTCATCCCGGTGATCGTCAACCCGTTCGGGGTCTACCTGGCACGGGTGTTCAGCTCCGGATACATCCCGGGCGAGGTGCTCGAAGCCGCGCGGATGGACGGAGCCGGCGAGATCCGGACGTTCTTCTCGGTCGCGATGCCGATGATGATGCCGGGCTTCGTGACCATTTTCCTGTTCCAGTTCACCGCGATCTGGAACAACTTCTTCCTGCCTCTGGTCATGCTCTCCGACCAGAAGCTCTACCCGGTCAGCCTGGGCCTGTACTCGTGGAACACCAACGCGCACGCCTTCCCCGAGTTCTACCCGCTCGTGATCACCGGATCGCTCATGGCCGTCGTACCCCTGGTCGTCGCCTTCGTCTCGCTCCAGCGCCACTGGCGCTCCGGACTGTCCGCCGGGAGCGTCAAGTGACCAACGGCGCCACCTCGATCCCGACCAACCGAACAAGCCCCTCGTCGGCCGAGCCCTCCTCGGCCGAGACCAACCCCACCGCCATCCCCACCGCCAGCACCGAGACCGAGCGCACCGAGACACCTCGACCTGCCGCCGCCCGTCGTCGACCGCGGCTGCTCCTGGCGATGGCGCCGTCGGTCGCCGCCCGCATCCTCGACGCGTCCGCCCGCAGCCGATTGACGGCGCTGTCCGACGTCGATCTCGACCTGATCGCGGCGGACTTCACCACGCCCGAGGCTGCTGCCGCACTCGCCGAGGCGGAGGTGCTGTTCACCTGCTGGGGCAGTGCCAGGCTCGACGAGGCAGTCCTCGACGCCGCCCCACGCCTGCGCGCCGTGGTGCACGCGGCCGGATCGGTCAAGCACCACATCACCGACGCGTGTTGGGAGCGCGGCCTGATCGTCTCGTCCGGCGCCGCCGCCAACGCCAAGCCCGTCGCCGAGTACACCGTCGCGTCCGTGCTCCTCGCGAACAAGCGCGTCCTGCAGATCCGGGACGCCTACCGCACCGAGCGCCGGTCCGTCGACTGGGACGCCCGCTACCCCGGGTTCGGCAACTACCGCCGCACCATCGGCATCGTCGGGGCCTCGCGCATCGGCCGCCGAGTGCTCGAACTCCTGCGCCCGTTCGACTTCGAACTCCTGGTCCACGACCCGTACCTGACCGCGGATCAGGCAAACGCCCTGGGCGCTCGCGCGGTGGACCTGGACGAACTCGTCCGCAGCAGCGACGTGGTCAGTGTGCACGCCCCCGAACTGGCCGCCACCCAGCACCTCCTGGACTCCCGCCGGCTGGCCCTGATGCGGGACGGCGCCACGCTGATCAACACCGCGAGAGGCTCCCTGGTCGACCAGGCCGCGCTCACCGCGGAGTTGGTCACGGGCCGGCTCAACGCCGTCATCGACGTCACCGAACCGGAAGTCCTCCCCGCCGACTCCCCGCTGTACGACCTGTCCAACGTGCTCCTGACCCCCCACATCGCGGGCTCCCTGGGCGGCGAACTGAGCCGGATGGTCGAACACGCCCTGGACGAACTCGACCGCTACACCCGCGAACTGCCGTTCGCCCACGCCGTCGAGCCGGAAACCCTGATCCACTCGGCCTAGGTACTCGCCGGAACGATCTCGGCGTCGAGGCAAGCGAATCGGGCTCTCGACACCTCGACTCCGAGACCGTCCCGCCCAACCCCCGCTCGGTCGGGGGTGCCGCCGGTCGAGACACGGTCGCAGGGGTGGACACCGGAGGCGCGCCCGGCGTGTGCGGAGCCGGGAACCGCAGCGCAGCGACACGCACCGCCCCGCGCGGCGCGCGCGGCAGCGCCGCCGGGCACACACCAATCCGACGGTTCCGGCCTCGCGACCGCGGAGGGCGAGCGCCATCGCCGACAACGCGTGCCGGTACCGGAGGCTTTCGGAACCTCTCTCGGAGCCTCTTTCCGAACCTCCAGGCTACTCGGCTCCCTCGCCGTCGCCCCTGCCGTCACCGTCACCGTCGACGACCGCGCCCGGTGGGCCGACGGGGGACGCCTGTCCGGGTCTGTGTCGCCGAACGGTTCGCCCGAGCCGAACTCCTCCGGGTCCTCGCAACGCTGCTCCGCCGCCGATACTGCACACCGGCACATCGGCACATCGGCACATCGATCCCGCGCGGCCGGGTGCGCGAGGTGCCGGGTTTCGGACTCGGACCGAATCGGCTCCCGATGATCACGAACCGGGCGGGAACGAACGACGAGGAGACCGCCACGCGACGGCGAGACCGCCACACGACGCGGAGACCGCCACACGACGTGGTGACAAGGCCCGCTCCGGTGGGCGGTGGTGTGCTCGGGCCACCCGGCCCGGGCCGTCCGCGCGGCCGTGCACAGTAGGTGTCGCGGCGGGGGGCGTGGCAGGCGGGGCAG
>NZ_WWJX01000536.1 GCF_009865215.1 Streptomyces sp. SID3343 | reverse complement strand
AGGGCCAGGGCCAGGGCCAGGGCCAGGGCCAAGGCCAGGGCCAGGGCCAGGGCCAAGGCCAGGGCCAGGGCGAGGGCGTTTCCAGTCCCGACAGTGAGAGCAGTGCTCTCGGAGTTGCCGGAGTGCCCGTTGCAGGCCAACCAGGCGACGAGAGCACTGCTCTCGAAAGTGCCGGTGGAGGCGAAACCACCGGTGCGCGAGGATGGGAAAGCGAGAGCAGTGCTCTCGAAGTGGAGCGGCCCGCCGACCCTGGGAGAGGTTCGGATGACGAGAGCGGTGCTCTCGAAGATGGAGGGGAGATTCCGCGCTCGGCGGGAAACCGCGAGAGCAGTGCTCTCGGAAATGCGGCGAGTGCCGGGGCATCGGAGCCAGCCGGGGAGAGCAGTGTTCTCGGTGGGGCGGAACCTGCGCGGGAGAGCAGTGCTCTCGGAAATGCGGCGAGCGCTGGGGCGGCGGACTCAGCCGGGGAGAGCAGTGTTCTCGGTGGGGCGGAACCTGCGCGGGAGAGCGGTGCTCTCGGTGGTGTTGGTGCTGTCCCCGGCGGTGATGGCGGGCCTGGGAGCGGGGCCGGGACCGGCAACACCGCGCGTGGGACTGAGGCCGGGGGCATCCGAGTTGATGCCGGGTCGGGATCGGTGACCGCCGGCACTCGGTTCGGGAGCGGAGGAAGCGGAGGAGACAGTCCCGGTCATCGGCGTGCTGCGGGCGAGCCCGACACCCGGCGGTCGTTTGGGGCTGTGGTTGCTGATGTCGGTCGGCTGCTGGTGGCGGCCGGTGCGCCCGAGCGGGTTGCTCCGCAAGTGGTGACCGCGCTCGGCGCCGACGCAGCCGAGTTGTTGGCGGGGGACCCCTGGGCCTTGCTGGGTGTGCCCGGGTTCGGGCCTGAGCAGGCGGATCTGTACGCGCGCGGGGCCCTTGCCGGGGCGTGGGCGGCGGAGGATCCCCGGCGTGTCCGGGCCATCGTGATGTGGCTGTTGCGGCGCGCGGCTCGGCAGGGGGACACCGCGATCGAGGCCGATGCCGTTCGGACCGCGTTGGCGCGGTTCGAGGTGGGGGATCCGGATACCGCCTTGCGGGCCATACTCGCCGAGGGGCGCGTGATGGCCTTCGCTGCGGCAGGGCCGGCGGGGGGAGCCGACGAGTACACCGAGGGCGGCGGGGACCACCCCGACGGCGATCCCGACGGCGGCGACTTCGACGACGACTTCGACGACGAGTTCATGGAACCCGACGAACTGGCGGCCGCAGGTGGGGTTTTGTTGGCCTTGGACGACTACGCGCTCGCCGAGGAGGCCATTGCCGAGGCTGTCGTTCGTCTCTTGTCCACGGTCGAGCCCTGGCCGGAGATCGGTGACGGCAAGCTCGACCGGGCGCTGAACACGACGGGCGTCGTGCTGTACGCGGCCGGCCCCGGCGAGGAGCCTCCGGCCGCCGTACTGGCCGCCGCCGCGAGCGCCCGGGCGGCCGGGCTACGGGTCGCGCTCGTGGCCCCGACCACCGACGGTCGTAGTCGGCTGGGGGAAGGGGCCCTGGGGCTCCGGGAGTTGGCCGCGCTGGAGCGTGGACCGGACGGTACGCTCGAACTCGATCTGCTTGTGGTCACGGACGCGACGCTGCTCGACGTGACGGCCGCCGCCGCGATCTTCGAAGCGGTACCGGACGGCGCCCGCCTTTTGCTCGCAGGGGACGCCGCAGGGCTCGAATCCACCGGCCCCGGGCGGGTGTTCACCGACCTGGCGGCCACCGGCATGCTGAGGGCGCTGGTCGCCCCGGTCGTTCCGCAAGGGCCGCTCGAAGGGCTTGCCGACGGCATTCGCGACGGCAGGCTGCCGCCGATCCAGGATCCGGACCGCCGCGTCGTGCTGGTCCCCGCGCAGACCGGTGAGGAGGCGGCGCATCGCTGCGCCCAGCTCGTCGCCGACTCGATTCCGCGCGCGATCGGGATCGCGGCCGCCGATGTACTGGTAGTGGCCCCGCTCGCGACTGGTCCGGCAGGTGCGACCGCGCTCAACGTGGCGCTCAAGGCCAGGCTCAACCCGGGACCGGGTATCGACGTGGGCGACCGCGTCGTACGGGTCGCGCCGGATGGGGGAACGGGCGTGGTGCAAGGCGTTGTTCGGGAGGCCCTTCCCGACGGCCGGGTGGTGGTGTCCTTCGGCAGCGACGCCCCGGAGGCGCTACGGCCCGAGGCGCTGCGCCACGGTTGGGCCCTGACCGCCCGTCAGTCGCTCGGCGTCCGGCGTCCCGGCGCGGTCGTGGTGTTGCCTGCGGAGGGAGCCGAAGCGTACACGCGGGCTCTGATGTACACCCTCGTCACCCGCGGCGAGCGGCACGTCTCGATCGTCCACGCGGCCGGCCCGGCGCTGGCCGCCGCGGTCGCGGCAGAACCCACCCGCCACCGCGTCACACATCTGCAACAGGCCCTGCGGGAGGCGGCGGGCTGAGGACAAGTCGCCCAGGCCCTGGCTCTGGCTCTGGCTCCGGTCCCGGTCCCGGTCCCGGCCCCGGTCCCCGGCTCCGGTCTCCGGTCCCCGGCTCCGGTCCCCGGCTCCGGTCCCCGGCTCCGGTCCCCGGCTCCGGTCCCCGGCTCCGGTCCCCGGCCCCGGTCCCGG
>NZ_WWJX01000535.1 GCF_009865215.1 Streptomyces sp. SID3343 | reverse complement strand
GGGCAGCCGCTGTGGCGCCGGCTCGGCGACGGTACGCACACCCTGCCGTGCCCGATGGTCAACATCTTCTCCGGCGGCCGGCACGCCGAAGGAGGCGTGCGCATCCAGGACTTCCTCGCCGTACCGCTCGCCGCCGGCAGCTTCGCCGAGGCGATCGACGTGGTCTGGCGGGTCCGCCGGCGCGCCGCCGAACTCACCGCCGAGCGACACGGCACGCTCATGTCGCGCCTGGTCGCCGACGAGGGCGGCCTGGCCGTACTCGCGGGCGACGACGCCGAACCGCTCGAACTGCTCAGCCGCGCCATCGACGACGTCGGCGAGCGGGTCGGCGTCGCCATCGACGTCGCCGCGACCCAGATCGACCGGCCCGAACAATTCCTCGACACCCTCGAAGCCTGGACCAAGACCTACCCGATCGTCTCGATCGAGGACCCGCTCGGCGACGACGACTGGGCCGGCTGGACCGACGCCACCCGGCGCTTCGGACACCTGCAACTCGTCGGCGACGACCTGTTCGCCACCTCCGCCGACCGGGTCGACCACGCCGCCGCACTCGGCGTGGCCAACACCGTCCTGGTCAAGCCCAACCAGATCGGCACCCTCGGCCGCACCGAGACCACCCTCGCCGCCGCCCGCCGACACGGCTACGCCACCATCGTGTCCGCCCGATCCGGCGACACCGAGGACGACGTGATCGCCGACCTCGCGGTGGGCTGGAACGCCGGCCAGATCAAGATCGGCTCGCTGATGCGCTCGGAACGCCTCGCCAAGTACAACCGACTCCTGGAGATCGAAGCCCTCGACGGAGTGACCTACGGGGGGTGGCGGCGATGAGCGCCGCCGGCACCAACGCGCCCGCGCCGCGTGCCCGCCGCGTGCTGATCACCGACGTCGTGTGGCCCGACCTGGACATCGAACGCTCCGTGCTGGAACCGGCCGGCTTCGACGTGCACCTCGCGAGCGCCGCCGACGAGGACACCCTCACCGCCGCCGCGCACGACGCCGACGCGATCCTCACGTGCTTCGCGAGCGTCACCGCACGGGTGATCCAGGCGTCGGCCAAGCTCGCGGTGGTCGCTCGCCTGGGCGCCGGACTCGACAACATCGACACCGCGACGTGCGCCGAACTCGGCATCGACGTCACCCGCGTGCCGGACTACTGCGTCGACGAGGTCGCCACCCACTCGATGGCCCTCGCGTTGTCGCTGTGGCGCCGACTCCCGCAGTACGACGCGCACTTGCGCGCCGGTGGTTGGGGCACGCTGCCCGAGAGGCTGCCGGTGCGCCGCCTCGCGGGCGCCCGGGTCGCGGTGCTCGGGCGGGGTCGGAT
>NZ_WWJX01000534.1 GCF_009865215.1 Streptomyces sp. SID3343 | reverse complement strand
GAGCCGCGACTCGCGGGCGGGCCGGCCAGGCGGGCGGTCATCCCGCCGTACTCGTCGAGCGGTTCGCCCGCCGCGAGCGAGGACAGCCGGGCGGCGGTGTCCATGAACGACGGGTCCGCCTGGTGGACGGCGCGATACAGCGGCAGGGCGGCGGGGGTGCGGCCGGTCTCCTCGTACGCGCGGGCGAGCCAGTAGCGCAGTTCCTTGCGCTGCGGGTGCTCGGAGCGGCAGCGCACGAGCGCCGTCGCGAGCACCTGCTCGGCCTTGGCGTACAGGCCCAGCCGGACCCGGGCCATGCCCGCGAACAGGCCCGCCTCGACGCCCAGGAGCGCGTCGTCGTCCAAGCCCGCGGTGTGCCGCAGGAGTTGCTGCCAGTCCTTGCCCAGGTAGGCCCGGCAGGCCAACAGGAAGCGCGTCGCGGCGTCCTGTTCGGGGGGCGGGCACAGCGCGAGCGCGGCGTCGAGCTCGGCCAGGTGGCGGCCGTCGAGCCAGTGCGACGCGTGCGCGAGCGAGAGGTCGCGTGGGGTCTCCAGGACCAGTTGCACCCACCAGCCCAGCCAATACCACGAGTTCAGCGGCCGCCCGTACTTGGCGCGTTGTTCGCCGAAGCGCTCGCGGTGGGTGTGCATGGCCACCACCGCGACGGCCACGTCCACTTTGAGCGCGTGCAACCCCAGCCACGCGTCGGCCATTCCGGGATCGTCCTCCACGGCCGCCCGGAACTGCACCTCCGCCTGTTGGTACTCGCCGGCGACATAGGCGTCCATCCCGCGCAACCAGGCCAGTTCGGCCGGGCTTCCGGTACGTGCGCCACGTTCGGTCTGTCCCACGGTGGACCCCCCTTCCCCCGGGTCGATCCCTCCCGCGTCCCCACGTCTCCGAGAGGAGTCCGAGACGTCCCCGAGGGGAGTTCGAGAGGATTCCGACCCGCCTGCCGATGACCCGGTGCGCTCATTCCCCGCCGCCGTCCGAGTCGCCGTCCGCGCCTGTGTCGGCGACGACTCTTACAGCTTCTCCCGTTACGCTGCCCGCCACGCGCGCAATGGTCACGGATGGTGTCCGCACCGCCACGCGTTCGTTCCCCCGCGCATCGTACCGAGCGGGGCTGCGCAATCCGAGAGGCGAATGATTTTTCGGACGGCGGGAGAGAGGGCGTTCGGGGCGGGGAGGGACGGTCGCGGACGGGTGCGGGCGAGTGAGAGTGGCGGTGCGCCGCCTCGGTTCGGTGTGGGCGGGCGTACACGGTCGCGTGCGCACGCGGCCGGGGGCGTTGGGGGTTGTACAGGTGTGAGCGAACGCGCGCGGCCCGGTGGCGGGGCGGTGAGTCGCGCCGGGGCCGCGCGTGCGCCAGGGGTACGCGCCTGTGCTTCGATCCGATGTCGCGGCGCGGTGGGCGGTGCCGGCGCGGCGGA
>NZ_WWJX01000533.1 GCF_009865215.1 Streptomyces sp. SID3343 | reverse complement strand
GCTGGTGGGTGCGCGGCGGACAGGGCGTTCGATTCGGCTCGTTCGACCGGGCATGATCTTCTCGTGAGCACCATCGAACTCGACAGCACCGTCGAATACGTCCTGCCGCTCGTCGTCCACATCGAGAAGGACGCGCCGCCGGCGCGTACCGACGCGCTGGAGGCGGCGGCGCGCGCGGTCCTGGTCCTGTTGGCCGACGAGCGCTCCACCGCGCCCGAGGGCGAGTGGTACGACGCGGTGCGGGCGTGGCAGGACAACCGCATTCGCAAGGTGGTGCGGCGGGCCCGCGGCGCGGAGTGGCGACGGGCGGGGACGCTGCCGGGGATCACGATCGCGCACGCGAGCGCGGAGGTTCGGGTGTATCCGCCGATCCCGCTGGACGCGTGGCCCAAGGAGTTGGTCAAGCTCCAGGTGTCGGGGACGGACCTCGACGCGCCGACCACGCCGCCGCCGGCGCCGGCGGTCGGACAGGCGGTGTTGTGGCTCAACCCGGCCCTGGAGATGACGGCAGGCAAGGCCATGGCGCAGGTCGGACACGGCGCGCACATCGCGTGGATGGAGATGGGTCCGGCGGCGCGCGAGGCGTGGGTGGCGCGCGATTTCGACCTCGCGGTACGGGTCGCGGATCCGCTCGCGTGGCCGGCGTTGACCGCGAGCGGGCGGCCGGTGGTGCGGGACGCGGGATTCACCGAGATCGCGCCCGGGTCGTGCACGGTGGTCACGCAGGTGCCGTGGGCCGGGATTTGACGGTTCGTCCGAGGTGGGCCGCGCGGATGTGACGGACCGTCCGATGTGACGGTCCGTCATGGGGTGGGTGCGAAAAGCGGAGTGGTTGGTGCTGCGGGGTGCCCGGAAGATCCGTGTACGCTGCAAACGAGATCCGTACGTGACCGGATCGTCACTGCGGCCGGCCTGGTCGCCCACTACGGTAGGTCACAGGCCGGGCCGACCACCCGGTTTCCGAGCCGCGTGACTGGGACTGCTCCCGGATCCGTCGGTGCATCCGACGGGGGACGGGTCACCGGTCGCTCCACTCAGCCCGCCACGCGGTCACGGCCAGGATCGGGCGAGGGGACTGTCGGCACGTGACTCTTCAGGTGATCAAGGACGCCGATCTCCAGGGCTGGACCGTGCTGCACGTGGCCGGCGAGGTGGACTACGCGGTCGTGCCGGAACTGCGCGAACACGTCAGACGCGCGGTGGCCGAGGGCCATCATCGCATCGTGCTCGAACTCACCGGGGTCGAGTTCTGCGATTCGACGGGGATCGGGACGTTGGTGGCGGCGCGGCGGTTGCTGCGGTCCACCGGGGGCTCGTTGCGGTTGGTCATGCCGCGCAACAACGACCACCACGTCAATCGGGTCTTCACGGCGTTGGGGTTGCGGCGGTTGTTCGACGTTCACCCGGTATTGGCCGACGCCTTGGCCGCCTCTTCGGACGAGGACCTGAGCGAGGCGGGGTAGCTTTTGGCCGTGTGGCCGTGTGGCCGTGTGGCCGTGTGGCCGTGTGGCCGTGTGGCCGTGTGGCCGTGTGGCCGTGTGGCCGTGTGGCCTTTGGGCGGCGGGCGGCGGTGGCGGTACGACCCGGGCCTGCCGGTTGGCCTGCGGCGCCGTTTGGCCTGCGGCGCGGGAGTTGTTCCCACCCGC
>NZ_WWJX01000532.1 GCF_009865215.1 Streptomyces sp. SID3343 | reverse complement strand
GGCGGCGTGGTGGGTGGGCGGTCGAGCGCGGGGGCGGCGGGGAGTGCGGACGGCCGGGCGGGGAGGTGGCCGAGGGTGCGCCGGCTGCCGTGCCCTGACGTCGCGCTCGGCGTGGACGACGCGGGTGTAGCGGTGCGGGGAGGCCGGGCGGTACGGGCCGGGCGGTCGGTTCGGCGTTTGGGCGGCGTGGTGGGTGGGCGGTCGAGCGCGGGGGCGGCGGGGAGTGCGGACGGCCGGGCGGGGAGGTGGCCGAGGGTGCGCCGGCTGCCGTGCCCTGACGTCGCGCTCGGCGTGGACGACGCGGGTGTAGCGGTGCGGGGAGGCCGGGCGGTACGGGCCGGGCGGTCGGTTCGGCGTTTGGGCGGCGTGGTGGGTGGGCGGTCGAGCGCGGGGGCGGCGGGGAGTGCGGACGGCCGGGCGGGGAGGTGGCCGAGGGTGCGCCGGCTGCCGTGCCCTGACGTCGCGCTCGGCGTGGACGACGCGGGTGTAGCGGTGCGGGGAGGCCGGGCGGTACGGGCCGGGCGGTCGGTTCGGCGTTTGGGCGGCGTGGTGGGTGGGCGGTCGAGCGCGGGGGCGGCGGGGAGTGCGGATGGCCGGGCGGGGAGGTGGCCGAGGGTGCGCCGGCTGCCGTGCCCTGACGTCGCGCTCGGCGTGGACGACGCGGGTGTAGCGGTGCGGGGGAGGCCGGGCGGTGCGGGCCGGGCGGTCGGTTCGGCATTTGGGCGGCGTGGTGGGTGGGCGGTCGAGCGCGGGGGCGGCGGGGAGTGCGGACGGCCGGGTGGGGCGGTGGCTGGGGTGCGTGCGGCGGTGGAGTAGGGCTCTGTCGGACGTCATCCCCTCGGTGGATGCGGACCCGCAACGTCCGGACGATGTGGGCCAGTTCGGATGTCGACATCATGTGGGTCGTGGCCGATTCGCGGCGGGTGCTCCTTCCCCCGTCCCGTCGCGAGGCCATCGCCGCACCTGCGGGTGCGGTCCCCGCGGAGGGGGAACCGACGGCGGTGTGGGCCTCGGTTCCCCTGTCCGCGCCGGCCGATCGGCGTGGCCGGCCCGCCGGCCGACGCGAACAGGTCGCGGTGGTCCGGGCGTTGCGTGCCCGTACCGGGTGTGCCGACGGGCGGTCGATCAGGCCGGCTGGACGAACCGGTAGCCGAAGGACGACAGTTCCGGCAGCCACTGTCGCAGGGCCGCGACGGTCTGATCGCGGTTGCCGCCCCCGTCGTGGTTGAGGATGATCGAGCCGGTCTCCACATCGGCCAGCACGCGCCTGACGATCTCGTCCGTACCGGGACGTTCCCAATCGCGCGGGTCGACCGACCAGCCGAGCGGACGCAGCCCCGCAGCGCGGATCGCACCCATCACCTCCGACGACCAACGGCCGTACGGAGCGCGGAACCAACCGACGCGGTAGCCCGGTAGCACCCGCCCGATCGCGGCAAGGCCGCGCTCCACTTCCTCGCCCACACCGGCGGGCGTGAGTTCCTGGAGGTTCGCGTGCGACCAGGAGTGGCACGCGATCGTGTGGCCATGGCGGTGGATCGCACGGACCAGGTCCGGGTATTTCTCGACCTCCGTACCCACGACGCAGAACGTCGCCCGGACGCGATTGCGGCGCAGCACGCGCAACACCTGCGGGGTGAACTCGGGGTGTGGTCCGTCGTCGAACGTCACCGCGATGCCCAGTGGCCCGGCCTCGACGGTGCGCACGGGTTCGGGGACGAAGGCGGGCCGCGGCGTGGGGCGATCACTGCCCGCGAAGGCGGTGGGGGCCGCGGCCCCGAGCAGGCCGAGCGAGGCGGCGGCACCCAACAGGAAGGTGCGGCGCGACGAGGCAGAGGTGGTGTCCATGCCGAGTGTCTTGCACACATTCGTACCCCGGTTCACGGGGACACGCCCGCAAGAGCCGGAGTTCACCGGTTCGGCCGTCCCGTGCCGGCCCCGGGCCGGTTCCATGCCGCTCCCGAGCCGGTCCGACGCCGGGCCGGACACCGGGCGACGACTGCCTGAACTGCACGATAGAGAGCGACATTGTTCGGTCACGCTTGGACTTTTGTGATCATGTGGCGGATGTGCCGCGGCCCTCTACGTCTTGCGTAGCGTGCGGCGGATTCTGTTCAGCTCTGCGGGGCAAGGAGTACGGTCGGCAAGAGCGAAGTGGGGCGGCCGGGGGCGCGACCGGATTCGAACCATGATCACCCCCCCGAGACCCGCGCGCCCGCCGCGGACGTCGCCCCGCAGGTCCGCCGACCCGCCCGAGCTCGGCGGTCC
>NZ_WWJX01000531.1 GCF_009865215.1 Streptomyces sp. SID3343 | reverse complement strand
TTCCGGGCCGGGGGGCGGGGTGCGGCCGTCGGTTGCCGGGTCGGTTGCGGGGTCGCGGTCGCTGTCGGCCGGCTGCGGCGGGTCGCCGGCGTTCGGGTCGTCGTCCTCGCGGTTCGGGGGGCGGGCGGGCGGACCCGGCTTCGATTCCTCGTCGTTCGCCTCCTCGTTGTTCGTCTCCTCGTTGTTGGCCTGCCCGTTGTTCGCCTGCCCGTTGTTCGCTTCCTCGTCGTTCGCTTCCTCGTCGTTCGTCTGCTCGGGCGCGGTGATCCGCTCTTGGCGCTCACGCGGGTGATCGTTCTCGTCGGTGACCAGGTCGGGGTGGTTCGTCGCCAACCACACCGTGTCGGCGACGTCGCGCCAGTCGAGTCCGGTCAGCGGTGGTCCGGTCGACGCGCCGGTGCGGGTGTCGGGAGCGCCGTCCGTACCGCCGTTGGTGCCGCCGTTGCTACCGGTGGGCGTCGACTGCGGTACGGGGTCCTGCGGCTGGGCGGTTCGTTCGCTCGCCACGGTCACCCCGTCCCGTCGCCGTTGGGCGGGTGCCAGATCGCCTCCAACACCGCCTGCCACTCGGCGCCGTCCGTGTCACCGGCGCGGTAGGCACCCGATGTCACGAGGTGTGCCGCGTTGAGGAGTTGGTCGGCCGCCAAACCGCCGACCTTGTCGCTGTGTTCCATGAATCTACGGACGAGGTCCCTTTGCGTGGCGTCGAGTTCGCCCCCGAACTGGGCGGCGACCATCGCGCTCAATGCTGCCCTGTCGGGGTCCTCGACATCCAACCGTAGGCAGCGACGCATGAAGGCCGCCGGGAACTCGCGTTCACCGTTGGATGTCATGATCACGATGGGAAATGCATGACACCGGACGATTCCGTCGACAACGGAGGCGGATCCGCCCGGATCGGCGGTGTGTACGGTCACCGACGGGGCCTGCTGTTTCACTCGAACGAGGGGCGGAATGGCATACCAACCGTCCTCGAACAAGTGCAACAGGTCGTTCGGAAGGTCGGGGTCGCTCTTGTCGATCTCGTCGATGAGCACCACGCGCGGCAGCCGCCACGGTAGCAACGCCGTACCCAGCGGCCCCAGTTGCACGAACTCGCCGATGTCCGGCGGCCGGTCGCCGTCCTCGTCGCCGGTCGGGGCCCGGCCGAGCGTGCTCTGCGCGGCGTACCACGCCTGACCGGCCTGCGCCCGGCCCAGGACGTCGTACTCGAACAGCGCGGACGTCAGCGTCGTCCGCGTCGACACCGGCCACTGGAGCACTCGGCCCAGCCGCAGTTCGCGCGCGATCCGGTAGGCCAGACCGGACTTGCCGACTCCGGGGCGCCCGGTCACCAGGAGCGGTCGGCGCAGCAGCAGCGCGGCGTTGACCAGGCGCACCTCCGCCGCGGTGGGCTCGCGCGGCATCGAGGCCGGTCCCAATCGGCGGTCCGCCTCGTCGTCATCGGGAGGTTCCGGCAGGCAGGGGCCGCCGGTGAAGGTGCGCCACCTGGGACCATCGGGCCAGGGACGCTGTTCGTAGCCGGTGTCGTCGGCGTCGACCGCGTCGGCGGTCTCGGCGGTCTCGGCGGTCTCGGCGGTCTCGGCGGTCTCGGCGGCGAGTGTCCCGCCGGTTCCGTGATAGCGGACAACGGGGCGGCGCGTCGGCTCCGGCGCACCATCGGATCCGGCATCCTGCAACGGCACGTTCATTCCAACCCCCCTACGAAGGCCGCTGGAGCACACGGGCCACCGTCCAAGAGCTGCTCCGGGTCGTCCCACACGACGTTGACGTGATCGACGATCAGGCTTTCGAGCGAGTCCGCATCCCCGGCGGCGGAGTCCGCTTTCCACTTTTGCGCACTCTCGGGAAGGTTGGATAGCCCTTCGCCGACCAAGACCTCGTCCACCATGCTGCGGAACTTCGCCGACGCGCTGTCGTAGCGGTGCCAGATGAACACCGGCACGCCCTTGCGCAGCCCCAGGCTCAGTTCCTGGAGTCCCACGGATCCCGCGGTCGTGGTGGGCGCCTCGCTGAGCAGCATGCCGACGATGGCCTCCCGGCGGCCGATGCGCGCGTCCAGCCGGCCGAGGTATTCGCGGGCGGACAGGCCCTGCGACACGCACGCGTGTACGGGATCGCCGCCCCCTTGGCTCTGTTCCTTCCAAACCGCCCACCGCGCCCGCCACGGGTGGTGCAGTTCGCGCCGCTGCACCCGGTCGAGGCTGTGCATCGCGATCCTGCGGTATCTGTTCAGCAGTGGATTGGCGTAGGGGATGTCGGGGTCACCGTCCCACCATTCGACCGGCTCGTTGAGGAGTTCGACCGGGAGGAAGAATTCCAGGACCACTCGCTCGGAGCGCGAAGCCCACGTGTGCTCCAGTCGATTGAGCATCTTCGCGACGGCCACCGCCAGTTCACCGGCGGACACCGATTCCTTGGGCTCGCAGTCGGAAGCGCGGACCAGACCGGTGGATTCGGCGTAGCCGACGGCGGCGGAGATCCGGTAGCGCGGGCCCGCGTCGTCGGGTGGGCCGTCCGGCCGGGCGACCGGCGCCAGGTCGGGTGCGACCTTCACGAACACCTTGATCGCGCGAATGTCGGGCGGCGGGTCGTCGGGATCCACGAACGCGCCGCCCAACGCGGCGGATCGGTCCTGGGCCCGACGGTCCTCGGCCAGGCGCACGCGCAGCTCGGCGAGGCCGCCGGGTCCGTCGACCAGGCTCCACGCGGCCGCGAAATGATCGTTCCAGGCGCGGAGTTCGCCCACCACGTCGGCGGCCTCGGGGCGATGCAGCAGGTGCTCGATCAGGAGCATGCCGGGCGGCAGGCCCGACGCGTCGGCGTTGTGGCCCGCGAGCAGGACGAACGCGTGCCAGCCGTTGGTGCAGTAGCCCGGCAGCCGCACCCGATCCTGGGTGACCACGCCGATCAGCCGACCGAGGTCGGGCACCGTGAGATCCAACGCGCGGCGCAGGGTCTCCCAGCGCGGTGTCTCCCCGTACAGGTCGAGCGCTTCCCACTCGTGCAGCAGGAGCCGCGACCGATCGCGCATCGCGGGGACGAGCATGTCGGTTGCCTCGCACACCACGGCGAGGCCGCGTGGCTGTCGGGCGGCCGTGAACACCGTGTCGGCGAGTTGTTGCCGCGCCGTCGCGTAGTCGCCCAGGTCGAGCCCGCCGAGCCATTGCGACACGAATCCGCGCCACTGCAACCGAGCCTCCGCTCCCAACAGCGCCTGGCTGCCCGCGAGCAGTTCGACCATCTCCCCCAGGATCCGACGTCGAGCCGAACTCGCCGCTCCGTCCCCCACGCGGGCTCCCCCCTCGCATCCCCGTGTCCCGAGCGATCCGGGCCGGCGCGAGTACGGGTGTCGGGTTGATCGGCTCGGTCGCCGATCGCGGCACGCGTGGTGCGCCGGTGCGCGCCCTGGGGCACGGTGCCCGCGTCCGGGCCGGGTGCCGGTGCGCGAGTCGCCGCGAGGGGGCTCGGGCGCCCTCCGCCGCGCCTCGCGTCTCGGGGCGTATCCGCATGATGCCCATCCGGGGCGACTACGCACGCGTCGGAGGTCACGATCGTTGCCGCTCATCGGGGAATCTCCCGAGCCAGCACCTGATGCACCTTCGGATTGGCCCAATAGGCGCTGTGCGCCTGGGAGACGGGCTGCCCGTTGTCGACCTCCACGTCGCGGACTCGGCCCGCGAAGATCTGTTCACCGACGAAGGACAGCAGGTCGCGCGGATCGTGGATGTTGATCCAAGGCGGGAATTCGGTGGGCAGGCCGGTCCCGTAGGGCCGTGAAGGCAGGGCGTCGAGTTCGTACAGGACCGGGACCTGGGAGCCCACGGTCACCAACAGGTCGACGCCCGAAGGCTCGAACCCGCACGGCCCGGCCGATGGTTCGCGCCCGAACGGCGGCTCGCGCCCGGTCGGCCCGTTCACCCCGCCGGCAAGCAGGTCGAAGGCGGCGACTCCGCCGAGACTGTGCCCGAGGAGAACCACCGGCCCGGTGGCCGCGCGTACCCGGTCGGCGATCAGTGCGCGTACGGCCGCGCCGCGGACGAGGTAGGCCAGGATGTCGCCGGTGAACCCGAGCGCGCGTTCGCTCAGCGCGCTGCGGTGGTTGACCACCCATCGGGAGCCACCGGCCCGTTGGGCGGCCCGAGCGGTGAAGCCGAGCACCGCCCCCACCGCGTCCCCGATGCCACGCTCGTCGCCGGCGACGAGGTGGTCCACCACCGCGTCCACGAACGCGTCCCTGGCCGCCACGGGCACGGCACCGGGCCCTCCGGGAGTGCGCGCGGCGCCCCACGCGGCCAGCGCTCGACCGACGAGGCGGGCCGGACCGCCCATCCCCTCGACGGCCAGACCGTCGGCGACGCCCCGGAAGACCACCGAACCAAGCAACTCGTCAACCGCAACCCCGAGCCCAACCGCCTCCGACCCGGGGCCACCGTCGCCCACAACCTCGGCACCACCACCGGTAACCGACGAACCGGGCAACTCATCCGCCGAGCCGCCGAGCCCAACCACCCCCGACACGCGGCCACCGCCGCCCACACCCTCGACACCACCGGAACCCGACGAGCCGGGCAACGCGTCCACCACGCCCCCGAACACGACCGCACCCGACTGGCGGCCACCGTCGCCCACAACCTCGGCACCACCACCGGAAACCGACGAACCGGGCAACTCATCCACCGAGCCGCCGAGCCCAACCACCCCCGACACGCGGCCACCGCCGCCCACACCCTCGACACCACCACCGGAAACCGACGAGCCGGGCAACCCATCCACCGAGCCGCCGAACACGACCGCGCCCGACTCGGGGCCGGCGAACCCGTCGGCCCACGCGACGCGCACGTCGGCCGCGTCGGGCAACTGCGCAACTCGGGCGGCGAATCGCTCGCCGGGCGGGGTCGCTCCGGGCACGAACACCGGCCGTGGCCGGGCCGTCATTGCCAAGAGCGCGAGTTCGGCGTACGGGTCGGTGTACAGCAACGCCCAGCGGGCCCGCTCGTGGTCTTCCTCGCAGCCGGGCGGAGCCCCTGGCGACGTAGGGCGATATCCGGGGATCGAGACCCCGTCGGCGTGCAGGTAGGCACCGAGCGCCGATCCCCAGTCACACGGCTCGACCACCACGTCGGGGCGGACGACGGCCAACGCCGAGCGCAGGCGCTCCAATTCGCGCGCGTAGGCGGGCGCGCGAACCCCCGTACCGTGGACGAAGATCACCGTCGTCATTGCATAGCCCCCAGAGCGACCGCGGCCGGCCGTCGATGCCCCCTGCGATGGTGCGCGTTCGCTGCGAGTTCGCTGCAGTTCCCTGCAGTTCGCTGCGCGAGGCGGCGGGCTCCCAACGGGCGTCGACACGTTACGACGCAACAACCCATCGGTCGCAGCCCTGGACCGAGGTCCGTAATCACCGGACGCCGCCCTTCGATGCCAGGATCGTAGCGCCGTTCACTCCCGCCGGGGCCCACTTCGCAATCCCCACCGAACCCCCCGAGCCACACACTCCCGACCCGCGCACCCCACAGCCCACCCACCCCGAGACGCCCCACCACCCACAGCCACACCCCGACCCGCCACTCGCCGTCTGCCACCGGCCCCGACT
>NZ_WWJX01000530.1 GCF_009865215.1 Streptomyces sp. SID3343 | reverse complement strand
GGAGCGAAGCGGGGGAGGAAAAGTGGTGCTTCGCGAGCCGGCTTCTAACTAAAGGGCAGCGTTGATGAGGATGGGTTCGTTGGTCAGGTCTACGCCGAAGGTTTCCTGGACGCCTGTGCGGACTTCTCGGGCCAGGGACAGGAGGTCTTTTGTGGTGGCTTGGCCTCGGTTGGTCAGGGCCAGGGTGTGCTTGGTGGAGATGGTGGCCGGGCCCGTGCCGTAGCCCTTGGGGAAGCCGGCGCGCTCGATCAGCCACGCTGCGGAGGTCTTGAGCAGGCCCTCGCCCGCCGGGTAGCGGGGCGGGGTTGCGTCGGGGCCCAGGTGTTGGGCGGCCAGGTGTTCGAGGGCGGCGAACGCCTCGACGGTGAGGATCGGGTTGGTGAAGAAGGAGCCCGCGCTCCACGTGTCGTGGTCGGCGGGGTCCAGGACCATGCCCTTGCCGCGGCGCAGGGTGACCACCGCGTCGCGGGCGGCGGCCACCGGGACGCGGTCGCCCGGGTCGACGCCGAGGGTGCGGGCCAGTTCGGCGTACCGGATCGGGGCGGACAGGCCGGCGGCGTCGTGGAGGCGGAAGGTCACGCGCAGGACGACGTAGCGGTGGTGGCCCTTGAAGACGCTGTGCCGGTAGGTGAAGCCGCACTGGGCCGCGGTCAGGGTGGCGCGGCGGTGTTCGGTGCGGTCGTAGACCTCGACCTCGGTGATGGTCTCGGCGACTTCCTGACCGTACGCGCCCACGTTTTGCACCGGGGTGGCGCCCGCGCTGCCGGGGATGCCGGCCAGGCATTCGATCCCGGAGAGGCCGGCGGCGACGGCCGCGGTGACGACGTCGTCCCACGGGACGCCGGCGTCGACGGTGACCTGCGGGCCGTCCAGGGCGATCCCCGAGGTCGCGATGCGCAAGACGCTGCCGGCGAAGCCCTCGTCGCCGACCACGAGGTTGCTGCCGCCGCCGAGCACGAGCAGTGGAGTGCCGTGCTCGTCGGCGGCGCGTACGGTTTCGATCACCGCGTCCGTCGTCGTGGCCGTGTACAGCCGGTCGGCCGGTCCGCCGAGGCGGAGGGTGGTCAGGGAGGCGAGAGGCGCGTCGGTTTCAGGCTGCACCGTTGGATTCTCGCATCCCGGGTCGGGCCGACGTTCAGGCGAGCTGGACCACCGCGCGCGGAACGCCCAGGACCTTGTTGCCGTCGGCGGTGACGGTCAGGTCCACCCGTACTCGGCGGTCGTCGAGCTTGGCCGCGACCTTGCCGGTGACCTCGATGACCGCGCCGCGGTCGTCGTCGGGAACCGCGACGGGCTTGGTGAACTTCACGCCGAACTCCACCACCGCGCCCGGGTCGCCGGCCCAGGTGGTGACCACGCTGGCGGCCTCTGCCATGGTGAACATGCCGTGCGCGATGACGTCGGGCAGGCCGACCTCCGACGCGAACCGGCCGTTCCAGTGGATCGGGTTGAAGTCGCCGGACGCGCCCGCGTAGCGGACGAGGGTGTCCCGGCTGACCGGAAAGCTCTGCGCGGGCAGCTCGGTACCGACCTCGACGTCGTCGTACGAAATCTTCGCCGCCATATCAGGCCTCCGAGTCTTCGGTCGCGGCGCGGGACACCAGGCTGGAGAGCGCGGTCACGATGTGCTCGCCCTCGGCGGTGGTGACCTCGGCGCGGGTGGTGAGGATGTCGTTGCCCGCGAGCGACTTGATGGCGTCCACGGTCGTCACCACGGTCAGTCGGTCACCCGCGCGGATCGGGCGGGTGTACGTGAACTTCTGGTCGCGGTGCACGACACGCGAGTAGTCCAGGCCCAGCTCGGGGTCGTAGACCACCTGGTCGGCGGCACGCATCGTGACGACGATCGCGAACGTAGGCGGGGCGATCACGTCGCAATACCCGAGCTGCTTGGCCGCTTCGGGGTCGCGGTACGCGGGGTTGGGGTCACCGATCGCGGCGGCGAACTCGCGGATCTTCTCGCGACCCACCTCGTAGGGCTCGGTGGGCGGATAGGTCCGCCCGATGAACTTGGCGTCCAGCGGCATGAAGCGGTACTCCCTGGTCGGTGGCGACGATGGGCGTCGGGGGCGGCGTCGGGACGGGATTCGCGCCGACGTCGGGCCCGGAAGGCGACGCTGCGGAGGATACGACAACGAGGCCACCCCCCTTGCGGGGAGTGGCCTCGTCGGTGTCGCGGGGCGAAACGCTCAGCGGGTTTCGCGGTGCGCGGTGTGCGCGTTGCAGCGAGGGCAGTGCTTCTTCATCTCAAGGCGATCCGGGTCGTTGCGCCGGTTCTTCTTGGTGATGTAGTTGCGCTCCTTGCACTCCACGCAGGCCAGCGTAATCTTCGGGCGGACGTCGGTGGCAGCCACTGGAGTGCCTTCCTTGCAGTCAGAGGGTGTTCATGACAAAAGCAGCCGATGCGAGGTTTCCCCCGTATCGGCTCGCCTTGGTAGCGGCGACCGGACTTGAACCGGTGACACAGCGATTATGAGCCGCTTGCTCTACCGTCTGAGCTACGCCGCCTCAACGAGGCCCCCGCCTGTGGTCAGGCGGGGATCCCATCGTCTGAGCCCCAATACGGAATCGAACCGTAGACCTTCTCCTTACCATGGAGACGCTCTACCGACTGAGCTATTGGGGCGAGCAGGAAAACCATACACGCCGACGGTAGTCGATCGGAAATCGATTGGCTCAGCGCACCTGGGCAAGGGTCTCAGATGACCAAACAGCCCTGGTCAGAGCCCCTTCCACGGTTTGAGCGTACACGGCTGCGGCCAGCCAGGCTCGGGACAAAAGGTCGTTGTCGCCGGGGAGGAGACGTCCGAATACGTCACGTTCGCGCCCCCCTGCCACGTGGGTGAGGCGTTCGACGAGCTCGGCCCCCGTGGCGAGTCCCACTGCCCGTAGTCGGGCGGTGTCGCCGGCGGTCGAGCCGGCGAGGGCCAGAACGGAGCGACCGCCACTGATCGCGCGTTCGACGTGACGGTGCATCAGGTACAGCGGGGCGCTGGGGATTTGGGCGGTGGTTGTCGCGATCATCCGGGCCGAATCGGCGCTTTGCGGGATTTTGGGGAGGTCTGCGCGGTGGAGGCGGTCGAGGCCGAGGTCGATGCGGCCGAGGCGGTCCGGGGCGAGGACCAGGACCGGGCCTTCGTCACCCGGGGGCACGCCGACGGCCAGGACTCGGACCGCGCGTTCCGCGGTCGGCTCCAGCCGGCCGATCAGGCGCAGCCTCAGTCCGGGCCAACTCGCGAGCAGGCGCAGGTTGTCGCGGTAGGCGAACGCGGGGTCGTCGTGCGCGACGAGCAGATGGACGGTCAGATCCCCGCAGGCCGCGACGACGCGGTCCCGCGCGCCGACGGTCGTACCGAGCACGGTGACGTCGAGGAAGAGCAGGTCGGAGCCGGCGGGGCGGTCGTCGGGGGGTAGGTCGCGGGCGCGGATCACGCGGTCGACCTGGTCCCCGGGAGCGACCGTCCACAGCCGGTCGAGCGGGTCCTCGGTCCACGCGGCGCCGCCGGCGCGTGCGGCGCGGACGCCTTGGCCGGCGCCCAGGCGGCCGTTCGCGGACTCGGTCGCGCCGGAGACCACGAGGCCGGCTCGGGTCAGCGCCATCGGGTCGATCGAGGTGTCGCCGACGCGGATGGCTCGGGCCGCGACGTTTGTCGCGCGGTCCGCGCCTCCGGGGGCCACGTCACCGATGGTCCTGATCTTTCCGGTGGCGTCGAGGATGGTCGTCACTGCGCCGGCGTAGCCGCCGGTGGTGAGGATCGGCTCGGTGAAGACGCCGTAGAGGCGTAGGGAACCGGCTGGTTCGTAGGCGCGGCGGGTGGTGCCTCTGAGGGTGGCCAGGGTGTGGTGGGTTGCGGTTGTGGGTTGGTCGGATGGGGAGGTGTGCCCACCCTCGCCGCCTGTTGCGTTGGGTGGGGAGGCCGCGGGATTCGGGCTGCCGGGGCGCGTGTCCGGCGCCGTGACCTGGGTGGTGGTCGTCGGGTCGTACGTGCGCAACGCGTGTGCTACGTCCAGGAGTTCGCGCAGGGACGCGGTGAGGTCGGCCAGGCGGTGGGCCGGGTCGGCGTTGCGGGCGGTGCGCAGGCCGGTCGCGGTGGCCACGGCGGCCGACGAGGCGCGGTGCAGGCCGGCCAGGCGGGCGGTGTGGGCGGCGCGTAGGAGGGCGGCCTGGAGGACGGCGCCGGAGCCGGTGAGGCCGGCGTCGACGATGGCGGATCCGGCGGTCCACAGGGCGTCGGCCGCGGTGCGTTCGGCTGGGGTCGGCCGGGTGGTCGTGGGTGCGGTGGGGGTTTGCTCGGTTTTCTGGCGGGTGGGTTCCGGGGTGGTGGGGGGTGTGCCTCGGTCGGCTGATGCGCCGGGGTCGGCTGATGCGCTGGGGTCGGCTGGCGTGCCGGGGTCGGCTGATGTGTCGGGTTCGGCTGATGTGTCGGGGTCGGCGATGGGGGCGGCGGAGGCGGCTGCCGCGCGGTGTACGCAGGCGGGGGCCAGGAGGCACGAGCAACGGAGGTCTTCGGCCGTGGTGACCGCGCCCGTGGGGATGTACAGGGTCAGTTCGGCGTCGTCGCCGACGGTGATGTGGACGGTGTCGCCGTCGCGGGTGATCGGGTAGGCGGCGAGCTTGGTGATCGCTGCGTCCAGGCGTTTGCGCAGGCGTGGGGTCAGCGCTTCGACGATGCCGGCGGTGACGTCGGGGGCCACCGGGGGGAGGGTTTGGGTGTCGGGGGTTTGGGTGTCGGGGGCTTGCATCATCGGACCTTTTCCCCGACCCAGCGGGCCAGTTCGGTGGGGCTGAGGGCCGCTACGGGCATGCCTGCGGCGACGAGTTGGCCTGCTACGGCGGTCGAGTAGCGCGGGCGGCCGGCGTCGTCGAGGCTCGCGCAGCCGAGGACGTGGCAACCGGCGTTGGCGAGAGCGCGGACTTCGCCGAGGAGGCCGCCGATCGGGTAGCCCTCCTCGAAGTCGCTGACCACCGCGACCAGGGTGCGGGAGGGGACGGTGACGAGTTCGCGCGCCCGGCGGAGTCCGGCGGCGATGTGGGTGCCGCCGCCGACCTTGACTTCCAGAAGCAGGCCGAGCGGGTCGTGTACATGGCCGGTGAGGTCCACTACCTCGGTGGAGAAGGCCAGGAAGTGCGTACTCAGCGCGGGGACGCCGGCGAGGACGGACGCGGTCAGGGCGGACCAGATGGTCGACGCCTCCATCGAGCCGGATACGTCGACGACGAGGATCAGCCGCCAGTCGCTGCTGCGGCTCGCCTTGGTGCGGAAGATCGGCTTCTCCGGGACGACGACCACGGCGCCGTCCGGTGCGCGGTGGGCGCCGGCCAGGTTGGCTCGGAGGGTACGGGCGAGGTCCAGGCCGCCTCCGGGGCGGCGGCTGGGGCGCGGCACGGTCACGCCGGTGAGGGTGGGGCGTAGGCGGGTGGCCAGTTCGCGGGTCAGCTCGGCGACGATTCGTTTGACGAGGGGCCGGAGCAGGGCGAGTTTGGCCTCGGGGAGGCCGCCGGCGTGGTCGAGGACGGACTTGAGGAGTTCGACCGACGGGCGGGCGGCATTGGGGTCGAGGTGGGTGAGTACGTCGGTGCGGCCGGTGGTGGCGGCTGCGGCCAGTACCTCCTCGCGGATGGCGTCGCCGAACAGGGCGATCAGGTCGTCGGACCATTCCCGGATGCCGGGGTACGGGGGTTCTTGGCCTCCGCCTCCACCGGGGCCTGCGGCCAGGTCGCTGCGGGAGCCTTCGCCTTGGCCTGTGCCGTACAGCTCGTCCAGCGCCCGAGCTGCGCGTTTGGCTGCGCCGTTCAGGGTTGTTGTGCGGCGGCCGAGGATGAGGGTCCATCTTTGGGCGGGGTGGAGGTCTTGGGGGGTGGGTGGGTTCTGG
>NZ_WWJX01000529.1 GCF_009865215.1 Streptomyces sp. SID3343 | reverse complement strand
CGGTTGCGGGGGCGGGGGCGCCGAAGGGGTCGGCCAGGGCCAGGATGCCGGCCGTCGTCGCCAGGACGCACGCCGTTGCCACCGCTGCCAGGCGGTTGCGGCGCACCCGGACCGCGCGGCGGCGAACTGCCGCGGTCAGGGCGGTGGTCGGGCCGGGGTCCGGTGTCCCGTGGGCGAGTACGGCGCGCAATTCCGTGGTGTCCCAGTGCTCGGTGGTCACGACGTCGCCTCCGCGGCTACGAGTTGGGGCGACACGCGGAGCTTGCCGAGTGCCCGGTTGGCGGTGCTTTTGACGGTGCCCGCGGCGATGTCGAGGACTCGGGCGATCTCGGCCTCCGTGAGGTCCTCGTAGTAGCGCAGGACGATCACCGCGCGCTCGCGCTTGGTCAGGCCGGCCAGTGCACGCAACACCGCGTCGCGGCGGGCGTGTTCGGCGGCCGGGTCGTCGGGGGCGCGGCCTTCGGGGAGGTGGGCGACCGGCCTTTCGTGGGAGGGCTTTCGCCGCCACCAGTCCCGGTGGCCGTTGACCAGGCCCCGGCGGACGTACGTGAGCGGGTCCTCGTGACGGATGCGGTGCCAGTTCAGGTAGGTGCGGGCGAGGGTGTTCTGGACCAGGTCCTCGCCGCGGCCGCGGTCGCCTGTCAAGAGGGTGGCCGCGTGCAGTAGTCGATGCGCGTTGGCCCGTACGAATGTCTCGAAGTCCCGTTCCGCGTCGCCGTCCACGCAGTCCCCTCGCGCTCGTTCCCTGATGCGTCCGCGTCCGTCGATCGGATCGCCGTCATCGAACAGACGAGGTTCGCGCGGGTGGGGTTCTGTGTGAACGGCGACGTTTCACCGCGGGTCCGTCAGCGGCTGAGGGCTTGGAAACGGTGGATGGCCAACGGGAGGAAGATCGCGGTGATGATCAGGGGCCAGGCCACGGCCATGGCGACGGCATGGGCTTCGATCCAACTGCCGCCGTGTGGGGACGGGTTGCCGAAGAGGTCGCGGATCGCGTTGGCGGTGGACGAGACCGGATTCCACATGGCGATCGCGCCCAGCCAGGTCGGCATCAGCGACGGCGGGGTGAACACGCTGGAGATCATGCCGAACGGGAAGGCCACCGCGAAGAGGTTCCCCGCCGCCTGGGCGTTGGGCACGAGCAGGCCCAGGAAGACGCCGATCCAGGTGAGCGAGAAGCGCAGCAGGATCAGGAGGGCGAAGGCGGCCGACGCCTCGGCGAGCGTTCCGTCGGCCCGCCACCCGACGGCCAGGGCGATGACGGCGAGGACCACGAGGTCCACGCACGCGCCCACGACGTCGGCGACTCCGCGTCCGCTCACCACCGCCGAGGGTGCCATCGGCATCGAGCGGTAGCGGTCCATCACGCCGAGGTCCTTGGTGATGGCCATCACCGACGCGGTGTTGGTGAATCCGAAGGCCATCGTCATCGCGAACATGCCGGGCAGCGCGAAGTCCTTGTAGTCCGCGCCGCCCACGTCCATCGCACTGCCGAAGACGTAGACGTAGAGCAGGACCGACATGATCGGGAAGCCCAATTGCCAGGCCAGGATGGACGGTTGGCGCACGATGTGGGTCAGTTCGTTGCGCACCATGGTCAGGCAGTCGGTGATCGCCCAGTACAGCCGTCGCTCCGGGGCGTCCTGGATCGGGATGTGCGGCGGTTGGGCGACGCTCATGACGCGGCCATCTTTCCGGCTGTGGATTCGGATTCGGGATCTCCGGCGGTGGATTTGGCTTCGGGATCTCCGGCTGTGGATTTGGCTTCGGGATCTCCGGCTGTGGATTCGGGATCGGGGTCGGAATCGGGATCGGGCCGGCAGTCGGGCCTGCGCTGGGGCTTGGGCTTGGATTCGGGCTCGGGTTCGGGCTTCGGCTTGGGCTTGGATTCGGGCTTGGGTTCGGATTCGGGATCGGATTCGGGCTCGGTCGTCGCGTGGCCGGTCAGGCCGAGGAAGACCTCGTCCAGGGTCGGTCGGCGTACCCCGATGTCCTCGATCGTGACGCCGTCCGCCCGGAGTAGGCGGGCGACCTCGGTCAGGGCCGCCACCCGGTCGCCCACCGGCGCGCTCACCCGCCGGTCGTCGCGGTCGATCCGCGGTTCGGCGCCGTTCACGGTCACCCCCGACAGCGCCCGGAGTGCGTGCGGGATGTCTCCGGGCTCGCGCAGGACGACCTCGATCCGATCCCCGCCGAAGGCGTGCTTGAGGGCGTCCGGTGTGTCGTCGGCGACCTTGTGGCCGCGGTCGAGCACGGCGATCCGGTCGGCGAGTCGGTCGGCCTCGTCCAGGTACTGCGTGGTCAGCAGCACGGTCGTCCCGTCCGCGACCAACGAGCGCACCGCGGCCCACATCTCGTTGCGCCCGCGCGGGTCGAGGCCCGTCGTCGGCTCGTCCAGGAACAGCACGTCGGGCGCGAGAATCATGCTCGCGGCCAAGTCGAGCCGACGCCGCATTCCGCCGCTGTATCCCTTGACGCCCTTGTCCGCCGCGTCGGCCAGGCCGAAGCGGGCGAGGAGTTCGTCCGCCCGGCGGGCCGCCTGCGGTCGGTCGAGGTGGAACAGCCGCCCGAACAGCGCCAGGTTCTGCCGCCCGGTGATGCTCTCGTCCACCGCCGTCTGCTGACCGGTGAGCCCGATCCGTCGCCGCACCGCCCGCGGCTGCCGCACCACGTCGCGTCCCGCCACCAGAGCCCGCCCGGCATCCGGCCGCAGCAGCGTGGCCAGGATCCGCACCGCCGTGGTCTTGCCGGCCCCGTTGGGCCCGAGCAGCCCGTACACCGTCCCGCGAGGCACCGCGAGATCGAAGTCGGCCAACACCCACGTGTCCGCATAGCACTTGCCCAGGCCCTCCACGAGGACCGTGTATCCATCGTCGAACATGACACACCCCCAAACCGAGTACACCGTACCCTATTGCGCGTACACCGTACTCAGTTATCGCCCGTTCGTCATCCCGTTCGTCCCGTTCGTCATCCCGAGCGGCTGCGGACGGGCCGGATCGCGGCGTCGGAGGGGCCGCCGTGGCCGGCGTGTCCGCCCGGGGCGGCTCGCCCCTCGGCGCGCATCCGCCACCGCGCGGATGGCGACCGCCGGCGGCCCTCGGCCACCCGCGCCGGCCGGCGGCGATGTCGGTTGCTCCTACCATGGGGGGACCATGACCAGCACCGATCACACCGGCAGCGGGGACTTCGCGCGCAGTCTCGAACTGCTCTGGGGGCTCGACCGGAAGCCTTCACGAGGGCCCAAGCCGGGGCTCACCCTCGACCGGATCGTCACGACCGCGATCACCATCGCCGATACCGAGGGGCTCGAAGCCCTCTCGATGCGTCGCGCGGCGACCGAGCTCGGCGTGGGCACGATGTCCCTGTACCGGTACGTGCCCGGCAAGGCCGAGTTGCTCGACCTGATGATCGATCAGGTCAACGACCCGTGCGACGGCGAAGAGTTCGACCCCGAACTCGGCTGGCGCTCGGCCCTGGAACGGATCGCGCGCGGGACCTGGCAGATGTACACCCGCCATCCGTGGCTGCTGTGGGTCGACCAGGCGAGGCCCGTACTCGGGCCCAACTCGCTGGCAGGGCTGGAAATCGCCCTCGGCGCCATCCGCGACATCACGCTGTCGGACCGCGAGAAGATGGCGGTGCTGACGATCATCGACGGCGGCTTCGTCAACGGCCTGGCCCGCAGCCACTTCAACGAGAAACGCGCGGCGGCGCGCACGGGCGTCAGCGACGAGAAGTTCTGGCAGGCCCAGGCGCCGATCCTGGCCACCGCGATGTCCTCCGGCAACTATCCGCTGCTCGCCGCGCTCGCCGAGGACGCGTTCTCCACCGACGGCGAAGCGGCCTTCGAGTTCGGGTTGCAGCGGATGCTCGACGGCCTCGAAGCGTATGTGGACGGGCGCGCGGCGCACCGCGATCGGGACTGACGCCGCTCGCCTTCGGCCGTGACCGCCCTCGGCCGTGCCGCTCGGCCGTGGTCGACTTCAGCCGTGGTCGACTTCGGCCGTGGTCGACCTCAGCCGTGGTCGTCCTCCGCGAACCGGGCCGCCGTCTCGGGTTTGACGGCGCGCCAGATCGGGAGGTCGATCGGGCGACCGTCCCGGAGCAGGAACAGGCCGGCGGTGATCTGCCGATCCCCCACCGACTGGGCCGCCTTCGCGAAGGCGGCGCCGTCCTCGCCCAGGTGGGCGACGCGGGTGAACGCCGCGCGCGTCGCGTCGTCCAACTCCCGGGCGCGCTCGGTGAGTCCCGCCGCGACAGCCCGTACCCACGTATCGAACTCGTCCGGCACGAGGTCCAGCAGCGCGTCGAACGGCGCCGTCTGTTCGGCGACTTCGCGCTCCGAGCAGGTCAGCGCGTACGCCACCAGGCGCGGGTCGCGACCGGCGAAGCGTTGCATGCCCAGGTAGCGCCAGATGTCGCGCTCGGTGACGCCGGTCATGATCCGGTGCAGGCGTACGTAGTCGGTGAGTTTGACCTTCACCCGCAGGCCCGAGGCGTAGCGGAGCACCCACCCCTCCCCCGCGCTCCCGGTCGTGGCCGTGCCGTCGAGGGCGCGATCGTTCGCCGCGGCGCGCAGGACGTCGGCGATCGGCACCGCCGGCCACGACCCGACCACCCGACCGCCGACGGCCGCCCACGCGTCGGCGTGTGCGGCCAGGGGGCGTTCGGTGCCGCCGGGGCCGAATACCGCGAGTAGTACGAGGGTTCGCTCGCCGCCGTTGTCGACGACGATGCGGTTGTCGGGGTGGATGATCTCGGTGACGTAGGTGAGCGCGGGATCCAACGCCCGGGTGTCGCGCTCGTCCAGCCACTCCTGCGCCCAGACCGCCTGCTGCGACTCGAACGCGCCCTTGGACGCGACCCGCCAGTGGTCGGCGTAGTGGAAGACCAGGCCGAGCGAGCCGTCCTCCTTGTCGAGGATCTCGAACGCGCCGTCGGGCAGCGGCGGCGCGTACGCGTTGCCCCGTCCGTGCTCGCCGTGGTTGAAGAACTTCGGCAGACAGTGCGCGACGATGCGCCCAGTGGCGTCCTCGACGACCAAGCCGCGGCAGCGCGTGGTCACCGGCGTCCACGCGTTGTCGAAGACGCACCTTCGCGTGTACGAGTAGAGGGACAGCGGCAGTTCGGGGTGAGCTTTGCGCCCGACCCAGCCCTCGGCGAGTGCGGCACGGAGGTCGTCGGGCCGGAACAGGTCGTCGAGGGTGGTCGTCGTGGAGTCGGTCATCAGGCCCGCAGCGTAGCCGGGGGGCCGGCGTCCTTCACCTGAGATACGCGTCGGCCTGCGCCGACACCGGACGGACCGACACCGGACGGACCCGCGCCGCCCGAACCCGTTCCGCCCGAACCCGTTCCGCCCGA
>NZ_WWJX01000528.1 GCF_009865215.1 Streptomyces sp. SID3343 | reverse complement strand
GAAGGTCACGGCCCACGGGGCGGCTGCCTCCCGGCAAGGATCGGCAGCCGCCCCGGAACACGTATGAAGTAGCCCCGTCGCGAACGACGGATGGCAAAAGCCCCTGTGCAGACCGACGCGAGCGACCCGGGGCCGCGGTCACTCGCAGGATTCAGTTCTCAAGAAACGAGCTGTCCCGGCACTTACGGGCGCGCAGCCGAAGCCGCCTTCCCTGGCAGGTCGCAAGCAGAGAGATGTGGATCTGATCTTGGGAACAGACCCGAAGGTCTACCCGTTCTCAGAGAGTGCTCTTAGAGCACTAAGAGCGTCAAGTAGTTCTCTGAAGATTCTTCGACGGATGTGGTGGACTTGGAGCTACAGGTACCTATGAGGGGGACTGACGTGTCCGGAAGCGACGGAGTCGCCGCCTACCAACGGATCGCCACGGAGTTGCGCTCCCGGATCGCTCGGGGGACGTACCTGCCGGACGATCGACTGCCATCCCTCGCCGAGCTACAGGCGGAGTTCGGCGTGTCAAACACCGTGATCAAGAGCGCGTTGGCGATCCTGCGCAACGAAGACCTGATCGTGGGTCAGCAGGGCAAGGGCGTCTACGTCCGTTCCGACGTGACTCCGGGGGCGGTCCGAATGCCGGTGGACGTAGCTGCCTTGGCTGCGCAAGTGGCGCAGTTGCAAGAGCAGGTCGGCGTCCTGGCGGAGCGGGTCGCAGTCCTTGAGGACTCGGCGTCCTGACCGCTACCGCCGGCAGGCTCCGCACCCGGGGCACACGCACCCGTCGCCAGTGGTGACGGGGGGAAGGCTGCTACCGCAGTTGCCGCACATGGTCTTGCTCCTTGAGTCGATGTCGACTGACATGAGCAATACAACCGCTACTTACGGCAACTCTCCATCACTCATAGCTAATCAAGCGAACTAAACGAGCTTTCAACGAGTAGCTACACGATTAGCGTTGCATTCTCCATCGGCCGATCATGGTGCTTAGGATCGAGCCGACTGAAGCCTAGGAGGGGCAGTGACTCGGGGTCGACCAGGATGGAATCCAGAGAGTCTGAGTAAAGCACGGGAAGCGCTTGGACTTACTCAGGAAGACGTTGGGCAGGAATTGCGCGACATCTCTGAGCGGAACCGTTGGAACTTGGCGGCGAACTTCCAAACCCTGTCGGCTCACGAGACGGGAAGAACGTACCCGGGGCCGCATTACCGGCGAGCCTACTGCCTCCTGTACAAGGCGACTGAACCGCAGCTCGGGTTCAGGAATCCACTGCCGATGGAGGAAGCTCCGATGTCCGACGACTCACGGCGGGCCAATCCACCCATGGACCCCGATGAGCAGGCAATCGACTCGGCGCTCAGCATGGTCAAGGCCGGCGTCCCGGAAGCGTCTGTATCCGACCTGAGAGGGCATGTGGTCGGTGCATGGCAGCGTCGCAGAGGGATCGCCACACCAGAGCGCTCCACAACTTTGACCATGGTCGGTGGTTACGCGGGGTCGGGAAAATCAGAGCTGGCCAGGTTCCTGGGAACGCTCACGGCTTGGCCGATTCTCGACAAGGACTCGATCACTCGGCCCATGGTCGAGCAGTTGCTAACGGCCCTCGGCGCCGATCCGTACGACAGGCATTCGAGTCTCTATGCCGAGCGAGTCAAGCCTCATGAGTACCGATGCCTCATGGAAGCTGCTTGGGACAATCTCGACTGTGGGATATCGGTAATTCTCGATGCGCCATTCGTGTCGCAATTCTCCGACCCGGCTTGGATGCGTCGGATCTTCAATAAGTGCCGAGCAAAGCGCGTCACGCCACTGATCATCTGGGTTGAATGCGACCCTGACTCGATGTATGAGTACGTTCAATTCAGGGATGCACCTCGGGACGCGTGGAAGCTTCAGAACTGGGACGTCTACGCCGCAGGAGTCGATCCGCAAATGCGGCCCGCCGGTCCGCACTTCCACGTGGACAACCGGCATGGCACGGCCGTTTCACTCGCCGATCGCGCTCGGGACACCCTCATGGGGGGAGGCCGGTGGTGACTTCGTCCGCTGTGGTTCTCTATGGTCCGCCCGCTTCCGGCAAGGACACGGTGACCGCTGCTCTGTCCCGTGCGGACGCGTCGTTCGTCCACTTCCAGCGACTGAAAGCCGGTCCAGGTCGTTCCACCGGTTACCGCATGACGGATGCCGAGACCTTGGCTGACCTTCACCGCGATGGGCTGATCGTGCACAGCAATCGGCGCTACGAAGCGGAATACGCGACGGACGCACCCGAGCTTGACCGCCTGACGTCGCAGGGACGCGTTCCCGTCGTTCACGTTGGACAGGTCGAAGCGCTTACTGCGCTCGCGGCGTATCCGGCGAACTGGACTCGGGTGTTGCTTTGGTGCCCCGAACATGTCACCGCGGAACGGTCGGCCGCCCGAGGTGACTCCGACAGCGATGCTCGGCTAAGGGCTTGGACTGAGACCTACGCAGATCTCGAAGCCCACCGCAGTGTGCTGTGGTCCCTGATCGTGCGGACCGATCGCACACCACCGGATGAAGCCGCCGCACTGATCCGTCAGGCTGTGAGAGACAAGGCGCCCGATCGGTTCGCGCCGAACGACCTGCTCCAAGAAGTCGCATGACCACGGTCGGGGTCCTCCACCCGGGCAGCATGGGCGCCGCGGTTGCGGGTGAGCTGAGCAGTCGCGGCATTGCGGTCCTTTGGTGCGCGGCAGGCCGTAGCGCCGAGACGAGAGCACGGGCGGCGAAGTTCAACCTTGAGGCCGTCGACGGGCTTGACGAACTACTCGATCGCAGCACGCACGTGATCTCACTGTGCCCCCCTGGAGCGGCGGAAGCGGTAGCCCGATCCGTCGCCGAGAGACGGTTCTCAGGGCTCTATGTGGAGGCGAACGCGGTGAGCCCGGAGCGCATGGAACGCATGTCCGCGCTCCTCAACGAGGGGGGTGCCGCGGTGGTCGATGGGGGCGTAGTCGGGTCCCCACCGTCGGCGACTCGATCCCCATGGCTCTACCTGTCGGGAGCGCGGGGTGACGTCGCCCGTGTCACGGCTCTGTTCGCTGACACCCGGGTCCAACCGAAGACCCTTCCCGGCGGGATCGGGCAGGCATCCGGCCTGAAGCTGTCCTACTCGGCATACCAAAAGGCGAGCAGAGCCCTTGCTGCCGTAGCTCATGCGATGGCAGACGAGTACGGAGTCGGACCGGACCTACTCGACATCGCCCACCATCATTCGGCGAGGCACCTTGCCGACCTTGCCTACACCGCCGACGTAGCGGCCAAAGCATGGCGATGGGAAGCAGAGATGCGGGAAGTCTCGTCGGCCCTCAAGACGGCGGGGCTGCCTGCCACGATGGCTGACGGCGCGGCCGACGTCCTGTCGCTATGGGCACCTGCGAAAGACGCGAACCTCGGTCCGGTCGAGGCGATCAGGCAGCTACGCACCACACTGTCCGACTGTCCGGATATGGCTGTGACCAGCACAAACGCACCGGACAGCACCGAATGATGCTGTCCGCCCTGTCCGGTGTCCGCAAGTGACGGACTGCTGAAACACCCGGGTGTTTCAGCAGTCCTGCGAGCCACACTCGCAAGCCCCTCGCTGATCCGACGGAAGACCGCGGTGGGCAATCCATGGGTGAGGGCGACGTAGCCGCTCCTCTTCGGGGATTGGTAACCAGTCACATACTGACTACCAATCCCCTAAATATTATCTACCGATACAGTTGGTCGATGCAGGAAACGGTGGCCACCAGTAGAGCCAGTGCCGCAAGAACCAACTGCCAGTGCGCCTGGGACCATTTCTTCCGGTTCACAGAGAAACCCCATCCAAAAAATCTGGCAGCGATGCGCTGTCCGGACGTTTGCGAGTTGACGTACGAACCGTAGCGCTCCCTGGCCATTGATCTATTAGTTCCACCTTCGGGTGCTGAACAACGCA
The DNA here is from genome assembly GCF_009865215.1 of Streptomyces sp. SID3343. Classification (GTDB taxonomy): domain Bacteria; phylum Actinomycetota; class Actinomycetes; order Streptomycetales; family Streptomycetaceae; genus Embleya. Next base: position 1,514 of record NZ_WWJX01000528.1, on the reverse strand, counting down.
GCTAGACTGCGAACAACCCAGGATTGTTCCCAAACATTACAAACAATCCAACAGATGAGGCGGGGGCCTAGCGATGGGTACCAGGCGTGCAGGCAGGCCGTGGGGGCCGATCCGGTCCGAGACACGAGAAGGCCACACTTTGGCTCAGTTCATGCGCGAACAGATTGACGCGAAGGGCATCACGCTTGCCGAACTCGGAAAAGAGATCAACTTTTCGAAAGGACAAGTGAGTGCGAACCTGAGCGGAGCGACTCCCCGGAAAGAGTTTATTACGGCACTCATTCGTGTAACTGAGACATCTCCAACCAAGAGGGAGCGGAAAACAGCATACGCTCTTGAATTGTTGCGGAAGGTTACGACTTCGCAGAGTAATGAGATTGAGAGTGATCGAACAATCAGTGACCGGGCGAGCGATGCGTCTTTGACCCAACGCCTCATCGCATCACTTGAATCTCAGGTGCAATTAGAGAGGAGCTTGAGGCTGGCGAACCAAACCATCTGGTTCCTATTGGGGCGGCAAGTGAAAATAGAACCCGAAGTTGAGGGAGATAACTCGCCGACTAGGTTGCCTGCGAATACGAATCGAAGAACGTTGCCTGATGGTCCGGCGAAACCAGCGGTGCCAATTAACCCTCTTCAAGAACGTCAGAGCGTTTTCGATCTGTATTCCATGTCACCCCTCGCATTCGAGGGACTGGTAAGAGAATTGTTCCAGCGTATGGGATATGGGTCATGGGCTGAAAACAAGGATATTCGGGCAAATCATGGGTTCGATGCCGTTGTTACAGACCCTGCTCCGTTAGTGGGGGGGATCGTGATCGTAGAAGTAAAGAGATACCGTAAACTGGTAGGTTTCGAGATCGTAAGGGCGTTTGCCGGAGCTATCGAGGACCAGCGGGCTACCAAGGGAATCCTCATCACGTCGTCTTGGTTCGGCAAGGCGTCACATGAGTTCGCAGCAAGGCACGGAAGGATTGAGTTGATCGATGGCTCTGCGCTAGCTGCGCTTATCCAGCAGTACATGGGGATCACGGCCATCCCCCCCGTCCCGCCTAGTCATCGCGATGATCAACCGGACTCGTAACCTGGGTAGAAGCGACGGTGACGGGTGATCTGCGGGAGAGGGGTGTAAAAGTTGTGCCCCATCGGGCCATCGCGCAGCTCATCCGCTTAGGCCGATGTACCGGAGTGCAGACTGTAAATGCGCCCACCGTCGGTCCTGCTAGCGGCCCCCGACGACCATGATCATGGGCCATGCGCGGGCCAGCCGGCCATCTTTCGGGCCGTCACGCCCGTTGTTGCAGGTCAAACCGGCTTTCGGGGCGTACTCACCTCTGTCCGGCGAGGAGAGCGGGTCCTCTTTTTTTCTAGAAGCCGGCTCGCGAAGCACCACTTTTTTCTCCCCCGCTTCGCTCCTCCTAAAAAAGCGGCACTCCGCTCGTGACTTCGGGTCCTCCGCTTCGCTCCGGCCCCGAAGTCTTACTGAAAAGCGCGGCTCCGCCGCTCTCCTCGCT
>NZ_WWJX01000527.1 GCF_009865215.1 Streptomyces sp. SID3343 | reverse complement strand
GACCGCCGCGCGACACAGCGGCCCGCGCCGCGGATCGAACGGCTCCCTCCACGCGGGCTCGTCCGGCGAGTCGTGCCATCGCACCCGCGCGAGCTCACCCGGCGCCTGGACGAGGGTGCCCCCGTGCTCGCGGACCAACAGGCCCAGTACCGGAGTTGCCGCCGCCACCGCCTCGACCGCGGCGCGCAACCGCGCGTGATCCAGGCGACGGCCGGTCTCCAAGCGGGCCGTGACCGCCATCGCGGCCAGGTCCGGTACCGCCTGCGCCGCCGTGTACAGCCACTCCTGATCCACGGTGAGCGGCACCTCGGCGCCCGCGGGCCGGGGCTCGGTGAACTCCCGCCCCGCGGCCTCGTGGTCGATGCGGCGCAGCACGGACCGCAGGGCGCGCCGGCGGGCCTGCTCGGACAGCCTTGCGGGACCGGTCATGCGAGGCCGCCTCCCTGGAGGGTGTCGAGGACGTGCCGCCGTTCGCCAGGCGTCATCCACGCCACGTCACGGACGGCGCGATCGGGCCGGCTCACCGCCCAGTCGAGGAAGACACCCAGGCGACGGGCCAGATCCGCGCCGGAGGTGTCGTCGAACAAAGCTTTGCTGTAGTCGAGTTGCAGCATCGGCCGGGCGCCGCCGAGCAGGAACGTGGCATTGAGGTCGAACCGGCTCAGCGCGTAGTCGGGGGTCACGAACTCGGCGTCCAGTCCGTCGAGGTCGAGCGACGGCGGGGCGTCCACCCCGGAACAGAAGGCCCGAAAGAGCGGGTTTCGATCGCTGCGCCGATCCGGGCTCGACACGCGCACCAACTCCTCGAAGGGCAGCGCCTGGTGGGCCATCGCGTCGGCCAACGTCAGGTGCGTACGGCGCACCAGTTCGACGAAGGGCTCACGCGGGCGCAGCGCGGAGCGCAGGCACAGCGTGTTGACGAAGCAGCCGATGTGGGCCTCCAGGGCCACGTCGGTACGACCACTGACGGGCATGCCCACGACGAAGTCCCGCTGACCGCTGTAGCGGCCGAGCACCGCGAACCACGCGGCGAGCGCGACCGCGAACGAACTCGCCCCCGCCCGCGCGGCCACCGCGCGCATGCGCTCCACGGTGGTGGCGGACAACTCGTGGCGCACGGTGCCCATCGGTCCGCCCACGCCGTGCCCGGGTCGGTCGGCGGGCAGTTCCAGCTCCTCGACGCCCTCCAGCGTGGTTTGCCAGTGCCGCAGCAGCGATTCGCGGTCGCGGTCCAGCGTGCGGCGCTCCCACCACGCGTAATCGCTGTAGGAGATCTCGGGCGCCGGGATCGCCGGTACGCCGCCGCTGCGATAGTCCTCGGCGAGTTCGCGCAGCAGGATCGCGGTGGACCAACCGTCGAACGCGAGGTGGTGCATGGTCAACACCAGCACCAAGGCGTCGTCGCCGAGGGCGGCCGACCGAACCCGCAGCGGGGGTTCGTGTTCCAGGTCGAAGACGTGCGCGAGTTCCTCGGTGGCGGTCGCCGCGGCCCGTTTCGCGTCGTCGGCGCCCGGCGCGGCCGGTCGGTGGTCCACGGGGGGAAGTCCGTCGGCCAGGACGCGTTGTACGGGCGGTCCCGTCGGGCGTGACTCGACCACCGTGCGCAGCGGTTCGTGGCGTCGCACGAGCCGGTGCACGGCGCCGACGAGCGCGTCGACGTCCGGCTTCCCGCGCAGCAAAAGCGCGACCTGGAGGTTGTACTCGGCGGTCGGCGGCCTGCTGGTGTGCACGAACCACAGCCGGGCCTGCGCGGTCGACAGTGGCGCGGGCCGCTCGTCGACGGGGACGACCGCGTCGCGGACCGGCGGGCGGGGGAGGGCGGCGTCGGGTGTGCTCA
>NZ_WWJX01000054.1 GCF_009865215.1 Streptomyces sp. SID3343 | reverse complement strand
GGGGCCGACGCCGCCCGCGTCGCCGAACCCGATCCCGTCGCCGTCCGGGAGCGGCCCGGCACCGAACGTCCCGATGACCGAGACCCACCCGTACGTGGTCAGGCTGTGGACCGACAAGGTCGTGACACCAGGCGAGAACGACGTGTGGTTGAGCACCGATCTCCCCCAGGCACTGCTGCGGGACGACTCGCTCGGCACCCTCGACGTGCGGCTCCAGGAGTTCGGCGAGGACCCGAAACTGGACTCCCTGCTCGCGGCCGGCGGGAACTCGGCCCCCGACCTGTTCCAGACCACGACCATGGGGCTGGGAGGGCACGTCGCCCGAGGGAATGTGCTCGATCTGACGCCCTACGCGAGCCGGTTGAACGTGGACACGTGGCATCCCGCGATTCGGGCGGCGTGCACGATCGACGGCAAGCTGTACGCGCTGCCGATGGAAGTCAACGTCCCCGTGGTGATGTACGACAAGCGGCTGTGCGATCCGGCCGGTTTCGTGGTGCCGCGCAGCCGGGACGAGTGGTTGACGCAATTGGACCGGCTCAAGGCGTTCCACGCGGCCGATCCGAAGTTCCAGGCGATCCAGTTGGCCGGCAAGGCGTGGCAGCCGTTGGTGTCGTTCCTGTACGAGAACGGCTCGAAGATCGCGGTGCGCGACGGCGACCACTGGCGCGGCGTGCTCGACGAGCAGCCGGCCCGTGACGCGATCGCGTTCTTCCGCCGGCTCCAGGGCTATTCGACCGCCAGGAAGGACGCCGAGGACTGGGCCGACCCGACGGGGGCCGGGTCGTTTTTGGACGCGTTCACGGGCGGCAGGACCGCGATGGGCATCCAGGCCGACTGGGTCTATCCGGAACTCGTCCGCAAGTCCCCGGCGGCGGCCGAGCATCTGGGGGCGTTCCCGTTGCCCGGGCTCACCGTCGGCACGCCGGCGGCCGTGGGCACGTGGGGCGCGGTGCTCGCGGTGTCCGCCCGGACCGAACATCCGGCGGGCGCGGTCAATGTGCTGCGCGTGCTGTCCACGCCGACGTGGCAGGAGCGGTGGGCGGACGCCTGGGAAGCGGCCCCCGCCGTGGTCGGTGCCCGCAACGCCAAGGGCACGGCCAACCCGATGCGACCGGCCACGATCGAGGCGCTCAAGCAGGCCCGACCGTTTCCGCAGGTACCGGGGTGGAGCGGCGCGGCGCTGAAGGACTACGCGGTCGCCGTCCTCACCGACGCCATGGACGCCCCGACCGCGGGGCGCCGGGCCAACGCCCGGATCATGAACGAGGCGCTCGACGCGACGGGCTAGGTCGAAGGTCACCGCGTCGGGAATCTCGCCGGGTCCGGGGAGGTCGCCGTACCGGGAATGTCACGGTGCCTGGGATGTCACCATGCCTGGTATGTCGCCTCGTCGGGGACGCCGATCCGCTGCGGACTCCGCATCGCCCCGCGCTCCACCGCCGCTGTGGCTCCGGACACGGGGGGCGTAACGTACACAGCGGTAGGTCGGTACGGGGTTCGAGAGCAGCAGGAGCAAGCCCATGGTCAGCAAGCCGCCCGTGGACGACGTCGGCGACGAGGGTCTGGTCGTGGGGTCGCCCAAGGAGTACGCCGCGGGGCTGCCGGCCGTGGCGTGGTCGTTGCGGCACGCGGGGCGGCAGATGGGAGTTCGGCGCAGCCTGCTCACCCTCGTCCAGGTGAACCAGAAGAAGGGCTTCGACTGCCCCGGGTGCGCGTGGCCCGAGCCCGATCACCGCAGCGTCGCGGAGTTCTGTGAGAACGGCGCGAAGGCGGTCGCCGAGGAGGCCACGGTCCGGCGCGTGGGGGCGGACTTCTTCGCCGAGCACGCGGTCGCGGACCTGGCGGGCAGGTCGGACTACTGGCTGGGCCAGCAGGGCCGACTGACCGAGCCGATGTATCTGGCCGACGGCGCCTCGCACTACGCGCCGATCTCGTGGGACGACGCGTACTCGATCGTCGCCGACGAACTCGCGGGCCTGGACTCGCCGGACGAGGCGGCGTTCTACACGTCGGGGCGCACGAGCAACGAGGCCGCGTTCGTGTACCAGCTGTTCGTCCGGGCGTTCGGGACGAACAACCTGCCGGACTGCTCCAACATGTGCCACGAGTCGAGCGGTTCGGCGTTGACCCAGACGTTGGGCGTCGGCAAGGGCAGTGTGTCCCTGGAGGACCTGTACCGGGCCGACCTGATCTTCGTGGTGGGTCAGAACCCGGGTACCAACCACCCGCGCATGCTGTCGGCGCTGGAGAAGGCCAAGCAGGCGGGCGCGTCGATCGTGGCGGTCAACCCCCTGCCCGAGGCCGGGTTGCTGCGGTTCAAGAACCCGCAGAAGGTGTCCGGGATGCTGGGCTCCGGGACGCAGCTGACGGACGAGTTCGCACAGATCCGGGTCAACGGCGACCTCGCGCTGTTCCGAGCGCTGAACCGGTTGCTGCTCGAAGCCGAGGACGCGGCGCCGGGGACCGTGCTCGATCGCGCGTTCATCGACGAACACGCTCACGGATTCGAGGAGTTCGCGGCGGATGTGCGGACCACGCCGTGGGCGGACGTGCTGGAGGCCACCGGCCTGCCGCGCGAGCAGATCGAGCGGATCCACGAACGCGTGCTCGGGTCGAAGCGGATCATCGTGTGCTGGGCGATGGGCCTGACCCAGCACAAGAACTCGGTACCGACGATCCGCGAGGTGGTCAACTTCCTGCTGCTGCGCGGCAATGTGGGTCGGCCGGGCGCGGGGGTGTGCCCGGTGCGCGGGCACAGCAACGTGCAGGGCGACCGGACGATGGGCATCTACGAGAAGCCGTCGACCGAGTTCCTGGACGCGTTGGAAAAGGAGTTCGGCTTCGAGCCGCCCCGGGCGCACGGTCACGACGTGGTCGACGCGATTCGGGCGATGCGCGACGGCGCGGTCAAGGTGTTCTTCGCGGTCGGCGGCAACTTCGTGTCCGCGACGCCGGACACCGCCGCGACCGAGGCGGCCCTGCGGGCGACGCGGCTGACCGTGCAGGTGTCCACCAAGCTCAACCGCTCGCATGCGGTCACCGGGCGGCGGGCGCTGATCCTGCCGTGTCTGGGGCGCACCGAGAAGGACCAGGTCGTCACGGTCGAGGACTCGATGAGCGCGGTGCACATGTCGCGCGGGAAGCTGCCGCCGGCGTCGCGGCACCTGCGCTCGGAGGTCGCGATCGTGTCCGGGCTGGCGGAACGGGTTCTGGGCGATCGGGTGTCGGTGCCTTGGGGCGCCTTCGCGCGGGACTACGACCTGATCCGGGATCGGATCGAGCGGGTGATCCCGGGCTTCACCGACTTCAACCGGCGGGTGCGTGAACCCGGCGGGTTCGTGCTGCCGCACGGGCCGCGCGACGAACGGCGGTTCCCGACCACGACGGGCAAGGCCAACTTCTCCCGCAACGACCTCGATGTGCTGCGGGTCCCCGCAGGGCGGCTGATCCTGCAGACGGTGCGGTCGCACGACCAGTACAACACCACGATCTACGGCCTGGACGACCGCTATCGCGGGATCAAGCAGGGACGGCGGGTGGTCTTCGTCAACGCGGACGACCTGGCCGAGCGTTCGATCGCGGACGGCACACTGGTCGACCTGGTGAGCGAGTGGCACGACGGCAGCGAACGGCGAGCCGAGGCGTTTCGGGTGGTCGCCTACGACACCGCTCGCGGGTGTTGCGCGGCGTACTTCCCGGAGACGAACGTCCTGGTGCCGCTGGACAGCACGGCGGACGAGAGCAACACCCCCACCTCGAAGTCGATAGTGATCCGACTGGAAGCACACGTGCACACGGGGGGCTGAGGACTGTCGGGCGTCCTCAAACGCCGGACGGGCTGATTTTGGTTGGCTTCGCAAGGTTGTGAGCCTCGCGTTACAGGCGTCCTCGAACGCCGGACGGGCTGGGATTGCCTGCCCGGACGGGTGATCCAAGCGGGCTGCGACCGGGTGTCGCCGGCCCAGCCGCCAACGGCCGAGGTGCGGGGGTCGACGCATCGAAGTGAGCCGCGGGTTCGAGTCGCGAACAGCCCCGACCCTTGACGCTCGGGCCGGGGCTGACGCGCGTCAGGCGACGGGCGCCGGTCCGATCCGCACGCGGCCCGTCGGCCCGTCGAACCACGTCCACTGACCATTCGGGGTCACGGTCACTCCGTGCTGTTCACGGGGTGGCTCACCTCGGTTGCGCCATTCCTCGAAAGCCGTCTCGGCTTCCGCCCACAAGTCGCGTGGACCGCTCTCGTTCACCTCGAACGAGTCGGCGCCGGGCTTGTAGTCCACCGATGCCCACGACTGCCCGTCGCTGAGCCATTGCGTGTATTCACCCGCGGCGTCCCCGCGCCCGAAGTACGTCCGCTGTTCGACCTCGGGCAGGCACAGCCCGATCGCGAAATCGGCGTGCTCCTCCCCCAGGGGTCGAGGATCCGTCGTGGTGTGGCGAACCCTGGCGGCGTCCGGGTCCGCGATGACGTCACCCACGAATTCGCGGGTGTCGAACCGTCGACGTTGCGACCGGGCCCACATGAAGTTGACGCTGCCCACGAACCGGCCCGATGCCGTGCCGTCGCCGTCGCCGTCGACGACCAAGCGCAGAAGCCCGGAGTTGTGGAACGCCGTTCCCCACGGTGTGAGGATCACCCCGCCCGGCTTCACCTGCTCTGCCCACTCGTACGGCACTCGCTGTACCGCCATGGTGGCGACAACCCGGTCGTACGGGGCCCCGCCCGGGTACCCCTGCAAGCCGTCGCCCACGATCACGAACGGTTCGATGTCACACGCGAACAGGTTCTCTTCGGCCTGCGCCGCCAGGACCGGGTCCACCTCGATCGAGATCACCTTGCCCTCGGTCAGCGCGGTGGCCAACAGCGCGGTGTTCCAGCCGGTACCGGTGCCGAGTTCGAGCACGCGGTGGTCCGGGCGGACGGCAAGATGATCGAGCATGAGCCGGACCAGAGACGGCATGGACGCGGACGACGACGGAAACAGGCCACCACCGTCCGCACCGTCATCCATTTGGGTGACGAGAGGGATGTCCGCCGCTACGGCGTCCGCCCACGCTTCGGGGTCCGTTTTGCGGTCGAGGGGTTGGTCGCTGTCCGTCCACACCACGTCAGGGATGTACGGACGGCGAGGTACCGCCGCGAACACGTGATCCCAACAAACCGCTGTCACTTGTCCTTGTCCTTGTCGTCCTTGTTCGGCTTGGGCTGGGGTCGCTGTCCGTCCTGTTCCCGGATGGGAGTCTTGCTGTCACCGTCGTCACCCGGCTTGTTGTGCTGTCCCATGGTCGTGCCTTCCTGTCGAGTCGGTATCCATGCCGTGGCTGGTCGTTCGTCGCGCGAAGCCGAACACCCATGCGGATCGGGGTGTTGCGCATGCGCGCCGTTCTCTTTTCGGTGGGATGGCGGAGTGGGGGGCGGGGGTGCGACGAACCGCGAACGGAGGTTGCCGGCTCGTTCCTGTCCCGTTTCGCGCCCGGATCGACCGTGCGCGGGACCCCGCCCGGCGTCCTTCCCCGGGCACCGGACGGGGCGAATGTGGGGTTACTCCGCCGCGATTCCGTACACGTTGCGTGCCATGTTGATCGCCATTCCGGCGCCACTCACCGCGCCGAGGGGATCCAGTTCGCCTGCGGCGATCCGGCGCAGTCCCTCGGTGCGCCATCCTGCGGGGAGGGCGAGTAGTCGGGCGTCGACCTCTTCCGCGAGGCGTACCGCGTCCACTCGGGCGCCGAAGGGGTCCGTGGTCGACAGGGTGTCGGCGTGGCGGATCGCGGCGGCGAGTCGGGCCATCCGGGCGCCCGTTTCGTAGGCGCTCAGGCGTCGTTCGTCGGTGGTGGCGATGGTGTGCGCGGTGGTCATGTCCCACAGCACGCCGGCGCGGTGGGTCGGCGAGAGCGTGTCCCAGTGCCCGGCTACGACGATGGCTTCGCGCATGGCGGGCCCGGCATCGCGGGCCGCGTCGCGCACGACGGGCCAGGGATGGTCGGTCCAGAAGTCGCACACGTCGGCGAGCGCGGGCAGGGATCGGGGCGGTTTTGGCTGAGTCACGGTGCTCCTGTTTCGGGTGGGTGGATCGGTTGTTGCGGTTTCAGCGCGACGGGTCGACTCGGTACACCTCGGACGCCTTGGCCAGGTGCGGCATGCCGTTTCCGCCGGCGCGGACCATGAGTACCTGGTCGTCGTCGAGCCCCGCGCATTCCTCGGCGCGGTCGACTCGGCCGGTGACGAAGTCGTGGCCGCTCGCCGGCAGCGGGGCGACCCAATCGCCGACTTTGATCGGCACGGGCACGGGCACTCGGTGCGGTTCCTCGCGGGGCGGCAGGGTGCGGGGGACCATTACCGGGATCACCACGCCGTCCGTGGTAACGACGAAGTCCGTGGCTTGCTCTGCGGGCGCCTGTTTCGGCATTTCGGATTCCCTTCCCCTCGGTTCGGGAGTCGGTATGGGGTTGGTGCCCGCCACGCCGTGTTGCGCGACTGAACAGCACGGCGTGGCGGGATCGGGCGCCCTGGTGTCCACGCCGCTGCAGGCACCAGGGCAACTCAGGGGTTCAGTCCCGGTGCAGGTAGCGGCAGTTCGGCGAGCACGCGCAGGGGGGCTCGGTCTTCGGCCACCCGTCGTCCCACGGCCACGCTGCCGAGTCGCTGCCAGTGAACAGCTCGCGCTGCCGCACGACACGGGCCCCGTCCCGGTCGACCCGATAGACCGCGAGCGTCATTCCAGACTTGGCAGTCATCAGCCGTACCTCGGCGAGTCTTTCTCTGCGAATACCTCACTGGATTCCGTCGGCAGGACGGTCAGGAAGCCCCCGCTCCGGCGCAACGTCTCTTCGAAGGACGCGACGTCGCTCTCGACAGGCGAGATCATCGACCGGCGCGCCGTGACAATGCCGACGATGACTCGATCCACCACCATTGACAGCGCGCGGTCCAACTCGGGCCGGTGTGGCAAGGGTTGATCGGGTGACTCGCTCAAGACTGTCTCTACGCGCCAGTCATGCAGTTCGGCATACGTGCGGCAGGTGTCCGCGATTGCAAGACGTTCAGGCGCAGACAGTGCGGCTACATAGACGGCGACCGCTGCCCGCTCGATACGTGCGCCACTTGCGGCGGCCAGAGCCGAGCGCCGCATGCGGTCGTGTGGACTCCGGGTGATCCTGCCTTGGGTGACCATGCGGCGAGCGTGTCAGAGCGATCACCGACGGTGAACACTCGAAGTGTGGGATTACCTGGAGTTGTTGTCTGGCTACTACTATGGAGCGTGCGAGTTCGCCCGGAGATCGGCTGAATGATCTCTTATCGGCTCCAACACCCTGCCTACAGTGGCTGTACGCGTCCGAACGCTACTCAGGGGTAGACATGGTGGCTTGGTCCGAATACACGACGGGTGAGCGCGTCAAGATCCTCCGCGGCGCCGAACTTACACAGCAGGGGTTGGCCGAGGCGGCCGACGTGTCGCTGTCCTTGGTCCAGAAGCTGGAACAAGGAGGCACGGTTACGGTCGGGTCACTGGTCAAGTTCGCCAACGCTTTGGGGACAGACACCTCTGTGTTGCTCGGCGAGCAGGCACCACGGCGGGCGATGCGCCACGCCGAGCGCTACGTCATTCGAGCGCTGTCGCGTGCCGTGCACAACAGCGCGCTCGGTTACACCGATACGGGCGTCGACCCCGGTCGGATCGCGGAACTCGAAGCGGTCCGCACAACTATGTGGGATGCCTACTGGGTGGGCGACTACGTCGAGTTCGGTTCGCTGACCCGTCAACTGCTTCCCGAAGCGAAAGCTCGCTTCGACGCATCGACAGGGCCCGAACGTGAGCAGGCCGCCGTGATCCTCGCGGACACGTACCAGGCTGCCGCATGTGTGGCGAACGTCCTGGGCGCGCGGGATCTGGCGTTCGCAGCCCTCGTGTACGCGGGCCAGGCAGCAACGGCTTCCGGCGACGACCTCATGACGGCGGTTCTCTCCGCGACGCTGGCATGGGTGTACATGCGCGACAGCCGACCGGAGGATGCGGTGCGCGTTTGCGAGGAAGCCGCGCTTCGCATTCAACCGACGTTCTCGCAACCCGCTCCCGCGCGGCTTGCCGTGTACGGGCGGCTCATGATTCGGGGTGCGGTGGCCGCGTCGCGCTACGAGGATGCGGACCGGGCGCACGACTACCTCTCTCAGGGACACGCCGCAGCGGCTCGCCTGGGGGCGGACGTCAATCACTATCAGACTGGATTCGGTCCGACCGATGCTCGAATCCAGGCGGTCACGGTAGCTCTGGCCTTGAAGGAGACAGGTAAAGCTCTCGACCTGATCAACCAGACGCGTATTCCTCGGCACATCCCTGTCGTCGCCAGGTCGCGGTACGCGCTGGACGTGGCTCTTGCCCAATGTGAGGCGAAACAGTGGGATGCGGCTACCCGCACCCTGTTGAACATCGCACAGGAAGCCCCGGACTGGATTCGCCACCAGGCACTTTCGGGAGCGATCGTTCAGCGTCTTGGCGAAGTATCGACCTCGAAGGTTGCGAAGCTGACGCGCGCGATCGGCGTTCCCCTGGTCCTGCGATGAGCCAACAGTTTCCGCACTCACATTCGCCGGACTGGCCGGGGATGGCAGCCCGACGATGTGGCGCCGGACGGTCCACGGCCCG
>NZ_WWJX01000526.1 GCF_009865215.1 Streptomyces sp. SID3343 | reverse complement strand
ACGGCGTGGCCGAGTCGGCCGGTCGGGAGTCGGCGCACGTGCGCATCGAGGACGACGCGGCCTTCGCGCACGCGGCCGTCGAAGGCCGCGACGCGCTGCCGGACGAGTGGCGGCGCGCGGTGGCGATGGCCGGCTACGGCCTGCGGGTCACCGCGGCCGAACTGACCGGGCTGACCGCGGCGATCGACGCCCTGCTTCGGCCCTTCGTCGCGCCGATCCGCGAGGACGCGCCCCCGGACGCCCGAGTCGTGCGGGTGGCGTTCACCGCGCTGGTGCCGCCGTCGTGAGCGAGGCGATGCGGGGGCCGGCGGACCGCGGCCGAGGTGGTGGTGGCCGAGTTCGCGGTGTTCGGCCCGGCACGGGCTCGCGGAGGGCTCGATGCGATGCCGGGCCACCCGTACGTCCGGTGTGGGCAACGCCGTTCGTTCACCCGTCCCGCGTTGTTCGTTCCGCCGGCTCCGCGACTCGCAGGATCATCAGGGCCGCGTCGTCCGTGAGCCGGCCGCCGACGTGGGCGAGCAACGCGTTGCGCAGGTCCGTGAGCAGGGCCGCGGGCGGACGCCGCGCATCGGCGTGCCGATCCATCCACGCGCGCAGCGGGAAGAACCGGCCGTCGTGGTCGCGCGCCTCGGTGGTGCCGTCGGTATACAGGAACAACCGATCGGATGGTCCGAGCCGAAAGTGCACTGGCTCCGGTGCCCGGGCCTCGGGGGCGAGCCCGGCCAGGCCGAGGGGGAGGGTGGGGTCGACCTCGATCCAGCGCACGCCGTCCGGTCCGATCACCGCCGGCGCCTCGTGGCCGTGGTTGACGATCTCGACTCGCCCGTCGGCGTCGAGCGTCGCGATCAGACCGGTGGCGAACCAGTCCATGTCCGGTCCGCCGGCCAGGACCCGGTCCCGCCCGAACCGCTCCAACTGATTGCCCATCCGTCGGCCGACATCGCGAAGGTCGAGTTCGTGGAAGGCGGCCTCGCGGAAGGTCCCGACCAGGGCCGCGCCGGCGCCCACGGCGGTCAGGCCCTTGCCCTGCACGTCGGCGATGAAGGCCCGGGTGCCGTAGGGCGTCGCGATGATGTCGTACACATCGCCGCCGACTTCGGCATCGCGTTCGGCGGCCTGGTAACAGCGATCGACCGCGATGCCGCCGACCACCGGCGGCGCGGGCGGCAGGATAGCGCGCTGCACCTCCTGTACGACGTCGCCCAGCCGAGCCACCCGGTCCTGCAAGCGCGTGCGCAACAGGGCGGTCGGCACCGCGATGGCCCCACCCAGAGCGACCACCACCAGGCCCGCCCAGTCGTGTCCGTCCGGTGCGGGCGCGAGGACGGTGTCCAGCAGGAAGAACGAGATCGTACACAGGACCGCGTAGCACACCGTCGAGCGCAGCGAACCGAGTCCGGCCGCCGTCATCGGCACCAGGGTCAGCACCGTGTTGGCCTGGAACTGCGTCGGCGAGACGAGGTCGGCGACGAAGACGATCACGAACAACGCGGCGGGCAGGGCTCGAACGGCCCGACCCAATGGCGATGCGGCGTCCGCCACATCGGGTTCGCGCGTCCGTGTCATCCGCATCCGCATCCGCACGTGCCGTCCCGGCCCGCCCGAGCGGGGCCTGTCGTCCTACAGGGTCAAGGCCCATCGATCGATGTGGCACCGGGACCATGCCCGCTCCACCCGATCGGTACCTAGGCCGGACGGTGGACGAGCCGGTCGGAACCGCGCTCCGGCCGCGGCCCCGCGGGCGTGGCGTGTCATCGACACAGGACGGGATCGGCCCCGGAGCGCCCCGAAAGCCGCCCCGAGGGCACCGCCGAGAGATCGCCTACGAGGCGGGGCGGATCGCGCGGGCCGCAGGTGGCGGATGCGGCCGAGCGGTGCTCGCGGGGACGGGACCGTGTGTCGTCGC
>NZ_WWJX01000525.1 GCF_009865215.1 Streptomyces sp. SID3343 | reverse complement strand
AGCCGGCGGAGTAGCGCGCGGGCCGGGCCGGTCCGGGCTCCGCGCCGTCCTCCCGCAGCCGCCGGGCGGCGTCGGCGACCAGTACGGCTCCGGTGCTGCGCGGGGCGCAGGCGAAGCGGATCGGCCGCGGGTCGACATGGTGGCCGGTCGGGACGGTGTCGCCGATCGGGTCGATCTCCACCGCGACGACGAGCCCACGAGTGTGCGTGTAGCGGTGCAGGACGGCGAGGTAGGCGGCGAGCACGGCGGCCGGCTCTCGCGCCGCGGCCAGAACGCCGTCGGGGTCGGCGACGAGGTGGGTACGGGCGTGCACCACCGGGCCGTTGCCCCTGGCCGCCTCAACGGGGAGGTCGAGCAGCGGTGTCGGGGCGTCCTGGGCCGGGTCGTCGACGGGAACCGCGTGGTCGGGGCTCTCACCCATGTGTCGTCTCTCCTCCCGCCGTGGCGTCCGCGACTCGGCCGGGGCGGGGTGGCCCCGTTCAATGTGGCTCGGTCGTGCTTGGCTCGGTCGTGCTTGACCCGGTCGTGCTTGACCCGGTCGTGCTTGGCTCGGTCGTGCTTGGCTCGGTCGTGCGCGGCCCGCTCAGGCAGCCCGCTGGTGCGTGGCCCGACTGTTCGTGGCCCGACTGTTCGAGGCCCGTCGGGTGCGGCTTCGCGCGGTGCCCGCCGTCAGTCCGCGGCGAGGCGTTCGCGGACGCTGCGGGGCCGCATGTCCGTCCAGACCCGCTCGATGTGGTCGAGGCACTCCTGCCTGGTGCCACTGGTGCCGTCCTCGCGCCATCCGTCCGGCAACGCGCGATCGGCGAACCAGATGGAGAACTGGTCCTCGTCGTTCACCACGACGTTGTAGACGCGGTCGTCCGCCTGCTCCTCCATCGAAGTCCCCTTTGGTGTCGGTCGCTTGGTGGCCTGGTGGGTCGATCGGTCGATCGGTCCGTCGTCGACCGGGCCCTCGTGCTTTCCCGATGCGAATTCGGACGCGTCCCAGAATTACCCGTCGGGCGCGGATCGCGAAAGGGCACGGGAAATAGTCCGGAAAGGGCTGACGGGTTCCTGAAAGAAAAGCCCCGACGACCCGAACTCCGTCGCAGGATGCCTGTTCGGGGCGACCCGTGCCCTCGTCCGGCGACGCATGCCCTCGGGTATGTCGTGTGATGACGAGCGCGGCGACCATGAAGGGCGCGACCGTGACGAGCGCGACGGTGTCGACCGCTCCGGGCAACCCGAGGAGGCTTCCGGTGAGCAATCCCGCACCCGTGGATCTGCGCTCGGACACGGTGACCCTGCCGACCGAGCGAATGCGCGAGGCGATGGCCTCGGCACCGGTCGGCGACGACTTCTACGGCGAGGACCCCACCGTGCGGGCCCTGGAGGAACGGGCCGCGCGACTGATCGGCACCGAGGACGCGCTGTTCGTGGTCGGTGGCACGATGGCGAACCTGGCGGCGGTGATGGCGTTGGTCCCGCCCGGCCACGAGGTGCTCGCGGAAGCGGATTCCGACCTGGTCCGCTGGGAATCGCACTCGACGTCCGGACTCGCCGGCGTCCAACTCACCGCGATCCGCGGGCAGCGCGGCGTCTTCGGCGCCGACGACATCGCCGAGTTGCTCGCCCGCGACGACTGGCGGGCTCCCCGTACCGGCCTGGTCGCGGTGGAGAACACGCACAGCGCCGGCGGGGGTTCGGTCTGGGACCTGCGCCGCCTGGGCGAGGTCTCGGCGGCCTGTCGCGCGGCCGGTGTCCCGCTGCACTGCGACGGCGCCAGGCTGTTCAACGCATGCCTGGCGGGTGGGTATGCGCCCGCCGCCGTCGGGGCGCTGTGCGACACCGTGACGTTTTCCCTGTACAAGGGCCTGGGCGCGCCGATGGGTTCGTTGCTGTGCGGTACGGCCGAGCTACGGCTGCGCGCGGCCGACGTCCGGCGCCGGCTCGGCGCGACGTTTCGACAGGTCGGCATCGTGGCCGCGGCCGGCTCGATCGCGCTGGACGGGATCGACGACCTCGGCGCCGACCACCGGCGCGCGGCCGAACTCGCGCGCGGGCTGCGCGAGGTGCTGCCCGCGTGGGCGGCCCCGGACAA
>NZ_WWJX01000524.1 GCF_009865215.1 Streptomyces sp. SID3343 | reverse complement strand
CGGGCGGGAATCGCGGTCACTCACGCACCATGCCGCGCCGCATCCCCCGGTGCCTCCCGTTCTCGTGAACCTCACCCCAGCCGGTCATCAACCCGAGGACGTTGCCGAACACGCTCGCCGAGATACGCGCCGCCCTGCCCGAGGAGCGGCGGGCCGAGTTCGACAAGACCATCGGCGAGACACCCCTGGACGAGCTCCCGCGCGTCGCGGTGCTCCACTACGCACTGCCCGAGCAGGCCCGCGCGCAGGACGACGCCCTGATGGACCGCATCCAGGCCGGCGACTTCTCCGGCCTGGTCAACGCCGACGGCACCCCGTTCATCCCGTGAGCACCCACCGCGTGGCCTACGCTCCCGAGGCCGCCCGCGAACTCGACAACTCCCCCGGCCCAGGCGCGCCGCGTTCGACCGCGCCATCGACCGGGTCGCGAACGACCCGTACGGCTCCGGCGCCGCGATCGGCGGTGACAACGACCGGCGCGAGGCCACCGTCACCGACGTGTTCATCGTCTATCCGGTCTCGGCGTCCGTCCTGACGGTCACCGTCGTCCGCGCGGTTCCCGAACCCCGCTGATGTGACTGAGCGCTTGATTCGGCGGATGAGCGCTTCAGTTGGCGAACGGCCTGGCCCATCTGTCCGCCACGCCTTCTACCCTCTCCGCCATGCGCTACCTGGCAGAATCCTTCGCCTGCGGTGCTTTGCGCCGAGGTCGGCCCGTCGAGCAGTTCCTCGGTCCGCTTCGAGCCGCCGACCGTTTGGGCATCCACTACATCGAGGTCCGGCCCGTCCGGTATCGATACGAGATCATCCTTCACGCGTGTGAGGACGTCGGCCACGAGAGCTTTTGTGATCTGGCGGAGTTCCCGTCGTTCCACGGCGAGGACGGCGAAGAGGACTCCGGGCTCCTGCTCGCCACATCCGACGAGCCTCTCGACGCGCTGAGGACCGCCGAGAACCTCACCGGTGCCGTTCGTGGCCGGTGGGTCAACGAAGGACTGGTCCAGGACGAGTACCACGACTATCTACAAGCGGGACGCCCCGTGGGCGCCGCGCACGACGGACACCCCTGGCCGAAGCCACCGGCCGCTCCCCCAACACCTGTGACACCGGCTTCGAGCACTTGAGTCGGCGAACCCGCCGACTCGAGTGCTCATCCGCCAAGTCAAGCGCTCAGTCACAATGGGCGGCGCACGGTCACGTCGGGGTTCAGCCTCGGATGTCGAACTCGCAGTAGTCCACGTCGGTCAACTCGACTGCTTCCAGGTCGCCGGCCCGGGTGCCGCCCTCCTGGAAGTACGACATCTGGAGGCCTGCGGCGACGATGCGCTCCAGCTCGCGCTCCGACGCGCCGGAGTGGTGGGCGTCGAACAGTTCCTGGGCGTGGGTGGAGGGATCGCGGGACGGGTCCGGCGTCCAGGAGAACGCACCAATCCCGTGCGTCGAGTTCCCTACATGCCCGGACGCGACCGGGACATCAACCGGGCCATGACCAAACCGCTCCCCCCCACCGGTCGGGATCGGAGTGAACAGCCCGGTCCCAGCAGATCGGCGTAGGCCAGGCGCGCGGGATGACGCTTCGCCATCGGAGAGAATCGCCTACCACCTTCGGCTCGAGGATGAACCGACAAGGCCCCACCGAACCGACACGCAAAGCCCCGGGCGATTCCTCTTCGCTCGCGTCCCTGCTTCGTCGGTACGTCGCCCTGGGGAACGACCCGGACTTCGCGCAGGTGCGGGCGTGGGCCCGGCGCGAGTTGCGGGGATACGACGACGCGGCTCTGGACGACCTCCCCGCCTACCGCCTCGTCGAGCCGCTACCCGAAGGACTCGAGGCCAACGCCGAGGGGAGCGGCTGGAAGACCCTGGGCGAGCGCGTCGATGTCTACGGGTTGCCCCAAGCGTGTCGCGCCTGGGTGCCGGAACAAGTCCCCCTACGACACGGGGTCGACGAGATCGAGAGTCTGATCGCCGCCCGTACGTGCTTCGACCACTTCATCGCCGTGTCTCCCCCACGCACGGAGGAAATCGCCCTGGTGCTCACCGAGAATGCCTGTATCGCTTCACCTCCCTTTTTGTTGTCCGTGTCGTCCATCGGGCGAACGGAGAATCCTTCGAGGTTTCCCGAGGCTCCTTGAAAAGTACCTGCCATGGGGAACTCGTCGCATTGCTGCGGCCGACCATTCGGTGTCGGAGGGGGTCGTGTAGTTCCTTCCCCAGTGCCATCTGCAGACATTCTTTTACGACGCGTCGATTGTCTTTGAATCGCTCTGCATCCCTGGTCGGATGCATGCGTGTGAGTGGCGAGTGAATATCGCCCGGGATACTCTTTCCGGCATATTGAGGGTGAGTCTTGTCGCGTTCGTTCAGGGCCGTCGCGGACGTCTTCGCGGGCACCGCGATACTGCTGCGCCCGGGCCCGGGTCGCCGCCGTCGACCCCGAACGCCAGGTCGTCACCGTGGCCGACGCCGACGGCGGCGAACTCGGCTACGACACGCTCCTTTACACGCTCGGCAGCCACGGCGCCGACCACGGCGTTGTCGGCGTGGCCGAGCACGCCTTCGACGTCTCCGCCCGGCCCTCGGCGGTACGTCTGCGCGAACGCCTGGACGGCCTGGAGGAGCGGGGCGACGGTGGGAGCGTGGTGGTCGTCGGCGACGGGCTGACCGGCATCGAGACCGCCGAGGCCCGGCCCGGCCTGGCGGTGGCGCGGGTCGCCCGAGGCGAACCGGGCGCCCGGCTCTTCGCCGGAGCCCGGGGCCATCTGCGCAGGGCCTGCGACCGGTCGCCGAGGTTGTCGACCACGAACTCTCGTACGTCGTTCCGGACTTCACGAACTCGACGGTGTGTCGGTTGGCGTACAGCGTCCCGTTGGTCAGTCCCTCGTGGACCTCGACACTGCCCTCGGCCACGATCGCGCACAGGTGGGCGATGTGCGCGACGAACTCGCCGCGATCGCCATTCCCCGTCCGTACGTTGACGGTAGTCGGGGGCGAAGTGCCGGTCGGCGGCTTCCCGGAGGTCGAGCTCCGGGGTGAGCGGGAGATCGGTGAGGGCGGCCTTGATGGTGGTATTGCTCATGATCATTCTCCGGGAGGCTTTGGTGCCGTGCGCCGCGCGCGGAGGCGGTGGGAACCGAAGGGGGGCTACTTCCACATGATGAGGAGGAAGACCGGGACCAGGAGCAGGAAAACCCACGGTTCGATCAGGATCAGCAACCCCAGGCCGGTGTACACGGCCGCCTCGGCCACACGGTGCTTGGTGGCCTTCCTCTTCTTGGCCTTGGCCTTGGTCTTTTTGGCCGTGCACTTCCCGGCGGCTTCGCGGGCGGACTCGGTGGATGCCCCGATGTCGTGTTTGGCGAGAGAGATGGGGGACCCGGTCGATGTGTCGGTGTGGTTGGTCATGGCGATCCCCTGTTCGGTGACGGGTGTTGGGTCGACGGTCCGTTTCGGGGCCGGGTTCGGTGCGGGTGGCCGGGCCGGGGCCACCGGCCGGCGGCGTCGGGTGCATCGATCGGCCCCTGCGCGGTGGCTCGACACATCGGCGTGGGAGCGGGGGTGCCACCGGCGTTCGGTGCTTCGGGTGCCGAAGCCATCGGCGCAGTGAGTGGTCGAGCGCGTGGCGCAGATCGCAGGATACGGCGGCGACCGGCGCGCCGCTCCGGGATTCGTCGGTACGGACCGTCATGACGCCGTCCTGCTCGCCCAACGTCCGGACGTGGGCGCCTTCGATGCCTTGCACCGTCGACGTTGCCGTGCAAACGTCGGCGAGCGGGGTCTTCACCGTGATGGAAAACCGCACGATGACGGGGTCTTCGGCGCCGCCGGCCCCGATCGGCGGGAGGGCGGCGCTGGTCCGGCGTCGTCAACGGTGAAGTTCGTGCCCACGGCGAGAACTCCCGGGTAGGTTGCGGATGGCGGCGGGGTTACGGGTGTGTCGTCTGCGGGCCGGGTCGAGCATTGGTGTGATTGACCACTCACAAGCCGTGCGGGGAGCGAGTGGCCGGATGCGGCAGGTGGGCGTGAGCCCTGCGGCGATCCGGGGCCTCCGGGACTTGGAGGCTCTGGCCCCGCGCAGGGTGCCGATCTTGGGCGAACAGCAGACATTCAACGATGGCCTGCATGTGAGTAGCTAATCACTCACTGACTCTCCGGTCAAGGGAGGAACTGCTCGCCGCCGTCGATCGCCAGGCATCAGGGGTTGACGAGATGTCGTGTGAGTGATTGAGTACTCACATGAACATGGAACGCCATAGGCAACTCTCCACCGCCGACGAGCGCCGCGAGACGGTGCTTCGCACGGCGATCGGGGCGTTCGCGGCGCGAGGTTACTACGGCACGACGACCACGGAGGTGGCCAAGGCCGCCGGAATCTCGCAGGCGTACGTGTTCCGGCTCTTCCCGAACAAGGAGAGTCTGTTCGTGGCGGTCGTCGAGTACTGCTTCGTCCGGGTACGGCAGGCTCTGGAGCGTGGTGCCGCCGTCGCGACGGACAGTTCGGCGGAGGCGGTGTTGTCCGCGATGGCGGACGCCTACGCTCTCTTGATCCGGGACAACGACCTGATCCTTGTACAGCTTCATGCGCAGGCCGCAGCAGCGTCCGAGCCGGCTGTCCGGGAGGCCGTGCGCGCCGGATACGCGCGACTCGTGGAATACGTGCGTGGCGCGTCCGGTGGCAAGGACCCGGAGGTCCAGCGGTTCTTCGCGACGGGAATGCTCTGCCACCTGGTGTCCGCGATCGGCGCCGACGAGGTCGACGCGCCGTGGACGCGGACGTTGATGACCGGCATACGGCACTACTGAACGGGCGCGCTCAGGCACGGTTCGTCACGCCCCGCGCGCGGTCCAGTGGTCGGCCTGACCTCGGAGTCGGTGGTTCTCCGCCCCGCGGAGTGAGTGACTAGCCACTCAGTTTTGGGCGCCGTTGGTGTCGTACGTGCTCCCGTCCGGCTCCCGCAGCGGCCCGCGATGTACCACGGCGTGGTTGTTGCTCCTCGGGAGGCACTTGCCGGGGCGTTAAGGATGATTGATCAACCACACATGGACGGAGTTCTCATGCGAGACGACGACCGCTGTTCCGAACCCGCCACCGATTCCGCGACGAAGGCGCGCGCGGTAAGTCCCGGGGTGATTCTCGGTGTCCTGGCCTGCGCGCAGTTCGTCGTGGTGCTCAGTACCTCCATCGTCAACGTGGCGCTGCCGCAGGTGCGCGACGGTGTCGGGCTGTCGGGGTCCGGGATGGCCTGGGTGATCAATGCGTACGGACTGGCCTTCGGTGCGCTGCTGCTACCGGGGGGCAGGGCGGCCGACCTGGTGGGGCGCCGTCGCCTGTTGCTGGGCGGGCTCTCGGTGTTCGCGGCCGCCGCGCTGGTCGCGGCCCTGTCGACCAGCGGATGGCAACTGATCACGGCCCGTGCGGTGCAGGGCGTCGGCGCGGCCGCGATTGCTCCGGCGGCGTTGTCCCTCGTCATGCAGGTCTTCCCCCCGGGGCCGGGCCGGGGCAGGGCCCTGGGGGTGTGGGGCGCGGTGTCGGGGGCGGGTGGCGCCGCGGGGGTGCTGCTCGGCGGCGTCCTCACCGAAGGGCTCGGCTGGCGCAGTGTGTTCTTCGCGAGCGCGTTCACCGCCGCCGCCGTGCTGGCGGCCTCGGGCCGGCTGGTCCGCGTCGGCGAGGCGACGGGACCGCGGCCGAGTCCGCGCGGCCTGGATCCGTTCGGGACGCTGACCGTCACCCTTGGCCTGGTGGCGCTCGTGTACGCCCTGACCGCAGCCGGGCGTTCGGGCTGGACCGACCCGTGGGTCCTGGCCTCGATGGCGACGGCTCTGGTGCTGCTGGCACTGTTCGCGGTCATCGAACACGGCCACCCCGCACCGCTGTTGGCGCCTCGGCTGCTCGCGGCGGGCAGCGTGGCGCCGGCCAATGCGGTGATGGCGTTGCTGGGCGCGGTGTGGGTGGGACTGTTCTTCTTCCTGCCGCTCTACCAGCAGCAGGTGCTCGGCGAGAGTGCGCTGACGGCGGGCGCCACCCAACTCCCGCTCGCCTTCGCGAACATCGCGGGTGCCTCGGCGGCGCCGCGACTGGCGCGTCGATGGGGGCTCTCGAACACGCTCGCGATCGGTATGGCCGTGCTCACGGCAGGCTTCCTGTGGCTGTCACGAGTCTCCGCCGACGGCGGTTTCCTCCGCGATGTACTCGGCCCGACGGTGTTGATCGGGCTCGGCCTGGGAGTTGCGTTCGTACAACTGACCGCGGCGGCGGTCGCCGGCGTCGCGGCCGCGGACGCCGGGCTGGCCGGGGGGCTGGTCAACACCACCCGGCAGATCGGCGGCGCGCTCGGCCTCGCCGTTCTGGGCACCCTCGCCGCGTCCCGCACCGACTCGCTCCTTCCCGGGACGTCTCGC
>NZ_WWJX01000523.1 GCF_009865215.1 Streptomyces sp. SID3343 | reverse complement strand
AGTGCGACGACCGGGCCCGGCGTCGGTCGAAGCGGCCGATCAAGGCGGGGCTTCCGTACCTGCGAGGCTTCCGTACCTGCGGGCCTTCGACGTCGATGCCGCTTCCGGCATCGACTTGCCGGAGGATTCATGAGGTGTCGTCTCGTCGGTGCGCGCCGGACGTGTCGGCTCACGTGCCGGGTCGTCGAAAGGTTGGTCGGGCATGGTCTACGGGCGGCGGGAGCGGCGCAAGGCGGCGAGCGCGCCCAGTACGACCCCGGCGCCGATCAGGGGCAACCCTCTCGCCCAGATCTCGGGCTCGACGCGGGTGAACAGCAGAACACACGACGCGGCACCCAGGATCGGCAGGACGATGGGAATGCGAAAATGCCCGCGCTCGTGCTCCCCGGGGTTCCTGCGTAGGACGGGTACCGCGATGTTGACGGCGAGAAAGACCACCAGGAGCAGCAGCACGAGCGTCGAGGCGAGGGTGGCGACGTCACCGGTGAGGGCCAGGAGCAAAGCGATCGCGGTGGTCGTCGCGATCGCGGTCCACGGCGTGCGGCGGCCCGGCAGGACGCGGGCCAGGAAGGACGGCAGCAGACCGTCGCGGGCCATGCCGTACGTGAGCCGTGAGGACATGATGCCGCTCAGCAGGGCCCCGTTGGCGACGGCGACCAGCGCGATGGCGCTGAACAGCCGTTCGGGTACCCCGTCGGCCACCTTGACCACTTCGAGCAGCGGGCCGCCGGACGCCACCAGGCGGTCGGTCGGCACGACGGCACTCGAGACGATCCCCACCGAGGCATAGATGATGCCGGCCGCGGCGAGGGCTCCGAAAAGGGCGCGCGGGTAGGATCGCCGGGGATTCGCGGTCTCCTCCGCGACGTTGACCGAGGTCTCGAACCCCACGAACGAGTAGTACGCGAGCACGGACCCGCTCAGCACCGCGGCGGCCGGGCCGTGGGCGTCGGTGCCCAGTTGGGTCAGCCGCGACAGGTCGCCGTCGCCGCGCAGCATCACCCACGCCCCCAGCCCGATCACCAGGACCAGCCCGCCCACTTCGATCAGCGTCGCCGCCGTGTTCGCCCGCATCGACTCGTTGATGCCGCGCGCGTTGAGCAGCGCCAAGCCGATCAGGAACAACACCGCCACCAGCGCGATCGGGGCCGTGACGAACTCGGTCAGGTAGTCGCCGCCGAACGCCCGGGCCAGCGCGCCGACCGACACGATGCCCGCCGCGAGCATACAGAACCCGACCACGAAGCCGACGAAGGGCCCGTACGCAAGCCTGGTGTAGTGCGACGCGCCGCCTGCCCGCGGATACTTCGTCGCCAGCTCCGCGTACGAACCCGCCGTCAACAGGGCCAGGCACAACGCGACGACCAGCGGCACCCACACCGCCCCGCCGGCCTCCCCGGCGACTTGGCCCCCCAGCACGTACACACCCGCGCCCAGGACGTCCCCGAGGATGAACAGGAACAACAACGGCGTCGTCAACGTCTTGTTCAGCCCGGAGGCCGCACCCGTGACAGCGGGTACAGATGGTGTCTGCGATGCGCTCATGGAGGCCCCTATGCCCCGAGCGTCGATCCGCAGACACGACGTTCGGCACGGGCGTGAGAGCCCCGACCAACCGAAGAGCCGGGAGCGACCGACGCCGCCCGCCGACGCCCGCCCCGCGATCCCGCACAGGGGTCGTCACCCGCGTCCGCGGCACAAACCCGTGTTCCTGACAAGCCGGTTGGTGGTGGGTCGTGTTCTGGTCCCGGACGAACGGAGGCCGGGCCGGTCTCACCGCGACCGGCGCGGTGTACCGGGACGCGGCGTGGGAGCCGGCGCAGGGCCCGGTGGAACGCGATCGTCCTGCCGTCACGGCCAAGGTCACCGTGCACGCGCACGATTGCGTGGGCGGCGACGGTGTGGACGAGGGCTTCGGTGACGTCGCCGAGTCGGCTGTCGACACCGGGTGCGCGCCGGTGTGTGCAGGCGCGCGCCGTGGGTGAACAACGACGACATCTCGGGCGAGACCATCCGGATCCCGATGGCGATCGTGCCGACTCGCCGGGGCAGGTGAACCGTTCCCGAACAGCGTCGGGGCGCGCCGGTCATCGGACGTTCACCCCGCCGGCGGCCTGACCTCGATCACCGAACGCAACGGCGG
>NZ_WWJX01000522.1 GCF_009865215.1 Streptomyces sp. SID3343 | reverse complement strand
CGCACCGACACACCGGCCCGCGCGGCGCCGGAACCCCGGCGGCGCGAAACGCCTCGGCCATCTCGACCTTGTTGCGCGCCGCCCGGGCAAGCAACGGATCGTTGCCCGGTACGCCGAGCCGCGCCGCCAGTCGCGCGGCCAAGGGCGTGAGCAGTTCCCAGTTCGCCGCGACCGCGCCGATGTGGTGCCGGCGGCAGAACGCCTCCATGTCGTCCACGGCGCGCTCGGCATCGGCCAGGTCGGTGAAGCAGACCCCGGCCGATGCCCGGGCCAGTTCGGGCGGATAGGTGGCGTGGACCGTCCGGTGCGTCGCGGCGTACAGGGAGAGCCCCAGCCGGGCGGCGGCCCGCACGAGGAACGGCCCGGCGTTGCCCATCGGCTCCACGACCAGCACGCCGGTACAAGGCACTTCGCTGATGTTCACGAGACCCAACTACAGCCGAGCGCGCACACGCCGTCCATCGGGCTGTTCTCCGAAAACAACTGCCGGTCGAGACGGGGTCATTGGTCGAAGCTCCGAATGAACAGCCTTGACGGCCAGGGGAGTTGGTGCGGATCACCCATGGCATCAACAAAATGTTGCATGCTCGAATGCCTGCGCAAGGTTATCGCGCCGGCACGGCCCTGACGGGGGATCGATCATGAACCACCTGCACCGCGAGCTCGCCGAGTTCATCGACCAGGGCGTGATCCCGCCCTACCAGTACTCCTACCCGCCGCGCTCCACCTACCGCCCGCTGGACGAAGGCGCTTGGAACGCCCGCGACATCTGGGCCAAGGACCTCGACTCCTACCAGGTGCCCGAACTCAACCTGTATCTGCACGTGCCGTTCTGCCGCTACAAGTGCGGCTTCTGCAACCTCTACACGGTGATCTCCACCGACCGGGACCTCTACGACGCCTACACGGACGCCCTGTGTACCCAGCTCCGCGACCACGCCGAGGTCATCCGGGCGCGCCGGCTGCGTACCGTCTACATCGGCGGCGGTACCCCGGCGCTGTTGTCGACCCGCCACTTCGAGCAGATCTTTCGAACCCTCGGCGAGATCTACCCCAACTGGCGCTCCACGGTGGAGGAAGTGGCCCTGGAGGCCACCCCCGACTCGATCGTCGCCGACCCCGACGGCTTCGGCCGGCTGCTGGACCTGGGGCTGACCCGCGCCAACATCGGCATCCAGTCGCTGGTGCCCAAGGAGATCCGCGAAGCCGGCCGGGGCCAGGCGAGCGAGGACGTCATCCGCCAGGCCATCGCCATCGTCCAAGAGCGCGGACTACCCGACCTCTCCACCGACCTGATCATGGGATTCGCGGGCCAGACACCGCAGACCTGGCGCCGCTCGGTCGACGAACTGGCGCGGCTCGCGCCGACCACCGTCTCCACCTACTTCCTCACCGTCCGCCCCGACGCCTGGTTCTCCCGGACCGGGTCCTACCAGTACATGTGGAAGCCCGAGCTGTACGAGCGCTACGAGTACGCACGGCAGGTGTTCACCGACCACGGCTACGTCCAGGAGGGTTCCGTCCGCTACAAGAAGCCCGGCCGGGGCGGCTACGCACAGAAGGTGCTCACCTTCCACGGTGTGCCCCTGCTCGGACTGGGCGTCGGCGCCCGCTCCTACACGTCCGTGCTCGACTACATGACCGGCAGCGTCAAACCGTCCCTGGCCGAAGTCGGCGACTACATCACCAAGGCGCGCGAGCACCGCCTGACGCCCACCACCGGATTCGTCCTCACACCGGAGGAGATCGTCCGCAAGCGGCTCGTGCTGGACACCTTCGACCTCGACCTCGCCGAACTGGACCGCTTCGGACTCGACGCCATCGCGGACGAGGTCGACGCGGTGCTCGACGCCGCCGAGTCGAACCGGCTGGTGCACCGGGTCGGAGCGCGGCGCATCCAACTCACCCCCAAGGGCTTCAAGTACCGCGACATCCTCTCCTGGATGTTCTACTCCGACCACGTCAAGAAACTGGACCGCGAGTACTACGAAGGCCTGCACCACGCCAACGCGCGCGCCCGGCAGAACATGGGAACTCCGGTACGGATCACCGGTATCGCGACGTCGCAGGGGACCACGTGAGGGACCGCACCGCCGCCGACCCGCCCGAGGCCCGGGACCTCTACATCGCCGCCGGCGGCGGTGGGGACCCGGTCGGTACCACGATCACCGCGTCGGCCCTCGCCCCGCGTGCGGGCGCGGCCGGCCGGCCCCTGATCGCGACCTACGCGTGGGACCGCCCGGACGTCGACCCCACGTCGGGACCGCTGGGCGCGGGCGACTTCACCGGCCCCACGTCGGCGGACCCGCGCTACGGCGACGCGCTCCCGTTGACCCCGGCCACCCTGCCGTTACCACCCGCCGGATCCACCCTGCCCCGCCTCGCCGCCGATCTCCCCGCCCGGTTGCTGCTCCTCGACCCCTGCGGCGGACTGCGGGCCATGGCCGCACAGATCCGCCGGATCACCGACGCCACCGGCGCCGGGCACGTCCGGCTGGTCGACGTCGGCGGCGACATCCTCGCCCACGGCGACGAGGAAACCCTGAGCAGCCCCCTGGCGGACGCACTGGCCCTGGCCGCCTGCGCGCTGGCCGGCGTCGACACCACGGTGTACATCGCCGGCCCGGGAACGGACTGCGAGATCCCGCAGCGGGTGCTCATGGACCGGCTCGGCGACGCGCGCCACCTCACGCCGACCGTGCGGGACGCCGCCACCGCCGCCGGGGCACTGGCCTGGTACCCCTCGGAGGCGTCCGCGCTTTTCGCCGCCGCCGTCCACGGGGTACGCGGCACCGCGTGCACGGTGCAACGGCGCATCCCGATCACCGACGCCTCCGCCCGCGTCTACCACCTCGACCTGGACCGGGCCCTCGCCCACAACACAGTGGCCCGCCGACTGCTGGATGCCCGCCCACAGACCCTGGACGAAGCGGCCGACCTGGCCGCGCGGTTGACCGGCATCCACGAACTGGAGCGTCGACGCCGGCCCGCCGCGGGTCACGTGGCCGCCACCGCCCACCCGACCGAACCGCCCTCCACCGCCGCGACGGCACTCACCGCCATCCGCGCCCGGGCACCGGAGGCCACCCACGTCACCTACCCGTTCGCCGCCCGGGCCCTGGGCCTGGACCGGCACCACATCCCGGCCCTGCGCGCCCTCCTGGGCGCCGACACCCCCGTACTGTCCCTCGCCTGACGGGATTCCCATAGGCTCGATCACCTCCCGTCGACGGACGGGCCGGGACCCGAGTGTGAGGGAGTTCGCATGGCCTCGATCCACCACACCACCATGACGCCCACCAAGGTGGAACTGCTCACCGGCTGGTTGCCGAAACAGAGTTGGTACGTGGGCGACGCGCCAACGCCGACCCTGGTCAGGGGCGGAGGGTTTCGACTGGACGATCCGCAGGGCGAGGTCGGGATCGAGTTCACGATCGTGGTGGACGTCGGCGGGCAGGATCCGGTGGCGTATCTGGTGCCGATGGCCTACCGCGGCGCGCCGCTGGAGGGCGCCCCCGCCGAGGCGCTGATCGGCACCTCCGAGCACGGCGTGCTCGGTACCCGGTGGATCTACGACGGCGGCCGAGACCCGGTGGTGACGGGCCGGTTGCGCGCTCTCCTGCGCGGCGAGGCCGTCCCGCAGCACCAGCACGACAGCGACACCCCCGACCCGACCGTCGTCGTGCACGCGGCCGGTCCCCTCGACGGGCTCGACGTCCGGGTCAACCGCGTCCTGCGGCCGGTCGAGGACACGCAAGGGCCGTTCGGACACGTCGTCGCCGGATGGACTTGGCCGAACGGAAAGGCTGTTCGGGGCGTACTCGCGGTCGCCGCGCCGCGGTGACGGGAGGGTGACGCGCGCGGGGTGCTTTCGAGAGAGACCGTGATTTCGAGGAGGCCGTGGCCTCGGGGCGCGCCTACCAGGCGATCCCGGCGGTGAGGCCGAGGTCGGCGACGGCGCGGCGTACGGGACGGGTTCGGACGCGTCCGGGACATGTCCCGTACAGCCGAACCCGTTCCCTTGTCCCGGCTCCCCGGTCAGGCTGACTCCGACCGAACGCTTCGACTGTGAAGGGGAAATCATGCGTACTCGAACCCGACTCGTCGCCGCCGCGATGGGAGCCGCGGTGCTGCTCGGCGGTGCCACCACCGCCGCCCAGGCGATTCCGGTATCGGCCGCCGCGTCGGTGGCCGCGCCCTGGATCCATGTGGGGAGCTACAAGACCGACGCGGCCTGCCGGGCCGACGGGCAGAACTCCGCCCAGACCTGGAAGTGCCAGTACGAGTCGCACGACGGCAGGTACCACCTGTACGTGCGCTGAGCGAACGGACCCGGTCCCGCCCTTCGTGGCGGGGCCGGGCCGGCGCAGCCCGGTGGCCTCTCCGGTTCGGGCTCCGGATCGAGATGAGGTAGGCATAGTCGGGCCGCATGTCTCGGACCGCATGTCTCGGACCGCATGTCCTGGGCCGCATGTCTTACGCCGCCTGGGGGCCGCTTTGGGCGAGATTCCCTCGTTCGGCGCAATTTCGTCGATTCCTCCGCAGGGTGGGCGACCTCGGCCGGATAGTGATGAGGCCGCACGGTCCTCTGGTGGCGGCCCAGAACAGCTGCCCCGAACAGCGACCCCGCAGCCCGAACGGTCTGTACCGAAAGATCGAACCGTGTCGGGCGGAACCGGCTCGTGCCCGCCTACTGCTGCGGATCCATCCGTGTTCCTCGCTGTTCGTGGTCTCGACTCGCCCTAGGAGAACACATGGTCGGCACAGCGGATCGGAACACCGAAGTGGCAGGCGTGGAAGGGGGCGTCGGCCTGACGGCTCTCATGGTCGCCGCGGCCCGGGCGATCGAGACTCATCGCCGCGACAGTCTGGCCCGCGACGTCTACGCGGAGCACTTCGTGCTCGCGGCGCCGGCGGCGGCGGGGTGGCCGGTCCGCATACAACAGGTTCCGGACGGGGACGCGAACCCGCTCTGGGGGCGATTCGCGCGGTATTTCGGTCTGCGGACGAGGGTTCTCGACGACTTCCTGCTCCGCTCGGTGCACGCGGGCGCCCGCCAAGTGGTCCTGCTCGGGGCGGGGTTGGACTCGCGGGCGTTCCGACTCGACTGGCCTGCCGGCTGCGTGATCTTCGAGATGGACAGGGAAGGCGTGCTGGCGTTCAAGCACGACGTGCTCGACGGGCTGTCGGCCGTCCCGAAGGCGGCGCGCGTATGCGTCCCGATCGATTTGCGCGCCGACTGGGTCGCAGCGCTGACCGACGCCGGCTTCGACGCCGCGGCGCCGAGCGTCTGGCTGGCCGAAGGGCTGCTGTTCTACCTGCCCAGCATCGCCGAAACGTCCCTCATCGACACGGTGGACCGGCTGAGTGCGCGGGGAAGCGCCCTGGCGTTCGAGGCCAAACTCGAAAGGAATCTGCTGGACTACCGCGACAGCCCGATCTACACCTCGACCCGAAACCAGATCGGCATCGACCTGCTCGACCTGTTCTCCCGAGAGCCGAGGCCCGACTCCGCGGGTGAACTGGCGGGCAAGGGATGGTCCACCTCGGTCCACACTCCGTTCGACTTCACCCGTTGGCACGGACGAGGACCGCTGCCCGAGTCGAACGACGCGCTGGCGGGCAACCGGTGGGTGTTCGCCGACAAACCGCGACCGTAGCGCCGCCGCCGGGCGGCCCGGGGTCGCGGCCCGGGTCGCGGGACGGATGGCGGCCCGGGTCGCAGCACGGATCGCGGGGCGGTCGCCCGAGTGGCGCCGCGTCGAAGGCTCCGTTCAACGGCTCCCTTCAACGGCTCCCTTCAACGGCTCCGCCCCTTCGGCACCAGGACGGGTTTGACCACGCGCCCTTCCTGACAGTCGCGTTCGGCCTCGTTGATGTCGGCGAGCGGATACGTACGGATCAACTGGTCGAAGGGGAACCGCCCGGCCCGCCACAGTTTGATCAATCGCGGAATCAGCAGGCGCGGCACCGCGTCACCCTCGCACAGGTGGGAGATCGTTCGACCCCGGTCCAGGGCTCCGGGTTCGAGCCCCAGCGTGGTGTGCAGCCGTGCCACCAGGCCCAGATGCCCGGTCGGACGAAGAGCCCGCAGCGCGTCGTTGATCAGCGGACCGGAGCCCGTGGTGTCCAACGCGTACCGCGCGCCACCGTCGGTCGATCGCCGGATCCGGTCGGGCAGATCGGCCGATGCGGCGTCCAGCGGGATCGCGTGGAACCGCTCGGCCAGGGCCAGCCGTTCGGGGTATCGGTCGACGGCCACGGTGACCGCTCCCGCAGCGTCGGCCGCCATCACCGCGGCCAGACCCACCGCCCCCGCGCCCAAGACCACGAGCGTGTCGCCGGGGCCGACGGCGAACGAGTTCAAGACCGCTCCCGCGCCGGTGAGAAAGCCGCAACCGAGCGGCCCGAGCAGCGCGATGGGCAGGGCGGGGTCGACCCGAACGGCGTTGCGGGCGGATACCACCGCATACTCGGCGAACGAGGACTGGCCGAACCACCGGGGGGCCAGTTCGAGCCCGGCCGCGTCGGTGAACCGCGCCGTGTCCTCCCCGCGCCCCCCGAAGAGATTGAGCGAAGCGAAGGAGTCACAGTAGGCGGGTGCCGCGCCCACACAGCTTGGGCAGTGTCCGCACGAATCGAAGCTCAGCACGACGTGATCGCCCACGCTCAGGCCGGTGTTCGGGCCACCCGTCTCCACCACGACTCCGGCTCCCTCGTGGCCGAGCACCGCCGGCAGCGGCGAGCGGCCCGCCGAACGCCGGACCGCGAGATCGGTCCGACACATCCCGCAGCCCGCGATCTCGACCAGGACCTCGCCGTCGGCCGGCCCCCTCCCGAGAACCACCTCTTCGACGGTGAAAGGGCTCTCGTACGAGCGCAGTACCGCCGCGCCGAACCTCATGGGCGTGTCTCCTCCGGGCGGTGCAGGACGAACGGACCGAGGTTGCCGTACAGTCCCCACGGCCCGCCCGCGATGCCGACGCCGCTGTCCTTGATGCCCGCGAAGGGCTGGGCGAGCGACAGTTCGGCGTGATGATTGATCCACGCCGTCCCGCATTCCAGCCGATCGGCCACCGCCTCGGCCCGGTCGACGTCGGTTCCCCACACCGAACCGCCCAAGCCGAAACCGGTGTCGTTGGCGGCCCTGACGGCTTCGTCGATGCTTTCGTACGGCAACACCGGCAGGAGCGGCCCGAATTGCTCTTCCGTCACCACCGGACTGTGATGTGGGACATCGGCGAGGATCGTGGGGGCGAAGAAGTAGCCCGGTCGGTCGAGTCGGCGACCGCCCGCCGCGGCTCGGGCGCCGTCTGCCAGGGCGCGGGCGGTAAAGCGCTCGACCCGGGCCAGTTGGGGAAGGTTGTTGACCGGCCCCAGTTGCGTGGCGGGATCGAGCCCGGCCCCCACGACCGCGGCCTTCGCGCGCTGCGCGAGGGCCTCGACCACGCGGGAGTACAGGCGCGCCGGCGCGTACACGCGTTTGACCGCCATGCAGACCTGCCCGCAGTTGCGGAACGCGGCCCAGAACAGGCGGTCCGCGATCTGCTCCACATCCACGTCGTCCAACAGGATGGCGGCGTCGTTTCCGCCCAGTTCCAGGGTGAGTCGGGCGAGCGAGGCCGCCGCACCCCTCGCTACGGCTCGTCCGGTGGGAATCGAACCGGTGAAGGTCACATGGCGGATGCGCGGATGGCTCGCGAGGCGGGCGCAG
>NZ_WWJX01000521.1 GCF_009865215.1 Streptomyces sp. SID3343 | reverse complement strand
CCGCGGCGTCGTCGTCGCGGCCGAGCAGGTGCGCCCGCAACAGCGCGGCCCGGACCGCGGGATCGGGCTCCGCGATCAGTGCCGGACTCGCGCCGCGAAAAGCCGTGCGCGGTAGGTCCTCCCACTGGCCGCCGGCCACCAGCGCGGAGATCACCGAGTGCGGTCGCGCGGCCGCCTGCACGACGGGATCGGCCACGAACGTCGCCGCGTCACCGATGTGGACGCTGTGGTCGAGGATCGCGGTGATGCGCTCCTCGTCCGTGCCGCCCGCGCCGCCCGCGCCGTCCGTGCCGTCCGTGCCCCCGTTGCCGACCTTGCCGACCTTGCCGCCCTTGTCGGCTGCCGAAGCCGGTCCGCCGTCCACCGCGCGGCGCAGCGCGGTGTGCGCCCGGATCGAGCGCCCCGCGTCGGCGGCCTGCGGGAACCGCGCCGCGACGAACGCGGCGAGCGGACCCGGAGCCAGATGCCACGTGCGCGGATCGTCGCCGACGGGCGGCAGATACAGCGCGGCTCGCGCCACCGCCGACGCCGCGCGCGGATCCTCGGCCCCGTCGAGCGCGCGATACGCCGTCTCCCACTGTTCGTACGTGAGCGGTGTCCCCAGGCCGCCCAACGTCGCGATCACCGGCTGCGCCGCCTCCGACACGCACGTCCACCACGCGTGCCTGACGTGGGACGCCTTGTCCGGCGCCGGCCACGACGCCGCATCCGCCGGCAGCCCGGCCACGCGCGAGCCGTCCACCCGCGCCGCGAGCCGGGCCAGGCCGGGGTGCGGATACACGGCGTCGGCCCCGAACGGGGAGGTGAACGGCGACGCGGCGACCAGGTCCGCGTACCAGCGCTCGAACCGGCCGGGGTCGGTCCACCTGACCTCGTCGAGATCGAGCACGGCCGGCTCGACCACCCGGGTGAAGACGGCCCGAAGTTCGGCATCGGCGCACTCCACCACCAGGCGCACGTGCGGGAGTTCGAGGAGCGGGTCCAGTAACTCGGCGACGATCCGGCGACCTTCGTCCGGACGGCCGCCGAACGCGGCGATGTCGGCGACGCCGATGACGATTCGGCGCGGCTCGGCGGCCAGGCCCGCGACCAGCTCGCGCGGGGTGCGGGCGGCGACGCCGAGGCGGTCGGCGAGGACCAGGACGACGCTGTGCACGGTGAGTTCGCGGACCGGGAGGAACACGTGGATCCGCCGTTCGGGCGGCGTGCTCTCGACCTCGGACGCGGCGTGCAGCCACGCCATCAGGTGCGACTTGCCGCTCCCCGGCGATCCCGTCACCACACACAGACGCGGCGCGTGCTCGTCGTCCAGCCAGCCGAGCAGCGCGCGGGCGGCCATGTGCCGACCGGCCGTCATGCTCGGCAGGCGGTGCCCCGTACTGGCCGCCACGTCGTTCGTCCCCCGTGTTCCGTGCCGTCGGTGGTGCGCTGCGGTGCGGTGCGGTCAAGGTCGCTTCGCTTCGCTAGCGGGCCCGCCCCTGCTCCGCGATGTGCAACATCAGCGCCTGTACACCCTCTTCCCGGGAGCGGCCGGTGACGCCGTAGCCGAAGCCGTGGGTGAACTCGGCGTCCGGGAACATCCGCGCCATCCACAGCGCGCAGTAGTGACCGGGCATCAGACACGGTTCGAGGTCGCAGTACACCCGCCGCACCTCGTCCGCCTCGATGCCCGCGGCCGAGAGCCGATACCACAGCAGTTCCTCGGGGTGCGGCAGTCCCGGACGGGTCGCCTCGGTCAGGATCTGCCGTTCGCCGTCGACGTCCGCGACCTCGAACGCAGCCGAGACGCCGACGTTGAGCGGCAGCCGGACATCGTCCAACACCCGCGGCCACCACGCCTCGCGGTCGACGAAGGCATCGGGGTCGATCGCGAGCAGCGCGTCGTGAAGGTCGCGAAACACCGGGAACCCGTCCGCGCGATCGTCGACGCCCGCGATCCGCGGCAGCGCCTGATCGAGCGTCAAAAGCCCGACCGCGAACGCCTCCACGCCGCGCGAGACGTGCATCGGCGGCAGATCGACGCCGAGAAAGACCGCCCGCACCGACCCGTCGACCGAGACGTACAACTCGGCCCCCTGATCGGTCCCGAGCCGAACCCGGTCGGCCAGCGCCGGGTTGGGCAGCACCTGTCCGACCGCCGCGGCGAATCCCCCGAGCGTGAGCGGATGTTCCCGGTCGGCGGCGATGAAGTACGCCCCGACCTGAACGGGCAGCGGCAGTCCGCCCACCTGCGGCGAATCGTAGGAACGCAGCCCGTCGGGCCCGAAACGGCCCCGCAGCGCGGCGGCAAGATCAGTCGTCATCGTGGGCCCAAGTATCCCCGCCGTGCTCGGCGACCACGGCCGTGAGATCGGGCAGACCTGCGGCGACGAGGGCATCGGCGGCGGGAGTGGACATGGGCGCTCACGTTTCTCGTCGGTAGGCGGCGGCTTGGCGTTCCCTTCGGTGACATGTGCGTAGACACGACAGAGCCGGAACCCGGTTGCGGGTTCCGGCTCCGAATGTCGCGGGTCAGGACTCGGTACGACCCAGGAACGCGTGCGTCCCCGGCCGGTACGGCTCGACCCGGCCGGTCCGTTGGTGCCTAGCCCCCATGGGTGAGCGCCTCGTGGATGCCCACGTGCTCCACGAGGTCCTCCGCACCTTCGCCGGCTGACCGGTCGCCCTCACATGGGCACGACAGGCTCCCCGGCCTCCACCAGGACCCGGGCGCCGAACCGCGCCGTGAGCGTTCGTCGGGCCGCGTCCACGTCGCCGGAGACCCCTACGGTCACCACCTCGCAGTCCGGTCGGATCGACGCCGACACGACCGAGAAGCGGGCCTCGGTCGTGTCCATGGCGGCCCGCCTGATCCGTTCCGCATCCGTGTGCGGGTATCGCGTATCCACGAAACGGACCGTCACGTCACCCGCCAACGCCCTTACCACGCGGTCGAATTCGGCGTCGCGTACGCGATAGACGGTGAATCCGTCCGCCTCCAGGGTCGCCCCGGAGTAGATCGCGGGCCCGATCACCGGTGCCTGCTCACGCACGCGCCCGGCCGCCGCCCGCACCGTCTCCGCGGCAGGCGCGGGCACGGCGCC
>NZ_WWJX01000520.1 GCF_009865215.1 Streptomyces sp. SID3343 | reverse complement strand
CCACCACACCGACACCACTCCCCCTCCCGAACCCAACTCGCGCCCCGCAATCACCACTCCACAGTGATTCACCCAATCGCAGACTCCGCGCCACTCAAGACACCAACCACCACCCACCACACCCCGCGACACCTGAGCGCACCCCACCACCCCCCGCTCACGACGCGAACGACCACCTCCACGCAGTCACCGAATGCCCACCTCGCAGCGACTCCCGCCCAACACAAACCCAGCCCCCGTCAACCACCCGGCCCGCCGAAGCCAGTGGCCACAACAACACCGCTCCCCTCAACCAACCCAACCGGCCGCCCACGACCCCCACTTCACAGTGACCCGCCCAACCCACGAACTCCACCCCACCTCAAGACACCAAGCACCAACCACCGCCCCCCACACCCGAGCGCGCCCATCGCACCCCGCTCACGACGAGAACGACCGCCCCCACGCAGTCACCGAAAGCCCACACCACAGCAACTCCCGCCCAATGCAAACCCAGCCCCCGTCAACCACCCGGCCCACCGAAGCCAGTGGCCACACAACCCGCCCCACCACAACAACACCGCTCCCCCTCAACCAACCCAACCCGCCTACCACGACCCCCACTTCACAGTGACCGCCCAACCCACGAACTCCGCACCACCTCAAAGCACCAACCGCCGCCCCACACCCGAGCGCGCCCATCGCACCTCGCTCACGACGAGAACGACCGCCCCCACGCAGTCACCGAAAGCCCACACCACAGCAACTCCCGCCCGCCCCACCGCAGCGACACCGCTGCAGCCGGCGACACCACTTCACAGTGACCCGCCCAACCCCACGCACGCCGCACCATCTCAAGGCGCCCGCCCCCACACCTGAGTGCAGCCCACCACACCCCGCTCACGACGCGAACGGCCGATCCCACGCAGTCGTCGAAAGCCCACGCCACGGCAACTCCCGCCCCACTCCGCCGATTGCCGAGCCCAAAACTCGCCCATCACCTGTCCTCACAACCCAAGCGGCCAATGGCACTGCCCCGCCCAGAGCGCCACCGCCCAAGGCGCACCCATCCGAACCATCCGGCCCCCAAGCCACCTCACCCACCGCGCATTCTCACCAGATCGCCCGCACAACACCGCGCGACCAGACCACCCCGCAGGGCCATGCGGCCCCGAACGGAGGCACGATGAAGAGAACCGCATACATCGCCGCGATCACGGTCCTCACTGCTGCCGGTGCGCTGTCCGGTTGCAGCGACGACAGTTCGGGCGGCGGCAAGGACCGCAAGATCACCTTCATCCAGGGTGTCAAGGGTGACGAGTTCTACATCTCGATGGCATGCGGGGCGCAGGACAAGGCCAAGGAACTCGGCGTAAAACTCGACGTGACCGGCGCCGACAAGTGGGATGCGTCCCAGCAGACGCCGGTCGTCAACGCGGTCGCCGCGAAAAACCCGGCCGCAGTACTGATCGCGCCCACCGATACCCAAGCCTTGCGGCAGCCCGAGCAGCAACTCAAATCGCGTGGCGCGAAGATCATCGAGGTCGACACCAAACTCGACGACGACTCGATCCGCGAGACGGCCATCTCCTCCGACAACGAGAAAGGCGGAGAACTCGCCGCGCAGACCCTCGCCCGACTCGTGCAAGAGAAGGGCAAGGTCGTCGCGATCAGCGTCAAGCCCGGCGTCTCGACAACAGACATGCGGCTCAAGGGCTTCGAGACCGAAATCAAGAAGCACCCGGGAATCACCTACTTGGGCGTTCAATACAACGACGACGATCCGGCCAAGGCGGCGTCCATCGTCACGTCCACCCTCGCCTCGAACCGCGACCTCGCGGGCGTGTTCGCCGCCAACGTCTTCAGCGGCGAGGGTGCGGCCACCGGCATCGAGCAGGCCGGCAAGAGTGGCGCGCTCAAACTGATCGCCTTCGACGCCACCCCCAAGCAGGTCGAATCCCTGCGCAAGGGCTCCATCCAGGGCCTGATCGCGCAAAAGCCCTACGACATCGGCGCCCAAGGCGTCCAACACGCCGTCGACGTCCTGGACAAGAAGAAGATCCCCAAGTCGATCTCCACCGACCTCGTCGCGGTCACAAAGGACAACGTCGACCAGCCGGACGTCGCCAAGTACCTGTACCGCGGCGCCTGCTGACATGTTCGGGCCGCATGGCCGCGGCGGGTCGAGGTGCGGTTGCGCCTTTGGCAGTTGGGTTGGGCTTCCCGCGTTGCGTCCGCGTGACGGGCTGCGCTTTTACCGCGACCGGCCTCGCGGCCATGGCGGGTGGTGTCACCGGGCCGGGCCACCGGGCTGCGGTTGCGCCTTTGGCGACA
The DNA here is from genome assembly GCF_009865215.1 of Streptomyces sp. SID3343. Taxonomy (GTDB): domain Bacteria; phylum Actinomycetota; class Actinomycetes; order Streptomycetales; family Streptomycetaceae; genus Embleya. The sequence continues at coordinate 3,521 of NZ_WWJX01000520.1, read as the reverse complement.
CGGGTTGGGTTCCCACCCGCACCACCCGTTACGTCCGCGTGACGGGCTGCGGTTCTACCGCGACCGGGTGACGTTGTCCGGCCCCGCGGCCATGGCCGGCGGCGTTACCAGGCCGGGACGCCGGGCCGCGGTTGCGCCTTTGGCGACACGGGTTGGGTTCCCACCCGCACCACCCGTTACGTCCGCGTGACGGGCTGCGGTTCTACCGCGACCGGGTGACGTTGTCCGGCCCCGCGGCCATGGCCGGCGGTGTCACCGGGCCGGACCGCCGGGCCGCGGTTGCGCCTTTGGCGACACGGTTGGGTTTCCACCCGCACCACGTTGCGTCCGTGTGATGGGCTGCGGTTTTCCGGCGCCGAGGGTGACGTGCTCCGGCCCTGCGGCCACCGCCTTGGCTCGCTTGGCTTCGGCCTGAGGTGCTGGGAACGCGTGATCGGCGCGCGCGCAGCCGTGTGGACCATGCCTCGCCGGTGAGCGGGCGGGAAGCTCCCGTTCGGCTACATGGCGGCTCCCATGCCCGCCGGGCACGGCGCCGGCGTGGCCCTGGTCCCGGACCCCGAAGCGGTCATGCTTTTGACCTGCTTCATCCGGGGCATCCTCGCCGGCGAGTCGGCGTCCGCCGTTGCCGCGAAGCTCAACGCCGCAGGCACCTTGACGTGGCGCGACTACATCTCCCGGAAGCTCGGCAAACCGCTCGGCGGGAAGTCACCCAAGCCCCGGCAAGGCGAAAAAGGCCGGGTATTCACCCGGTGGACGACCGCTGAAGTCCGGCGGCAAATCCTCGGGCGCCCGATGTTCGTGTCGCCGCACGCCCCGGCGGATGTGGTGTGTACGGGGGTGAGTCGGGGCGACATGCCGACCATCATTCGCAGTGGAGCGGTGCTGGACGCCGACAAGTCCGTGTAGTTCACGAGTGACCGTGTCACCGTGAAGAGCATGAAGGGCACGAAGGGCACGATGCGTATCGGGTTCGCATTCCCGGTCGAAGCGGCGCACGTCTGCATTCAGAAACAACCAAGTAACCACAATGGGCCTCGGGTTCACGACACTCCCCGGCCCGGGATTAAGCCCCCATGCCGCCTCGAAGGCCCCGCCCCCTTACCCGTTTACCGGTTGTCCTGAGTCGACCCGGCTGGCACGGTACCCGGCACAAAGCGGGCTGCTGGTCCCGGGACTCGGGGTGGCTACTGCTTCCTGGTGAAGCTGCCGGAGCGGGCCTCGGTGAGGAGGCCGAGCTTGACGAGGGGTTTCGGCTTGGCGCGGGTGCTTTCGACGTTCTCGGCAGTGGTTCGTGGTCGAGGGCTTCGCAGACATCACGGGCCCGGAACGCGTCGGTGGCTTCGTTGAACACGGTGAGGACACGGTGAGGACACGGGGTGGTCCGGGTGTTCGGGCAGGTCGGGCAGGTCGGGCGAGGTCGACTGCGTGGGTGCAGTTCGGTGAGCTGTGCGCGGAGGTCGTCGGCCAAGGCCCGGGCGGAGTCCTCCCGGAGATCGAGCGCATCGAGCGGGGAGCGGATGTTCACGCGGCCGCCGCGCGGGTCGCGCCGGGTGGAGGTCGCTGTGCCGGTGAGCCGGCCGACCATGACGTGGGTCATCGCCCACTGGACGCGGAACGCCGAGGAGGTCGGCCGGTGCCCGTAGTCGCGGACCAGGCGCCGGTGCGGTATCAGGATCCCGAAGGTCTGCTCGACCTTCCACCGCTTCGGCTGCGGAACGAACCCCCTTGCCCTGCGGATCGTGTGCGACAACCTCGACATCGATGCCGAGCCCGGCGCCGTGCGGGACAACCCGGTTCTTGAAGCCCTGATCGACCAGTGCCTTGCGGACGGTGCCGCCGGCGTACTCGGCGACCCGGTCCGACAGGACGATGCCCGCAGCGTCGTCGTGTGTGTTCGCGGCGAGGAACGTGACGGCGACGACCAGGCCCGATACGTCCGCGGCCGGTCCCCGCTTGCGGCCCGACACCCGCTTCGCGGGGTCCTTGCCCGTCGTGGAGGCGGGGACCCCGGCGGCCGCGTGGACACTCTGCGTGTCCAGCACCACCAGGGTCGGGTCCTCTGATCGGCGGGCCCTCTCCCTCGCCCGGCAGCGCAGGAGTTCGTGGACGACCCGGTCGGTCCCGTCGTCCCGCCACGCGGCGAAGCAGTAGTACGTCGCGCTCTTCTGCGGCAGGCCGTACGGGAGGTAGTCCCACTGGCAGCCGGTCCGGCCCTGGTAGAGGATCGCGTTCACGATCTCCCGCATTGCGTAGGCACCCTGATGGCCGCTCACCGGACGGTGCCGATCCTTCCGGGCAGTGATCACCGGCTCGATCAACGACCACTGCTCGTCCGATAGGTCACTCGGGTACGGCTTGCGCTCACTCACCTGATCACATCAACAGATCAGCGACTGCCGACCGCCGGATTCCGCCCCACCACCACACCATCAGCACACCATCAGGTGACAGCAGAAACACTCAAAGACTCACGAACCGTCCTCCGAGAGACCCGCGCCGGGACGTGGTGCTTGGCTATCCCAAGTCCCCTTCGGAGCGCTCGTCGAGCGTCATGAGGGCTTGGGGCTCGTACAGGTAGTGCAGTGGCGTGATCACACCTGTGACATTGAGCTTTGGGACAGGTCCTGCGGTGTATGCACCGACAGCAATGCCCTCGTTGTCGACGACGGTCAGAACGGCCGGAATGTGTGTCCCGCCACTTGCGACGATCACGGACCGACCTTCTTGGTACTCGATCGACAGTGTGCCGATGTCCTCGGGCTTGACGTCCGTTGCCGGCACCACGTTCGGTTGCGTGGCGGCCGGGAGGCGCATCGGAGCCGGGCCCTTGGAGTTGGGCACCGCTTGTTCGTCAGACATGTTGGAAAGCCCCTCCCTGGCCGACCGCTTGCCGAACCAGCGGTGTTCTTCCCGTCCGCCGACAGGCACACACCCACTCGTTTGGAGGCGCCCCCATGCCGTAAATACTCCGCTCCCTAGCTTCGTGTGCCGACCTCGGACGACCGGTACGCGTCGCTCGGGTGGAAACGGTTGCGGCGTGCGTTCATCTATGCGAATCCGTGGTGTGTGTGCTCTGTGTTCGGGCTGCGACGGTCGTCGACCACTTCCCTTACTGCCGGCGGCAGTTGCTCGACGAAAGCGTGACCGATCCGGACTCGCCCAAGCGTCTGCAGGGTAGGGAGGCAGGTAGGTAGGGAGGGAAGGGAGCCGGACAGGCACATGTCGTCATCCGGTAGTCCGCGACAGTGTCCCGTTCGGCCGCGCGCGCCAAAGCTGCCGACGAGGTGTGGCGCGGAGGTCCCCGCAGGCACGCTCCTCTTCCTGGAGGAACCGCGTGCACCACGGACCGTCCTGCGGGCTGGCCGTCGGTCGGTTGCGGGTGCAGTTGAGTCGGATCCCACGGCGGATCATCACCGCAACGATCCGGCCGTCGCCCAGGGGTCGGCTGCTTCGGTGAGGTCTCACGACTTTGCCCGACACAGCCCACTCGCCCGGCCCGCCCGATCCCCCCGGCCCGCCTG
>NZ_WWJX01000519.1 GCF_009865215.1 Streptomyces sp. SID3343 | reverse complement strand
TGTGCGCGCAGCACGCGTGGCTGTCGCCGCTGCCCCCCGAGGGCGCCTCGGCGCTGCGCTACCGGACCACCGCGCGGGGCGCCGAGATCGCTGCCGCGCAGGGGATCCGCTCGCTCGACCTGCTGCGCGACGGCGTGGTCGACCGGATCGTGGCCGAGCGCCCCGACGCGGCCGACGAACCGGCCGCGTTCCTGGCCCGGCTCGCCCAGGTGCTGGAGTACGAACTCGTCGGCCTGCTGCGCCGGCCGACCGCCGAGCGGCGGGCGGCCCGACTCGACCGATACGCGCGATTGGGCTGCTGAGCTCCCCGGTGTGCTCGGCAAGATCTGCCAGAACAGCCGGTTTTTGTGGTCAACAACATCCCAAGCCATCGGCTCGACAGCCGCCTAGAGTCCCAAGTCTCGGATCGACGGGACGGACGGGATGCTCGCGGACGACCGGCCGGGCCGGAATGTGAAACGACACGCCCCGACCCGACATCACCGACACGAGACGAACAGGAGAGCCCGACGATGCCGACTCCGCGAACCGGGAGAGTGCTCATCGCCCTCGGCGGCAACGCCATGACGGGCCCGGACGGCAGTGCCACTCCGGACGCCCAGCGGGCGGCCGTCGCGGTGGCCATGGAAGCGGTGGCCGACCTGATCGCCTCCGGCGTCGACGTCGTGCTCACCCACGGCAACGGCCCGCAGGTGGGCAATCTGCTCGTCAAGAACGAGTTGACCGCACACGTGGTCCCACCGGTCACCCTGGACTGGTGCGGCGCGCAGACGCAGGGCACCCTCGGCTTCACGATCGTCTCCGCCCTGGAGGCGGCGCTGCGCCGTCGCGGACACCCCGCGCACGTCGCGGCCCTGGTCACCCGCACCCTCGTGGACGCCGCCGACCCGGCGTTCGAGCACCCGAGCAAGCCGGTCGGCCGACACCTGCCACGGGCCGACGCGGAGCGCTTCGTCGCGCTCGGCCAGCACTGGGAGGACCGCGGCGCGAAGGGTTGGCGCCGGGTCGTCCCGTCGCCCGACCCGCTGGAGGTCGTGGACGCCCCGGCGATCCGGGCCCTGGTGGCGGCGGGCTTCACCACGGTCGCGGCCGGCGGCGGCGGGATCCCGGTGGTCCGCGACGGCGACGGCGGCGAACGCGGCGTGGAGGCGGTCTTGGACAAGGACCTCACCGCGGCGCTGCTCGCGGCCTCGATCGGCGCCGACGTCCTGGTGATCGCCACCGACGTGGCCCACGCGATGCTCGACTACGGCACCGCGAACGAACGCTCCATCGGTCGGGTCACGCCCGGCGAGTTGCGTGAGCACGCCGCGGCGGGGCAGTTCGCCGGTGGCAGCATGGGCCCCAAGGTCGAGGCGGCCGTGCGGTTCGTCGAGGCCGGCGGGACCCGCTCGGTGATCACCTCGCTCGACCGGATCACCGCCGCGGTGGCGGGCGAGGCCGGCACGGTCGTCGAGTCCTGACCCGGCGACGGCCCACCGGCCGGCGCCGACCCGATCCGATGCGTACCGAGCAGTCCACGACAGCCCGGGCGCCCCGACGCCGTACCGAGCAGTCCACGGCAACCCAAGCAATCCGACGCTCTACCGATCCGACGCCCTACCCAGCAGTCCACGACAGTCCAAGCACATCCAAGGCTTTCAACGAACGAGGTGGAACCGGTGCCCAGGCCGATTGAGGTTCACAAGGTCGCCATCGAGAGCGTCACCGACGCGTCCGGACTGGCCAAGCTCATCGACGACGGCGTGTTCGCGGCGGACGACGTCCTCGCCGTCATCGGCAAGACCGAGGGCAACGGCGGAGTCAACGACTACACGCGCATCCTCGCCGACCGCGCCTTCCGCGAGGTACTCGTCGCGAAGGGCAAGCGCTCCGCCGAGGAGGCGCAGCAGGTCCCGCTCGTGTGGTCCGGCGGCACCGACGGCGTGATCTCCCCCCACGCCACGGTCTTCGCCTACGCCCCCGAAAACCGCTACGCGCCCAGCGACGAGCCGCGCGTGTCGGTCGGCGTCGCGATGAGCGAGCCGATCCTGCCCGAGGACATCGGCCGCCCGCCGATGGTCGAGAAGGTCGCCGCCGGCGTCCGCGAGGCGATGGCCGTGGCCGGCATCACCGACCCGGCCGACGTGCACTACGTACAGACCAAGACCCCGCTGCTCGTGCTGGACACGATCAACGACGCCAAGTCCCGCGGCTTCGACGTGTGGACCGAGGACACCCTCAAGTCCATGGACGTGTCCAACTCCACCACCGCGCTGGGCATCGCGGTGGCGCTCGGCGAGATCGACCTGCCGACCGCCGAGCAGATCCACCGCGACCTGTCGCTGTACTCGTCGGTGGCGTCGTGTTCGTCCGGCGTCGAACTCGACTGCGCCCAGATCGTCGTGGTCGGCAACGTCCGCGGCGTCGGCGGCCGGTTCCGGGTCGGCCACGGCGTGATGAAGGACGCGCTCGACGCGGACGGCATCTGGTCGGCGATCCGCTCGGCCGGCCTGGACCTTCCCGAGCGCCCGCACACCTCCGACCTCGACGGTCGCCTGGTCAACGTCTTCCTCAAGTGCGAAGCCGACCCCAGCGGCAGCGTGCGCGGTCGGCGCAACATCATGCTCGACGACTCCGACGTGCACTGGCACCGCCAGATCAAGGCCACCGTCGGCGGCGTCACCGCCGCGGTGACCGGCGACCCGGCGGTCTTCGTCTCGGTCGCGGCCGTCCACCAGGGCCCGTCGGGCGGCGGCCCGGTCGCGGCCATCATCAGCGTCGACTGACACCCGCCCCGCCGGGCAAGCCTTCGGCCACCACCCTTCGTCCCGGGGTGGTGGCCGAAGCCGTATCCGGACGCCGACGCCGGCGCACACCCCGAACGCAGCAACGTGGCGTGCGCCCGTACGGGTGGTTTCCGAAAACGGCGACCCTGGCGTGAGCAGTAACGATGCCGGAAACACCGGCAGTTGGCGCAGACGCGGCGCACAGGGTGGCGAATTCGACGTCCAGGATTGAACCGACCGCTCCGTCCGGGGTGGTCGGCTTCCACCCGAGAGGTGTTCATGCGCAAGATCACGCGCGTCTCCGTCACCGCGGTCGCGGCCCTGCTCCTGGCCGGCGCCGCGTCCGCCGCCCCGGTGTTCGCCGAAGGCCACGACCACGACGGCCGGACCTACGGCTGGGTCGGTCCGTTCGGCGGCGGCTACGGCGGCCCCGACGGCGGCGGTGGCGGTGGCGGTTTCGCCGGGTTCGGCGGCGGCGGTCACGGTGGTCCGCACGGCGGCGGCGGTGGCGGCGGCCTCCTCTTCCCGTAGTCGTCGCCCGCGCGACCGGCTCGCCACGACGTC
>NZ_WWJX01000518.1 GCF_009865215.1 Streptomyces sp. SID3343 | reverse complement strand
TCGCCCCCGCGACCCGGGCCCGGCTGTACGGGCTGGGCATCGCGCTGTGGGAGGTCACCCCGCTGGCGGTGCACGCCGCCGCGACCGACGAGGCCGCGTACGACGTCCTGCTCGACGAGGCCGCGGTACTGCGCACCCACGGCGCCCGCGGCGCGTTGGCGGCCGCCCTGATGCCGCTCGCGGTGGCGGGCGCCCTGTCGGGCCGGGCGGTGGAGGCCGAGACGCACGCGGCCGAGGGCCTGCGCCTGGCCCGCTCGACCGGGCAGGGCACGCTGGCCGCGTGGTTCCTGGCCGCCCTGTCGATGGCCGCGACCACGCAGGGCCGCATCGCCGAGGCCCGCGACGGCGCGTGGCAGGCCCTGCAGCTCACCGGCACCAAGGGCCTGACCCCGGTCGGCGCCTACGCGCTGTACGCCCTGGCCGTGGTCGAACGCGTCGAAGGCCGCACCGACGCGGCCTGCGAGCTCCTCGCCACGGCCCTGTCCGCCCCGGCAGGCGCCCTGATGGAGGTCCGCATCCGCGCCGAGCTGGCCACGGCCGGCCCCAACCGCACCAAGATCGCCGCGCTGCCCCCGCGCGCCGGCGCCCACCCCCTGGCCCTCGCCCTGGACACCCGCATCACCCGCACCCCCCGACTGGTCGCCGGCACCGGCGCCTGACCGTCGACGAATCGCCGCGCCGCCGGTCCCACCCGCGCGAGCCGGGTCGCAGCGCGCCCGACGCGACGGCGCTCGCGTTGGTAGCGGAATCGGGGCTTCATCGGGGGGCGGCACAGGGTAGAGGTCAACGTGCCGGCGGTACTGTCGGAGGCCAGGCGGGGAACGGGGGTTCGCAGTGGACGCAGACCGCGACTCGGATGTGCGGTTGGGTTGGCTCGTGGCGCTCGTATCGGACGACGAGATCGCGCATCGACGTGCCCTCGATCGATACCTGCGGTCGGTGCGCGACGCCCGCGAGGCACGCCGGGCGTACGACACGCTGCTGATGCGGGTGCCCAGGTCGGTGTCGGCCGAGGACGCCGCGTGGGAGCGCTACCGTGCGGCCTGGCTGCGAACGCCCGCCGTGGCGTTGCTGGCCGAGCGGATCGCCCCCGAGGACGTGCCCACGTGGGACCGGTTGCCGTACGCGCTCGCCTACTTGGAGTGGGAGGCGCGCTTTCCGGGCGAGTGGACACGCCACGCGAAGGTGTGGAGTACCAAGCAACACCTGATCCGCCGACTCGCGGTACCCGGCCACGAGCCGGCGACCAGGGCCAGACTCGTGGACCTCGTCGAGCGCGTGGTCAACCGGCGACACCGCTGCAAGGATCGGGAGTACTCGCGCGTCGCGCGCATGGTGGACGGCCCGGACCTGCGCGAACGCCTGGAGATCGCGCGCTGCTCGGGTGAGCCGTGGGCTCGGGACCAGGCCGGCCACGTGCTGTGGCTGCTGCGCAATCCGGACGTCGCGATCAATCGCGCGAACTGGTTTCGCTGGCTGGCCGTGCACGGCACCACCGGCGGACGCGCCGCATGTCCGGACGAGAAGCCCGACCCCGAAACAGACCTCGGCCCCGACGTCGACGACCTCGACGGTCTCACTCCGGATGCCGACGACCTGGACGACCTCGCTCCCGACGTCGACGACCTCGACAACCTGGCTCCCGACGCCGCACCCGGTACCGCCCCGACCGAGGCCGATCCCGACCGTCCGCCCCCCGCCGGGCCGTCCCGCGAGGCACCCACCGAGCCGCCTGTGGATCCACCCACCGGGCCCGGCCCGAACCTGCCCTGACAGATCGTCAAGTTCTGCCCGAGCGGACGCCGTTCGCGCCGTATCGTGCTTCCTCGGCCGACTCGCACACCCGGTCCCGGTCGGCCTCGCGTTCGAATCCGCCCCCGCGCCCCGGCGTGGTGCGCGATCGGCGCGATCCACTGTCCGTTCACCCCAACACGGGTGCCGCGCCGCCCGGTTGCGGTCCCGGAGACGGAGGCCCTGTGCCGGACGATCCTCCGCATGTCCTGGTCGTCGACGACGACCCCTCCATCCGCCGTGCCCTCCAACGCGGGCTACGCCTCGCGGGCTACGCCGTCACCCTCGCCTCGGACGGCGAACGCGCGCTCGATCTGATCGCGACGGCCGCCTCCGCGCCGCAGGTCGTCGTCCTCGACGTCGCGATGCCGGGGCTGACCGGCATCGACGTATGCGCGGCGTTGCGCGCGCGGAGCGGACCCAGCGGGCAGACCCCCGTCCTGATGCTGTCCGCGCGCGACGAGATCACCGATCGCATCGCGGGCTTGGAGAGCGGCGCGGACGACTATCTCGTCAAACCGTTCGACCTGCGCGAACTGGACCTGCGGCTGCGCGCGTTGCTGCGCCGAAGGCCGGTCGTCGCGCCCGGCGCACCGGCGCTGCTGGTGGGCCCGCTGCGAGTGGACGCCGGCGCGCACACCGCGATGTGCGACGGGGCGGTCCTGGACCTGACCCGCCGTGAGTTCGCGCTCCTGGAGGTGTTCGCGCGCAACCCGGGCCTGGTGCTGACCCGGGATCAGCTCCTGGACCGGGTCTGGGGCTACGACTTCGACGTGCGTACCGACGTGGTGGACACCTTCGTCAGCTATCTGCGCCGCAAGCTGGAGGCCGACGGACGACCGCGCGTGCTGCACACCGTGCGCGGCATCGGCTTCGTGCTGCGTGTGTCGGGCAGGACCGCGTGAAACTCTCCACCCGGGTGGCGCTGTTCGTCGCCGTGCTCGTACCGCTGCTCGTCCTGGGCACCGGGTTCTTCGTCGTCCGGTGGGCCCGGCACGACCTGGTCCAGCGCCAGGATCGGGTGTTGCGCGAGCGTGCCGATCAATTGGTACAGCCGGCGCGCCTCTTGGCGCGGGCCGCGCCGGACAACCGCGACCAGTTGGCGCGGACCAGGCAGTACCGGCTGTTCGGGCTCGCCCTGGACGTCGGTCTTCGGCTCGATCTGGCCGACGGGGCGCAGGCGTTGGGCCCGCAGCCCTCCGACGCGTTCGCGCTGCCGGCCCCCTCCGCGCGGCCGATGACGATCCGTGCCGACGGACACGCGTGGCGCACGGTGTCCCGGCCGATGCCGGGCGGGACTTTGTGGGTGTTCGCGCCGGCGGAGGAACCGGCCAGGCAGGCCGACCTGTTGTGGCGGCGCGTGTACGTCGCGACGGCGTTCGCGGTACCGCTGTCCGCGCTCGCGGGCCTGGCCGCCGGCGCCGCC
>NZ_WWJX01000517.1 GCF_009865215.1 Streptomyces sp. SID3343 | reverse complement strand
CCCGCCCGCGCCGCCCCGGCCGGCCGACGAGCCGCCGCGGGAGTTGACCCGGGGCCAGGCCGTCACGATCGAGGACCTCGGCCCCTTCGCGGGTACGGTCCGCATCGAGGCCGCGTGGTGGGCGCCCGGACAGGCCGACGGTGACACGGTGGCCCTGGTCCTGGACGACGACCGCCGCGTGGGCGACGACGGTGACCTGGTGTTCTTCAACCAACCGGTGCACGCGAGCGGCGCGGTACGAATGGCCGGCAAGCTCCAGACGGGCGCCGCGGACGAGGTCGAACCGGGCTCCGACTCGGTCGAGATCGACGTCACGACCCTGCCCGAAGGACGCAGTCGGGTCCTGGTCGCGCTCGCTCTGGATGCAACGAGTGGCACCACCTTCGCCCAAGTCCCGGTCACCGTCGGTATCGTCGACCCCGTGACCTGCCGCCGACTCGCCGAATTTCGGTTGAGCGGCGGCGACGAGACCGTCATGATCCTGGCCGAGGTCTATCGGCGCGGCGACTCTTGGCGCCTGCGTGCGGTCGGGCAAGGATATGCGGAGGGCCTGGCAGCTTTGGTGATCGAACACGGGGTGGTGGTGGACGATTGATCCGGCCGAGCTGACGGGGCATCGTAGGATGCGCCGTCGTACGCCCGGGCCACACCCCAGGGGCACCCTGGGTGGGCACGCCCCGCGCGGCTTTGATAGGACTGCCACCATGCCGCGTGTGTTCTCCGGGGAACGGGACTCCACCGATCCCTCCCCGCGTCTCCTCACCGCCGGGCATCCCGGTACCGCCACGAACGAACCGAGCCTTCCCCAGACATGACTGTGAATCCGGTGACTGCCGAAAACACCGCGGACGCGACGTCCGCACCTGTGACCGCAAGCTCCGCCCCGTCCGTGCCGCAGCCGGCCTCCCCCGGCGCGGCGCCCAAGCCCGGGCCCCGTCCCGGCCCCAAGCCTGGGCCGCCCAAGCCCGCAGTACCGCGTCAGGCGACCGCCGCGGGCGCCGGCAAGCCCGCCGCCGGGAAGCCGGCCAAGCCCGGCAAGTCGGCTCCGGCCGCCGCGCCGCGCGTCACGCTGCTTGCCGCGACCGCCGACAACGTCTTCGACGTCGCCGACGACGCGGTCGACGCTCTCCTGGAAGCCGGCGCCGAACCCGGCTCGATCCTCGTCCTGACCACGGGTGGAGCGCACCCGTGGCAGCAGCACGAGGAGACCTTCGGCGCCACGCAGTACTGGCGCCAATACGACGAGGGCAAGGACGTGTTCTACGCGTCGCTGCCCGCGTCGCGTCCGCTGCGGCGGACCACGCTCGTCGTCGTGGTGAACGGATTCGTCGACGAGGCCACCGCCGGGCAGACGCTCAAGGCGGCGCTCACCGCCGGGGCTTCGGTGACCGTGTGCGGCGACATCGAGCGGGTCCGCGCCCTGACCGGCCTCGCGTAGCACGCAGGGGGCCCGTACGGGTCCGGACCGGGCTATCTCGGGCCCCCTGCCCCCGCGAGGGGGCAAGGTCGGCTACGGTTCGTTTCCATGTCGGAATCGCCGTCGATCGCGCAGCTCCTTGACCGGTTCCTCAGCGACCAGGAGGACCGGCTGAAAATACAGCAGTACCGGGCCTGTAGCACCGTCATCGACATGTTGTCGGGCTATCTCAACCGGTACGCCTACACCACCCTGATCGGGGCGGAGCGCCAGGAGTGGGACCGTGCCTTCTCGGCCGGTGACGACCGTGCGTTCTGCAACGTGTTCGGGGTGCGCAAGTTGATCTCCGGGATAAAGCCGTTCCACGCGCAGCACCTGCGTAGTCGGCTCCAGAGCCCGGAACTTGTGCAGGATCACGCGCTGACGGTCACGACCGACCTGGTCGACTGGCTCGCGGCGCGCGGTCTCACCGCCTGATCCGACGCGTTCTCAGGACGCGGAGGGTCGTACCAGGGGAGTGGGCCCCGTCTTCGGCAGGTAACGCACCTGCGGCATCCGTGCCGCGGGGCGGCCCGAGGCGTTGCCCGCTGCCCTGATCGGCGTATGGCGCCCGGTGCGCGTGCCCGGGTACAGGGCCGGGCTGCGGCCGCGGCGCCCGTCGGCCACGACCTGCCAGCCGTCGTCGGCCACCACCGCGAACGCCCCGCAGCGCAGGCCGTGCAGCACGCACGCGTCGTGCAGCCCCCACATCCAGCAGCCGTCGTCCGCCGCCCACTCGCGGGCACCCTCACGACACAACAGCAGCACCGTGGTATGCGTCGGCGTGCCTCGGCGCAGATCGTCGGGGACGATCAGGCGCAGGTTCTTCAGAATCAGATTGCGGCACCGCCACCCGTCGGTGCGCCCGTCGCCGATCGCGAACGACGCGCTGGCGACCGGGCGTTCGCTCGCGTCGAGCACCGCGACCACGGCGGTGCCCGGTTTCGGTGCGTGCAGCGCGTGCAGGCGTTTGATCAGCGTGCGCGGGTCGCGCATGAGCGGGATCTCGCGCGCGCGCCAGGTCGGGGGATCGAGCCAACGGGAGGGAACGGCGCCGGCGTCGGGGCCGACCGCGGCCCGGGAGGCTGTTGCGGCGAAGTGCACGGTCCTCCTTCCGTCCGGGGCGACAGTGGCGCGCGCCCCGCGAACGGACGGCTCGGGACGGGGAGGCATCGCGAGGCCCGCGGGAAAGTGAAGAGAACGCCTTGTCGATTCTTGCGTGCGGTCGGTGAACTCGGCAACACATGCACGTGAGCGTTCGGCTCTCCCACGTGACGATCAGGGGGCGTATCGCGGCGAATCACCCCTCCATCGTGAGCACCAGCGGCAACACCTCGTCGGCTCCCGCCCGGCGCAGCAGCCGGGCCGCGACGGTGAGCGTCCAACCCGTGTCGGTGCGGTCGTCCACGAGGAGCACCGGTCCGTCGAGGCCGGCCAGACGAGCGGCGAGTTCGGACGGGATCACGAACGCGTCGGCGAGCGAGCGCAGGCGTTGCGCGCTGTTGCTGCGCGGCACGGGGCCGCCGGCGCCGGGCACGTATTCGACTCGGCCCAGCCAGGGCATGCGGCCGACGCTCGCCAGGCGCTCGCCGAGGCTGTCGATCAGCGCGCCGCGCGTGTGCGAGGCGATCGTGACGACCGCGACCGGGCGGCGTGCCCAGCCCCACGCCGCGAGCACTTGGACGACGGCGTCGAAGACCGGCGCCTGGATCGGGGCGTCGGGGGCGCCGGCGGCCAGGATCGGGCGCAGCCGGTTGCCCCAGCCGATGTCGGAGGAACGGCCGAGCGCCCGGCCGGCGCCGGCCTGTTCGGTGTCGGGGATGCGGCCTTTGAGCTCGATGCCCGCCTGCGCCATGCCGGTGGGCCACATGCGGCGCGGTTCGACCTCGACGCCGGGGCGGCCGAGCGCGGCCCGGGCGGCGTCCCGCGACGCGGGATCGACCCCGGCGTCGTGGCGCGGCCCGGCGCACACGTCGCAACGTCCGCACGGGGCGGCGCCCGGATCGTCCAGGCAGCGGCGCAGGAACTGCATCCGGCACGTGCCTTGCGACTGGTAGTCGCGCATCGACTGCTGTTCGTGCTCACGGGCCGCGGCCACCCGCGCGTAGCGCTGCGCGTCGTATTCCCACGGGCGGCCGGTCGCCGTCCAACCGCCGCGCACGCGCTTGACCGCGCCGTCCACGTCGAGCACCTTGAGCATCAGCTCCAGGCGGTTGCGGCGCAGGTCGACCAGCGGTTCCAGGGCCTGCGTGGACAACGGTCGACCGGCCGAGGCCAGCGCGGCGATGGTGCGCTCGACCTGTTCGCGGGCGGGAAAGCCCAGCGAGCCGAAGTAGCGCCAGATGGCCTCGTCCTCCTGCCCGGGCAGCAACAGGACGTCGGCGCGCTCGACCGCGCGGCCGGCGCGGCCGATCTGTTGGTAGTAGGCGATCGGGGACTGTGGGGCGCCCAAGTGCACGACGAAACCGAGGTCACCCTTGTCGAAGCCCATGCCCAGCGCCGAGGTGGCCACGAGCGCCTTGACCCGGTTGGCGAGCAGGTCGGCCTCCGCGACCCGCCGCTCGGCGTCGTCGGTGCGGCCCGAATAGGAAGCGACCGCGTGGCCGCGCGAGCGCAGGAACGCGGTGACCTCCTCGGCGGCGGCCACGGTGAGCGTGTAGACGATGCCCGAGCCCGGCAGATCCGGCAGGTGGGTGTCGAGCCAGCCCAGGCGCTCGGCCGCGTCCGGCAGGCGCAGCACGCCGAGCGAGAGGCTCTCGCGGTCGAGGGTGCCGCGCAGCACCAGCGCGTCGCCGTGCGGGTCCAACTGCTCGGCCACGTCGGCGCTCACCCGGGCGTTGGCGGTCGCGGTGGTGGCCAGCACCGGGACGCCCACCGGCAACTCCTCCAGGAGCGTGCGCAGGCGACGGTAGTCGGGGCGGAAGTCGTGGCCCCAGTCGGACACGCAGTGCGCCTCGTCGACGACGAGCAGACCCGTGGTGGCGGCGAGCTTGGGCAGTACCGTGTCGCGAAAATCCGGGTTGTTGAGCCGCTCGGGGCTGACCAGGAGCACGTCCACCGCGCCGTCGGCCACCTCGGCCTGGATCGCGTCCCACTCGTCGACGTTGGCCGAGTTGATCGTGCGGGCGCGAATGCCCGCGCGGGCCGCGGCCTCGACCTGGTTGCGCATGAGGGCCAAGAGCGGCGAGACGATCACGGTCGGGCCCGAGCCGCGTTCGCGCAGGAGGGCGGTGGCCACGAAGTAGACGGCGGATTTGCCCCAGCCGGTGCGCTGGACGACCAGGACCCGGCGTCGGTCGGCGACCAGGGCCTCGACCGCTCGCCACTGGTCCTCGCGTAGTCGGGCGTCGCCGCCGGCGAGGTCGCGCAGGACGGCGTCCGCTCGGGCGCGCAGTGGTGTGGTGGGTGCGGATGGTCCGCCGTCGGGGGTCGTGCCGTCCGTGCTCATGCTCCCTTTGTAGCCGCCATCGGCGACATTGGGAAAAGTGCGACGGATTGCCTGTGGACGACGTCGCGCCCGCGCGGCCGGTCCTTGCTCCCGGCCCGACCTCGGCCCGCTCGACGCACGGTGAACCTCGCCCCGGGCCGGGTGCCGCGCGACGGTCGAGGAAGCGAGACTTCGACGACGCGGGAGCGGACGTGCGCCATCGGGTGCGCGGGTTCGGCGCGGGGGGTGACGCCATGGTGAGAGCCGCAGGGATGACGCAGGGATGACGCGCGGGTGACGCGGGGTTGTGGTGCGCGGGCGTGAGGAGCGGTCACCGCACGCCGAGTTCCGACGTCGGTCAAGCTTTGGTGGGGTTTGATCAACAGCGTCGTAGTTGTCCACAGTCGGACAGTGGGCCCGGCTGGCGGTAACCGGTTGGTCGCAGGCTCGGGGCATGAACGACACCGGTGGAATCGACGAAACATCCTTCACGTCCATGACTCCGCAGTCCGTGTTGCGGGTGCGCTCGCCCGCAGACCTCGTAGAGGCGGTGCCCTACCTGATCGGGGTGCGGCCCACCGACAGCGTGGTGCTGCTTGGGATCCTGCCCGGCGAACGCAGCCGGGTCGGGCCGGTGCTGCGGCACGACCTGCCGCCGCCGGCCGACCACGAGGCCGCCGCACTCCACTTCGCCCGTCTCCTCGGGCGCACCGGTGCGCACGCCGTGGCCGTCGCGTTCTACGCGGACACCCGACCGGACGGCCGAGAGACCTCGAAGGACACGTCGTCGCCGACCCCGGGCGAGGGCGCCGCCGGGCTGCCGGCGGCCGTGGAGCGTCACCGGTCGCTGCACGAGGCGCTTGTCCGGGAGTGTGGGCGGCAGGCGATCGAGGTTCGCGAGGCGGTGTGCGTCACGGCCGGGCGGTGGTGGTCCTACGGGTGTGTCGACGCACGCTGTTGCCCGCCGGAGGGCACCCCCCTGCGCACCGATCGCAGCTCGACGGTCGCCGCGACCGCGGTGTGGGCGGGGCTGCCCGAGCCGGTGGCGTTGGCCGACCTCGTTCGACGGTTCCGGCCACCGGAGTACGCGCTGCGCGAGGTGATGATCGCCGCGTTCGCGCGCGTGCGCGCGGACCCGCCGGGATTCGCCGCGGAGCGCACGCTCGCCTCCCTGGCCGGGCACCGCGCACGGTTTCGGTCCGGCGATACGACGATCGAACCGGAGGAGGCCGCGCGGCTCGTCCTGGGTCTGGGCGACGCTCGGGTGCGCGACGAGGTGATGGGCTGGCACGGCGCCGAGCCGCCGACCGACGATCCCACCCTCCTGAGACTGTGGACCACGCTCGCCCGGCGAGCGTTCGCGCCCGCCTCCGCGGCGCCGCTGACCCTCGCCGCGTGGGCCGCGTGGACGGTCGGCGACGGGGTGCTCGCAAGGGTCGCGGTGACCGCGGCGCTGCGCGCCGACGGCGGCTACACGATGGCCGGACTCCTGCACTCGGCGATCAACAGTCCGCTCAGCGCCGCCGACGTGCGGCGGCGGATCTTCCGCGACGCCGTGACCAACCGGGCGCCGTGACCGTTGGGTGGCGGGAGGCGCCTTTCGACGGGCCCCGGGCCCGAGCGCGACCGGCCGCGGCCGGGGCCGGTCGGCGCCGGAGCCCGGCCCGCCCGCGCGAACCGGGTCTCGCGTGGGGCCACGCACCCGGCGGGGTGCACGCACCGGCGGGCTCGCGAGCAGTGCAGGCATTCGAGAGTGAGTGGGGACGACAGCAGTGACCGTGACCACGACCCCGCACCCCGTCGCGCACGACGCGCTCGTCTGCGTGGACGCGCCGGGCATGGTGATCGGCGGGCGAGACGCGCAACTGCGCGGACACGGCGTCCAAGGCGTCTACCACGACGGCAGGCGCACGCTCTCGCGCAACGTGCTGACGATCGGCGGGACCGAACCCGAACCGCTCTCGGGCCACGTCGTCGCGGCCGGGTCGGTGCGTTACCTCGCGATGCGCCGATTCGCCGCGGACACCACGCCCGACCCCGCACTCGTGGTCGAGCGGACTCGACACGCCGACGGCCGCGAGCGGATCGTGCTGCGCAACACCGGCCGCCGGCCGCTGCGCTTTCCCCTCGAACTGGCCCTGGGCACCGACCTGATCCCACTCGACGCGTTGCGTGCCGGACATCGCCCGATCGATCTGCCCGCGCGGGTCGCGGCCGCCGGGTTGGGGTGGAGCGCGCCCGACGGGATGTCGGTGCGAGTCGTCGCCGAGCCCGCGCCCGACACGGCGCTCGCGGCCGGTGCCACGCTGCGCTGGGACATCGGGCTCGACCCGGCCCGCTCGTGGGCGGTGGAGTTGCGGATCGTCGCCGAGCCCGTGCCGGGCCGGGCGGGGCCGCGCGCGTTCTCGGGGCAGCCGCCGTGGGCCGAGCCGCGCGTGCGCAGTGACGACGTACGGGTCGCGGCCTGGGTGGAGCAGGGGTTGCGGGACCTGCGGGCACTGCTCGTGGTGCCCGGCCCCGACCTGCCGACCGCGCCGCTGCCGATGGCGGGCGCGCCATGGCAGCTGGCCCCGACCGGGCGCGACGCACTGTGGACCGCGCGCACGTT
>NZ_WWJX01000053.1 GCF_009865215.1 Streptomyces sp. SID3343 | reverse complement strand
GACGACGAGACGCCCGAGGGCCCGCCGCTCGGCGTCCAGGCGTCCGCGTGGTCGACCTCCTCGCACCCCGGTCGCAGGCGCGCCGCGCGCCGCGAACGCCGGGGCCTGGGGCCGGAACTGACGGCCCGTGACAACGACGACCGCTACGCCGCGACCGGCGAGGTCTTCATCGTCGCCGACGGCCTCGGCGGCCACCCCGCCGGTTGGTACGCGGCCGACGTGGCGGTGCGCACGCTCGTGTCCGAACTCGCGTCCGCCGACCTGGCCGCGGGCTGGAGCGACCGGCTGGGCGCCGCGATCGCGCTGGCCGACCTCGCCGTGCGCAGGCACGGCGTCGCGCAGTACGAAGGCATGCGCACGACCGTGGTGGCCGCGGTCCTCCAGCACGGCAGGTTGCACCTGGCGGGTTGCGGTGACAGCGTGTGCTGGCTCGTCCGCGCAGGCCGGGCGTTTCGGCTCACCGAGCAGGGCAACGCGGCCGAGTTCGGCCGGCCCTGGCTGCTCACCTCGACACCGCTGGGCGGTTCGCAGGCCCCCGAGCCCGAACTCCAGCGGATCGAACTGCACCCCGGTGACCGTGTGGTTCTCGCCACGGACGGAGTCGGACACCTGCCCGACGAAACCGTGGCCGACCTCGTGCACGGCGACCCGTTCCACGCGGCAACCGCCCTTACCAGAACGGCCGTCGAGAGCGGGGACGACGACGCGACCGCGGTCGTGGTCGAATGCGACGCACTGCCCGTACCCGAGGGGCACCGGCCGGCCGCGGACCCTCGAGAACTACCCGAGGATGCGTCGACAGGGCCCGGGGCCCTACGGTCGAACGGCGGAACGGCCTGGTGACGGTTCACCGGGCAAGGATGGGCGATGCCCCACGGAGGGGCACGAGACCGGACGGATGGCGATGCTCGAACTGATCCTCACCGTGGCGACGTCTGACGACGCCGACCAGCAGGAGTCGGACCTGGCCCGGCCGCGCACGGTGAAGGTGCAAAGCGAGCCCGGCAAGAAGATCGCGATCGGCCGGGACCCGTCGCGCTGTGGCCTGGTCACGCCGAAGGACTGGCGCTTCGTATCGCGCGTGCACCTGGAGTTCGTGTACTCCCTGGAGCGCGGCTGGAGCGTGGAATGGCTCCAGGGCTCGCACCCACGCCCGGTCGCGCTCGTACAGATCGACCGCGAGGGCGTGTCCGAGCCGGTTCCGTACGGCGCGACGCTCCCACTCGGGTCGCTGCGTCCGGGGCGAGTCGTGGTCACCGATCTCGCCCGGCGGCGGCGCGTACTCGTCGAGTGGCGCGTCTCGTTGCCGCAACGCCCGGGCGAGGAACCGACCGAACCCGACGTGGGCGTGCCCGAGACCCAGGACGTCGCGCCGTTCGTGCTCCAGAACCGTCTCTCCGAGACGGAGATGGAGGTACTGGCCGCGCTGTCCTGCGACTGGGTGCACGGCCGCCCGGTCAAGCGCGCGAAGTCGACCAAGGAACTGTGCGAACTGCTGCACCTGTCCGCCGCGACGGTCGAGCGCTACAAGACGAAACTGCGCCGAGAGTTCTACAGTTCGGGTTTGTGCCCCGAGCTGAACTCCCTGCTCGGCCCGAACTATCTGGACACCGTGCGGCATGTGCACGGAGGCTGGGACCTGATAGCGCAGACGGCGGTCACGCACGGGATAACGGGTCGCGGCCCCTGCCCGTGTGGCGCCGACGCGCCGCATGCGGGCACCCGGTGAGTCCGGTGGCGGGGGCGCCGAGGGAGGGGACGAGAGGACGATGCTCGAACTGAACATGTCGTTCGACGCGGTCGCGGACGGCTACGAGGCGGAGCGCGACCCACTGCCGGGCCCCAAGAGCCTCCAGGTCCGGGGCGTGGTCGGCACCCGGCTGGTCATGGGCCGCGACCCCACTTCGTGTCGCCCGCTGCTCACGCCGCACGACTGGCTGTTCGTCTCGCGCAAACACCTGATCTTCGAGTACAGCGAAACCCGCGGCTGGACGGTGGAGTGGCCGCGTGGTCAACGGGACACCCCGTTGGCGATAGTGCGGATCCGGCGCGGCGAGACGTCACAGGACATGCCGTACGGCGCGATCCTGCCGCTGCCGCCGCGCACCACGGGGGGCATCACGGTCAGCGATCTGGCCCGCCGGCGCACCGTCGTGCTCGGTTGGCGCGCGATGCACCCGGGCGCGCCGTTGCCGCCCGTGGGCACCGGCCGTGACACGGTCGACCTCGCGCCCGACGAACTGCGCCGCAAGCTGCGCGGGGTCCGGCTGGAGGTGCTCGCGGCCATGTCGTGCGACTGGATCCACGGGCGGCCCACCAAGCGTCCCAAGACCACGGACGAGCTGTGCGACATGCTCTACATGGCCAAGGCCACGGTCGAGCGCTGCAAGACCGAGCTGCGGCGCGACTTCTACAGCTCGGAGCTTTGCCCGGAATTGAACCATCTCTTGGGACCCGACTACCTGGACACGACCCCGCACGTGCACGGAGGTTGGGACCTGATCGCACAGACGGCGGTCACCTGCGGCATTGTGGGATGTGAACCGTGCCCGTGTGCTCGGCGGGGTGGCCCGGTCGATTGAGCGGAGTGTCGGTCGAGGCGATTCGGTCGAAACGATTCGTTCGGGGCGGGTCGTTCGGACCGGGCCGTTCGAGGCGAGTCGTTCGAGGCCGAGGATTCGACCGCGGTCGCGACGCGGGATTGACTGTCGATCTGGAGCGTGGGGAGGAACAGGTGCTCGATCTCAACATGGCGTCGACTTCGGGGGCGGACGACGCGGCGACGGTTGCCATGCTGATGGCAAGCGCGCCGAGTCGGCCGGGAGCGGCGCTGGCGGTGGGTCGCGACGCGACGCGCTGTCATCTCGTGACGCCGGCCGACTGGCTTTTCGTGTCCCGAGTCCATCTGGAGTTCCAGTGTGACGACGACCAGACGTGGTGGGTCACGTGGCGTCGCGGATCGCAGAACGCTCCGGTCGCGGAGGTACAGGTGGACGACGGCGACACGCGTGACCTGCCCTACGGCGGAACCACGCCGCTGGGTCGGCCCGGTTCGGGCGAGGTGGTCATCCTCGACCTGAACGGTCAACGCCGCGTCACCATCGGCTGGTTCCTCGCGACCGACTGACCCGCTGATCCGCTTCGTACGGTTCGATCCGTCCCAGGGCCCGATCCACCGACGAATCTGATGGAAAGTCAGATCCGTTGACCCGCCTGCCGAGCGTCCACACATCGGACATCTGTGAACTCCTTCACAAGGGCGGCGGTAGGATCGGCCACGCGTCAGGCCACCTTGTCGTGTGTCTTCCACGCGGCCACCCGTCATCGCAGCACGCGAAGGAAAACCGTGAGCAAGCCCGTCGTTCTCATCGCCGAAGAGCTGTCCCCGGCCACCGTCGATGCCCTCGGACCCGATTTCGAGATTCGCCACTGCGATGGTGCCAACCGCGGTGAGTTGCTCTCCGCGATCACCGACGTGGACGCCATCCTCGTACGCAGCGCGACCAAGGTGGACGCCGAGGCGATCGCCGCCGCCGGCCGCCTCAAGGTCGTCGCCCGCGCCGGGGTCGGCCTGGACAACGTCGACGTACCGGCCGCGACCAAGGCCGGCGTGATGGTCGTCAACGCGCCGACCTCCAACATCGTCACCGCCGCCGAACTGGCCTGTGGCCTGATCATCTCGGTCGCGCGCAACATCCCGCAGGCGAGTGCCGCGCTCAAGAACGGCGAGTGGAAGCGCAGCAAGTACACCGGCGTCGAGCTGTCCGAGAAGACCCTCGGCGTGGTCGGCCTCGGCCGCATCGGCGTCCTGGTCGCGCAGCGGATGTCCGCGTTCGGGATGAACATCGTGGCGTACGACCCCTACGTACAGCCGGCCCGCGCCGCGCAGATGGGGGTCCGCCTGCTCACCCTGGACGAGGTCCTGGAGCAGTCCGACTTCATCACCGTGCACCTCCCGAAGACCCCGGAGACGCTCGGACTGATCGGCGACGAGGCACTGCGCAAGGTCAAGCCGACGCTGCGCATCGTCAACGCCGCGCGCGGCGGGATCGTCGACGAGATCGCGCTCGCCGCCGCCCTCAAGGAGGGTCGCGTCGCCGGTGCCGGGCTCGACGTGTTCTCCAAGGAGCCGTGCACGGACAGCCCGCTGTTCGAGTTCGACGCCGTTGTCGCCACGCCGCACCTGGGCGCGAGCACCGACGAGGCGCAGGAGAAGGCCGGCGTCGCGGTGGCCAAGTCGGTGCGCCTCGCGCTCGCCGGCGAGCTCGTGCCGGACGCGGTCAACGTGCAGGGTGGCGTGATCGCCGAGGACGTCCGTCCCGGGCTGCCGCTCGCCGAGAAGCTGGGCCGCATCTTCACCGCCCTCGCCGGCGGCATCGCCGTCCGCCTCGACGTCGAGGTTCGCGGCGAGATCACCCAGCACGACGTCAAGGTTCTCGAACTCGCGGCCCTCAAGGGCGCGTTCGCGGATGTCGTCGAGGACTCGGTGTCCTACGTCAACGCGCCGCTGCTCGCGCAGGAGCGTGGCGTCGAGATCCGCCTGACCACGAGCTCGGAGAGCCCCGACCACCGCAACGTGGTCACGGTCCGCGGCACGCTCGCCGACGGCGGCGAGATCTCGGTCTCGGGCACGCTCGCAGGCCCCAAGAACATCGAGAAGGTCGTCGAGGTCGACGGCTTCGACATGGACCTGGTCCTCACGTCCCACATGGTCTTCCTCCGCTACGAGGACAAGCCCGGCGTGGTCGGCGTCATCGGCCGCCACCTCGGCGAGGCGGGCGTCAACATCGCGGGCATGCAGGTGTGCCGTGCGGCCAAGGGTGGCCAGGCCTTGGTCGCGCTGACGGTGGACACCACGGTGAACCCGCAGATCCTCACCGAAATCGCCACCGAAATCGGCGCGGAGTTCGTACGGTCGGTCAACCTGGATTGAGTGACCGCGCTACGCGCGAGGTGACCGCGCTACGCGCG
>NZ_WWJX01000516.1 GCF_009865215.1 Streptomyces sp. SID3343 | reverse complement strand
GCGTCGCCGTCGCGGGGCTCCGTGCGCCGACCGCCGCGACGACGCCCCGCATGGCGGCCGACGCCGCCGCGGCACTGACCAACGGCGGCCTCACGCACGGCCACAGCGGCACGGTCTTCCCATCGGCCGTGGTGGCGGCGCGCGTCCTCCTGGACCTTCTCGAACACGGTCGGCCGGCGGTGCGGCCCGCCGCCGCGGCGCTGCTCCACGATGCGTTGCAGTCGGTCGCGTGGCCCGGACACGATCGCATCGACACCCGTCACGCGCGAGCGGTACGACCGTGCTGCGCCGTCGCCGAGTCGGTCCATGCCGCCCCCCGTGACGCCCTCGTCGGTTCGGGCGTCGAGGGCCGGGCCCTGCTCGTCGAGGCGCGCCGGCACCGGCGGTTCGAGATTCACGAGCACTTCGCGGACGAACCCGACACCGTGGTCGTCGGCGTCCTCACGGGCCGCCTCCCGGACGGGAGCGCACCCGCCGGCGAACTGCGCCACGGGCCCGCGTCACCGCGGTCGGCGAAGTCGGGGTCGAGTACGCCCCGGACCCCGACACGTCCGAGGCGTGTCTACGTCTCGTCGGGGTACGGGGCGACGATGTCACCGGCGGGGCGGTCCTGTACTCGGCGCACGCCGATTGATCCGCGGTCGCGGTCGGGTGGCCCTCGTGGGCTACTCCACGGTGACGGACTTGGCGAGGTTGCGTGGGCGGTCGATGTCCTCGCCCAAGGTGCGGGCGGCGTGGTAGGCGAGGAGTTGGGCGGGGATGGTGAGCAGGATCGGATCGAGTTCCGGCTCGTTCTTCGGCACGGTGATCCGGTGGGCGGTCAGGTCGCCGAGGTCGACGCCCGGGTGGGTGATGACCGTCAACTCCCCCCTTCTGGCCAGGATTTCGTGCGCCGCCGCGATGTTGCGCTCGCGGAGTTCGTCGTCGGGGACGATGGCCACGGTGGGTAGTTCGGGGCCCACCAACGCGAGTGGGCCGTGCTTGAGTTCGCTGCTCGGATACGCCTCGGCGTGCCGGTAGGTGATCTCCTTGAACTTCTGCGCGGCCTCACGCGCCACGGGGTAACCCCGGACTCGGCCGATGAACAACAGGCTGCGCGCGTGCGCGAGCCGCCGGCCGGCGTCGGCGATGCTCTGCTCGTCGGCGAGCACTTCGCCGATCTGCGCGGGAAGTGCCTTCAGGCCGGCCAGAATTCGGGTGCCGTCGGCGTGCGAGAGGTCGTGTACGCGGCCCAGGGCGAGCGCGAGGAGGGCGAAACCCACGGCCATGTGGGTCAGCGCCTTGGTCGACGCGACCGAGATCTCGGGGCCGGCGTGGAGGTAGATCCCGCCGTCGCACCGGCGGGCGATGGCCGAGCCCACGACGTTGACGAGTCCCACGACCCGGCCGCCCTTGCGCTGGATCTCGCGGACGGCGAACAGCGTGTCGGCGGTCTCGCCCGACTGGCTGACCGCGACGTACAGCGTGTCCGGTTCGATCACCGGGTTGCGGTAGCGGAACTCGGAGGCGGGCTCGGCGTCGGCGGGCACCCGCGCCAACGCCTCGATGGTCAACGCCCCGGCCTGGCCGACGTAGTAGGCCGACCCGCACCCGAGCACCTTGACCCGGCGAAACCCGCGCAGTTCGCGCAGATCCAGGCGCAGACCGTCGAGCCGGGCCGACGCGAAGCGGTCGTCCAACCGTCCGCGCAACATCCGTTCCAGGGAAGCCGGTTGCTCGTGGATCTCCTTGTGCATGAAGTGCTCGTGGCCGGCGAGTTCGAGTTCCTCGACGGTGAGGTCCACGGTCGTGGGCGTCTTGGCCGTGTCCTGGCGGTCACCGGTGAAGGTCCGGAAGCCGGTCGCGGTGACCGTGGCGAACTCCCCGTCGTCGAGATGCACGACCGAACTGGTGTGTCGGACCAGTGCCGCCGCGTCGCTGGCGACGAACATCTCGCGCTCGCCCACGCCCAGGATCAGCGGCGAACCGTTGCGGGCCACCACGATGCGGTCCGGGGTCGAGACGTCCACCACGGCGACGGCGTAGGTGCCGGTCACG
Source organism: Streptomyces sp. SID3343 (assembly GCF_009865215.1). Classification (GTDB taxonomy): domain Bacteria; phylum Actinomycetota; class Actinomycetes; order Streptomycetales; family Streptomycetaceae; genus Embleya. The sequence goes on along the minus strand of NZ_WWJX01000516.1, from coordinate 966 downwards.
TGTGCGAGCGCGTCCAGGACGGCGCCCTCCAGGGACGTTTCGGCGGACCGCGCGATCAGGTGCGCGAGGACCTCGCTGTCGGTGTCCGACGCGAGTACCACTCCGTCCTTCGCCAGGCGTTCGCGCAGGATCGCCGCGTTGTCGATGATGCCGTTGTGGACGACCTGGATCCGGCCGTCCTGCGAACCGTGCGGGTGCGCGTTGGCCTCGGTGGGCGCGCCGTGCGTGGCCCACCGAGTGTGGCCGATGCCGATGCCGCCGCTCGTGCGCTCCGGCACCGCGGCGGCGAGGTCGTGCACGCGGCCGACGCGGCGGATCACCTTGGCCCCGCGCGACCCGATCACCGCGATCCCGGCCGAGTCGTAACCGCGGTACTCCAGCCGGCCGAGGCCGGCCACCAGGATGGGCGCGGCAGGTTGCGCCCCCACATATCCGACGATCCCGCACATGGTCGTGTTCTCCTCGCTCGATTCGATCAGCCGTGGATCGCCCCGAACCCGGGCCGACCGTGGATTGCCCGGCTCCGTCCGTCGGAGACCGCCCGGACCCGGTCAGCCGTAGATCGCCCGCCGGATCTGTCGCTCGGTCAACCGCGGTGCGGCGACGTTGCGTTCGGCCAACTCGGCGGCGATCAGCCGGTAGATCTCGGGATTGCGCCGGCCGTAGAGCCGGTGGTGGCGATGCCGACGACGGATGTAGTCCTCGACGGGCTCGCGGTACCACGCGAGGACGTCGTCGACGACCCGCGTCGCTTCCGCCCGCGAGAGTCCCGCCACCGCCGCGATGCGGTCCACCAGCTCGTCGTCGGCCACCCCCCGATCCTGACCCGCCACGGGTCGTCGAGCAAGAATCTGCCCGATTTCGGGCAGGAACGCGGGGGCCGGAGCGTTGGGACGGCCTACATCGTCGCCGGCCGGCCGCCACGGCCGCCACGGCCGCCACGAGCGTCACGGCCGCCCGGCCCGC
>NZ_WWJX01000515.1 GCF_009865215.1 Streptomyces sp. SID3343 | reverse complement strand
CCAGGTAGCGCAGGATGGCCAGGACACGGCGGCTGTATCCGGTCACGTGGGACAGGTCGAGTTTGTCGAAGATCGCGTTGACGTGTTTCTCCACCGCGCTCTGCGACACGTGCAGGGCCCGGCCGATCGCCGCGTTGGTGAGGCCCTCCGCCATCCGCGCGAGCACCTCGCGTTCGCGGGGGCTGAGCTTCCCGAGCGGGTCGGCGTGGCTGGTTCGGGCGAGGAGTTGGCGGACCACCTCGGGGTCGAACGCCGCGCCACCGGCGGCAACCCGGGCCAGCGCGTCGAGGAAGTCGTCGACGTGCGCGACCCGGTCCTTGAGCAGGTAGCCGACGGCCGCGCCGTCCTGGGTCAGCAGCTCGACCGCGTAGCGCTTCTCGATGTACTGGGACAGCACCAGCACCCCCACCCCGGGGAGTCGCCGACGAACCTCCAGGGCCGCCCGCAACCCCTCGTCGGTGTGTGTCGGCGGCATCCGCACGTCGACCACCACCACGTCGGGGCGATGTTCGGTCACCGCCTCGACCATCGCGTCGCCGTCGGCCACGCCGGCCACCACGTCGTGCCCCTCGTCGGCGAGCAGCCGGGCGAGGCCCTCCCGCAACAACGCCGAATCGTCGGCCAGGACTATCCGCACGGCACCTCCGCGGTGATCGTGGTGGGGCCTCCGAGCGGGCTGTCGACCCGGAGGGTTCCGTCGAGTGCGGCGATCCGCCGGGCCAGCCCGGACAGGCCGCCGCCGGCCGGATCCGCGCCGCCGATGCCGTCGTCGACGATGCGCACGCACAATACGTCGTCGGCGCCCTCGCCATGGCGCGAGACGGTCACCGCGACGGCGTCGGCCAGCGCGTGCTTGACGGTGTTGGTGACCGCCTCGGCGACCACGAAGTAGACGGCCGTGGCCAGGATCGGCGCGGGTTCGCGCGCGACTTCGTACGAAAGGTCGACCCGCAGCGGCGCGCGCTCCGTGAGCGTCTCCAGGACCGCGTGCAGCCCGCCGTCGTCCAGACCGGTCGGGTGGATCCGCCAGGCCACGTCGCGCAGATCGGTCAGCGCCTGCTGCGCCTGTTCGTGCGCCTGGCGCAGCAGTTCGTCGGTACGCGCCGAGTCGCCGCTGCCTCGGCGGGCCCGCCCGAGCAGCATGCCCAGCGCCACCAGGCGCTGTTGCACGCCGTCGTGCAGGTCACGTTCGATCCGTCGGCGCTCCTCGTGCACAGCCTCTACGACGCCCGCCCGGCTCGCGGCCAACTCGTCGACCCGCCGGCGCAGTACCTCGCGCGGATCGGGTCCGAGCATGCGCCGGGACAGCGCCCGGTCCGTCTCGGCGATCCGGACCAGGCCGTGCACCGCGAGGTAGAGCAGCACCAGTCCGGGCGCAACCAGGATCAGCACGTCGGTCGCGGTCGTGTTCGCGCTGCCCGCGAGCCACGCGCCCACCATTACCGCCGCGCTCCCGATGCCGAACCCGGTCAGGGCGAGCACCGCGCCGCCGAGCAGCCCCACCGGCACGTGCGCGGCGAGGTAGCGGATCAGCCGCCCGGTCTCGACGGGCGGCGCGGCGTGTTCGCGCCCGGGGCGCCCGAGCCGCCGGAGTTCGAGCCCGGTCAGCGCCCGAGCACCACGCCTGATCAGCCGAGTCGACGCGCGGCGGGGCCGGGGCGTGAGCACGTACAGCGGCCCGGCCCCGATCAGGAAGAACAGGGTGAGCAGCGCGGTGCCGGCTCCGGCGGCGAGTCGCGCCGCACCGCGCACGCCCGCCCTGGCGAGCGCGGTGAACGAGCGCCCACGAGGGACGGGGGTCGTCGTCTCGGTCATGGTTCTTCCTCCCGTCCTCGTCTGATTCGGTCCCGCTTCGGCGGACTTGCGGCTACAGCCGACCTTCGGCTACAGCCGACTTTCGGCTACAGCCGACTTTCCGCTGCCGGCTGATGCTGCCGCCGGCTGATGCGGTTCCGGCCGAGACGGCTCCGGTCGACAAGGCTCCGCCGAGGTGGCTTCCCCCTACTCGGCTTCCGCCGGTTCAGCCGGTGCCGGACATGGCCGGCAGTACCGCGACCCGGGCTGCTCGGCGGGCCGGCAGCCAGGCCGCAACCAGTCCCACCACGACCGAACCGACCAGTACGGCGATGATCGTCGGCCACGGAACGGCGAGCGTATCCAGGCCCCGGCCGGCCAGCGTGCGCTGGGTGGCGATGCCCCACGCCAGCCCCGGCACCAGGCCCAGGAGGGCGCCGACCACCGAGATCGACACGGCCTCGATCCGAATCATCCGGCGCACGTGTCGGCCCGTGACGCCCAAGGCGCGCAGCAGGGCGAGTTCGCGGGTGCGCTCGACGACGGACAGCGCGAGGGTGTTGACCACGCCGAGCACGGCCACCACGATCGCGAGGCCGAGCAGTGCGTACACGAGGGCGAGCGCGGTGGAGACCGTGTCGTGCAGGGCCTGCCGGTAGCTGTCCCGGTCGCGGACCTTGGTCTGCGGGAACCGGTCGAGGCGGGAGGTCAGGGCCCGATACACCTCGGCGCGGTCGGCACCGCTCGCGGCGGTCGCGAAGTACACGTCGTCCAGCGGGACTTGGTCGGCGGGCAGCTGGGCTCGTACGGTATCCATCCCGACGTAGGTCGCGCCGGAGGCGAACACGTCGCCGTCGCGCACGATCCCGCCGACGTGCAGCGACGCGGTGCCGCCGCCGTGGAAACGCACGCGGACCGGATCGCCGACCTTCAGCCGATACTCGTCGGCGAACCCCTCGGGCACGGTGATCCCGTCGCCGGCGGCCTTGCCCGGGGCGAGCGTCGAGGCGGCGTCGCCGGCGGTGAAGGTGAGCCGGAAGTCGTCCGTGAAGCGCGCCGTGGTGGCGGTGAGTTCGTGGTCCTTCGCGGTGCCGTGGGCGGTGATCAGGTCGGCCTGTACGGTCTTTTGCGCGGTGACGTGGTCCAAGCCCGGCGTTTCGCGCACGGTACGGGCGACCTGTTCGGTCATCGGATGCGACGACAGCACGAAGTAGTCGGCGTTCATGGTGCGTTCGAGCTGTCCGTCCACCGAGACCACCAGCGAGGACGCGACCAGGGACAGGCTGCCCACGAGCGCGAGGCCGATCATCAGGGCGGCGGCGGTCGCGCCGGTCCGGCGCGGGTCGCGGATCGCGTTGCCGCGGGCGAGCCGACCGATCGGGCCGGACCTGCGGGCCACGACGCGGC
>NZ_WWJX01000514.1 GCF_009865215.1 Streptomyces sp. SID3343 | reverse complement strand
CGCCGTCCAGCGCGACTGGGCGGCCGGCTGACCGACCGCGTCGCCGCGAACGGCGGCGCGAGCGCACCACGGAAGGGCCCGCATCCCCGCGACGGGGGTGCGGGCTTTTCGCGTGCGCGCGGGAGTCGAGGTGGGAGTGGAGGACGGGAGCGGGGGCCGGCTCGGGGTGAGCGCTGCCCGGTGTGAATTCGGGCCGGTTTCACGGCTGTTGCCGCCATGTGAGCGGAAGTAGAGCTTCCGGGATCATTTGTGAATTTGCCGTTACCAAAAGCGAGTGACTGTGTTCGCTCCGTGCGATCCGTACTAGGGTCGGCTCGGGTCGAACGCCGAGAGTTGCGGTTCGCAACCACGAGTGGTCAAGGCCGCTCGGCCGCCGACCCGACGAGGGGAGGACGAGCATGCTCGATCTTGTGCGCCGCATACGCTCCGAGAGCGAAAAGTCCGCCTCCATGCTGTCGGACCTGCCGGTCGGCCAACTTTTGCGCAGCGTCCCCCAGTCGGTGGGATTCGGAGTCCGCTCCTACGTCAGGTCGCTGCGCGCCGAGCGCCGCCGCCACCCCGACATGCCGACCGTCTTTCCCACCCCGGGACTGGTCTCCGCCGCGTTTCTCGACGAACTCGTGGTCGCCCTCATGGCCACCGGGCGGCTGTCTCCCGATCCCGACGACGCGCTGCGGATCCGCCGGGAGATCGCCGACGCGGTCGAGACGTTCCGCGCCGAGACCTACCTCGACGATCCGACCCTGTTCCACCCCCCACCGCCCCCACTGTCCGACCCGGTCGTGCGCGGGAAGCTCTACGGCACGATCAGCTACGAACAACTGACGTTCGACAGCGAATACGTGCCGCGGGCCGGCATCCCCGGAGCCGCCCGGTGGCAGGCGGCCGGTGCGAACCAGCGGGTGTGGGCCCACCTGCTGCGCCACCCCGGCAAGCCGCGCCCCTGGCTGGTCAACCTGCACGGCTTCGGCATGGGCCGCCCCGGCGACCTGCCCGCGTTCCGCGCGCAGCGACTGCACCGGGAACTGGGCGTCAACGTCATCCACCCGGTGCTGCCGATGCACGGGCCGCGCAAGTCCGCACGCGCCCAGGACACGCCGTTCATCTCCTTCGACTACCTCGGCAACGTGCACGGCCTGGGACAGGCCGTGTGGGACGTGCGCCGCTGCCTGGATTGGATCCGCGGGCAGGGCGACACCCCGATCGCCGTGCACGGCCTCTCGCTCGGCGCCTATGTCGCGGCCCTGCTCGCGGGCCTGGAGGACCTCGACTGCGTGATCGTCGGCGTGCCCTCGGTCGACATGGCGTGGGTGATGTCGCACCACGCTCCCGAGGACATCAAACGTGAAGTACGCGCGGCGGGCCTGCTCGGCGACCAGGCCGAGACGGTCCACCGCGTGGTCTCGCCGCTCGCGGTGACCCCGCGGGTGCCGCTGGACCGCCGATTCGTGTACGCGGGCCTGGCCGATCGGATGGCCACGCCGCAACAGGCGTATCGGCTCTGGAAGCACTGGGAGGAACCATCGGTCTGCTGGTACCGCGGCTCGCACCTCGGAGCCATGTGGAACCGGGAGGCCCGTCACTTCATCGAGGATGCCCTGACGTCGTCGGGCATCGGGAGGAGGTACACCTGGTGAAACTCTCCGGAATGGATTCGGCTTTCCTGGCCCTGGAGTCGCCAAAGTGGCCGGCGCACGTCGTGTGCCTGACCGTCGTCGACGCCCGTGACACCGACGGCCGCGTCGACCACGCCGCCTTCAAGCGCACGCTCGCCGCACGACTGCCCCGGTTGCCGTTGCTCGGCCGCAAACTCGTCCGAAGCCCGTGGGGCCTGGCCCGCCCGCACTGGGTCGACGACGCGGACTTCGAGCTCGACAACCACGTCCATCGGGCGACCCTCGCGGCCCCGGGCGGTCGCCGCGAACTGGCCGCGATGGCCGCCGAGATCTACCGGCACCGGCTCGACCGCGATCGGCCGCTGTGGGAGTGGTGGGTGGTCGACGGCCTGGAGAACGGGCGCGTCGCGCACCTGTGGAAGGTGCATCACGCGTGCATCGACGGCCGTTCCGGCGCCGCGATGCAGGAAATCTTCTTCGACGCCGATCCGACCGCGGTCGACGACGTGACCCTCGCGCCGGCCCCCGGGACGGACGCCGCCCCCCAGGGCTGGGACGCGGTGCGCGAGAGCGCGCTCTCGCTGGCCGGGACACCGGTGCGCCTGGGCCGACAGATCGGATGGCTCGTGCGGGGCGCGGTGCAGGCGGCACTCACCGGACGGCTGGGTCGAGCCCTCCCGTCGAACGTGCCCAGGACCCGCTTCAACGCGCCCGTCGGCAAGGAACGCGCCTACGGTTTCTGCACCGTCTCGCTCGCCGACATCAAGGTGGTCAAGAACGCCTTCGGGGTCAAGGTCAACGACGTGGTGCTCGCGATCGTCTCCGGGGCACTGCGCGAACTGCTGGACGAAGCGGGGGAGTTGCCTCTCGAGCAGCTGGTCGCCTCGGTGCCGGTCGACGCCACCCGCGGCGGCGAACGCGCCAGCGGCAACATGATCACGGGCATGCTCGTGGGCCTGGCCACCGACGTCGAGGAACCCGCCGAACGCCTGCTGTGCGTCCACGAGAACTCGAACGCGGCCAAGGCCGTACAGAGCGCGATGGGCGCCGAACTGCTCAGCGGTCTGGCCAAGGCGCCGCCGCCGGCCGTGCTCGGTCTGCTCGGCGACCTGTACCGCGACGCGCACCTGGTGTCGGTGCTGCCGGCCCTGTGCAACGCGACCGTCTCCAACGTGCCGGGGCCGCTCACCCCGCTGTACGCCAACGGGCAGAAGGTGGAGGCTTTTCACTCGATGGGCATCATCGCCGACGGCTTCGGATTGTTCATCGGTGGCATGAGCTACCACGACCAGGTCGACATCGGGGTACTGGCCGACAAGACCGCCCTGTCTGATCCGTTCGCGCTCGCGGACAGCATCGTCGAGCAACTCAACCTGCTGCTCAAGGCCGCCGACGAACTCGCCCCGCCGCCGGGCGCGCGCGATCTGCCGGCGGAGGCGACGACGGCCGAGCCGGAATCGGAGCCGGAGCGGGAGCCGGGATCGGAGTCGGAGTCGGAGCCCGATGCGAAGGCCGCAGGCGGGCCGGTCGGGCTCGCACTCGCCGCCGGCGCACGGGC
>NZ_WWJX01000513.1 GCF_009865215.1 Streptomyces sp. SID3343 | reverse complement strand
GGAGCGGCGGCCGGACAGGACGCCGAGGCCGCGCTCGACGGCCCAAGCGACGCCTTCGGCACTGCCGGTGCCGAGCCATACGCGCTCGCGCAGCGTCGGCGCGGCCGGGACGAGGTCGGAACCCGCGAGCAGGTCGAGTACCGCGTCCACGGTGTCGTGCAGGCGAGCGTGGCGTTCACTGTGCGCGACCCCGAACGCCGCGAAGGTCGACGGGTCGGCGCCCGCGCCCAGACCCAGTTCGAGCCGGCCGCCGCTGAGCGCGTCGAGTACGGCGGCGTCCTCCGCCAGCCGGATCGGGTGCTCCACCGAGCCCACGATCACCGCCGTGCCGAGCCGGATCCGGGTGGTGCGCTCGGCGATCGCGGCGAGCAGAACGAACGGCGACGGCAACAGCGCGCCCTGCGCACCCAGGTGGTGTTGCGCGAGCCAGAACGAGTCGTAGCCGAACTCCTCGGCGGCGACCGCGAGTTCGATCGTCTCTCGATAGGTGGCACGAGCGTCGCCGGCCCCGGTCACGTGGGTCAGGAAGCCGAGCCGCATGCAACAACCCTTCCGGGGTCCGTTTCGTACCGATCCCGAAGAGCCTAGGCAGCGGCCCCGCCCCCACCGGAACCGGCCTCACGAACCCCGGCCCCCCGAACCCGGCCGCACCCACGCACTCACGAACCCGACCGCACCCCCGAACCCGAACGCACCCACGCACCCGCGCACCCGCGTACCCGCAAGCGCAACCCGCGCGACATCCCACCCGGTCCTCGCCCACCCATACCCCCGGGAACTCGATTCCCGCACAGCCCGACTACCTCTGCGGACCACGGTCGCCGACGGCCCTGGACAGAGAGAGAACCCACATGCGCGCCAAACGTTGGATCGTCACGGCCCTGCTCGCGGCCACGTGCCTGACCGGGTGCGGATCGAGCGACAACTCCTCGAACGGCAAGACCGCGAACGGCGAGAACGCGAACAGCAAGAACGCGAGCGACAGGGACCCGTCCCCCGCAAACAACGCGGCACCCACCCCGCAGACTCCCGCGAGCGGCCCGACCACCTACCCGCTCACCGTCGAGAACTGCGGGAAGCAGTACACCTACCCCAAGGCCCCCTCCCGCGTCGTCGTGATGAACGGGGGCTCCGTCGCCGAGGTGACCTCGCTCCTGGCGCTCGGCCTCGGCGACCGCGTCGTCGCCAACACGCAGGACTACGGCGCGTCCGACGAGCCGGGCAGGGCCGAGGCGATCGCCGCGCTGCCCAACGGCGGGATCAAACTCAACGAGATGATGGACATCCCGCGCGAGTCGATGCTCGGCCTTCGGCCCGATTTCGTGATCTCCACCTACGGCGGTGGCTTCGACTCCGCGTCCGGCTTCGCGACTCGCGCCGACCTGACCGCGATCGGCGCGAACTCCTATGTACCCAGGGCCACGTGCGGCGGACCGGGATCGATCGACGGCACCCAGACCATCGAGGACAGTTACGCGCTCCTGCGCGACCTCGGCCGGATCTTCGACGTCACCGACCGCGCCGAGAAGCTGATCGCCGAGTCCCGGCAAAAGATCGCCGTCACGGTCACCAAGGTCGCGGGCCGCCCCGCGCCCAGGGTCATGCTGATCATCCCCGGCATGACGATGGGCACGTCCGACTTCACCTCGATCGGCGCCAACGGCATCTGGAACGACATCATTCACCAGGCGGGCGGCACCAACGCGTTCGCGGGCACGACGAAGGAGATCTTCGCCAATCTGAGCAAGGAGCAGGTCGCCGCCGCGAAGGTGGACGCGGTGATCGTCGTGCAGTACCAGGACCCGAACCCGCAGGCGGCGGCCGACAAGCTGTTCGCCCGGTTCCCGCAGTGGGAGGCGTCGCGGAACAAGCGCTACGTGGTGCTGTCCGACTCCGCCTACCTCGGCCCCGACAACGCGACGGCGGTCGACAGGACCGCCAGGATGCTGCACCCCGATGCCTTCTGACGCCGCAGCGCCGACCACCGCCGCCGAGCCTGGCAAGCCCGCCGAATCGGCGGACCCGAGCGGCTCGCGAACCCGGGCTGCCCCTCTGCACGCCGTGCCCCTCCTCCCCTGCGTCGCCGTGCTCGCCGTCGCCCTGGTCGCGATGATGCTGATCGCCGCCGGCATCGGCTCGGTGGACGTCCCCGTCGCGGACACGTGGCGCATCGTCGGCGGCCACGCAACCGGGCGGCGGGAGGGCCTGGATCCGGTCCTGGACCAGATCATCTGGCAGTACCGCGTCCCGCGCGTGCTGCTCGCCGCGCTCGCCGGCGCGGGGCTGGCGGTCGCGGGGGTGGTCCTGCAAGCACTGGTCGCCAACCCGCTCGCCGACCCCTACGTCCTGGGCGTGTCGTCGGGGGCGTCGTTCGGGGCCGTGCTCGTGATCACCGGCGGCGCGGCGGCGGCCGGCGGCCTGGGCGTGTCGGCGGCGGCATTCGCGGGGGCCGCCGCGGCCACCGTCCTGGTGTTCGCGCTCGGTCTGCGTCGCGGGCGGATCGCGCCGATGCGGCTGCTGCTCGCGGGAGTCGCGGTCGGCTACGTCCTGACCGCGGCGACCGGGTACGTCCAACTGCGCGCCACGCCCAACGAGATGCGTCAGGTGATGTTCTGGATGCTCGGCTCGGTCGCGGGCGCCCGCTGGGACCAGTTGCAGGTCGTCGGCGTCGTGGTCCCGGCCGCCACCGCGCTGTTGCTGCTGTACGGGCGCCGGCTCAACGCGATGGTCACCGGCGACGAGCAGGCGACCGCGCTCGGCGTGGACGTGCACCGCATGCGCGCGTGCCTGCTCGCGGTGTCCGCGCTGCTGACCGGGACGGTGATCGCGGTGACCGGCGGGGTGGGCTTCGTCGGGTTGATGATCCCGCACATCGTCCGGCTCGGCTTCGGCGCCGACCATCGACGGGTACTGCCGCTCGCCGCGCTCGTGGGCGCGCTCTACCTGGTCGCGGTCGACCTCGCGTCGCGCACTCTCGACTCGCCCAACGAGTTCCCGTTGGGCATCTTCACGGCGGCCGTGGGCGCGCCGTTCTTTCTGTGGTTGCTGCGCCGGGGCCGGGCCGGGGAGGACGCGTGAGGCTGACGGTCGCGGGCGTGCGGGTCGCGCTCGACGGGACACCGGTCCTGCGGGACGTGGACCTGGCGGTGGCGGCGGGCGACTTCGTCGGCCTGGTCGGCCCCAACGGCAGCGGCAAGTCGACGCTGCTTCGCACCGTGTACCGCTCGCTGCGCCCGGACGCGGGCGTGGTCCGCCTCGGCGACGACGACGTGTGGACGCTGTCCGCGCGCACCGCCGCGCGCCGCACCGCCGCCGTGCTCCAGGACGGC
>NZ_WWJX01000512.1 GCF_009865215.1 Streptomyces sp. SID3343 | reverse complement strand
GGCGATCGACGTCGCGCTCCTGCTGACCGGCGGGCCGGACCTCACCCGGACGTGATCACTCCACCGAGTGATCACTCCGACGGCGGAAACGATCACACCAATGCGCGTAGATAACGATTGAGCACAGCGGTTTCGGAATGTCACTCGATATGGGCTTATATACGACAAGAAAGTATCGAGGCTTGACACCTTGTCAAATCCGATCTTCGGATTTAACAAGGTGTCCCATTGTCCCGCTGTGGGCACCAGGAAATCATTCATGCCCATAGCTTGATCCGGATTCGCCCAAAGCCCGCCGGGATCGGGCAGTCGCGAGCGGCTTCGGGCCTGTCGGCAGCACTGTCCCCTCATACCTGGAGGAACCCGCACATGAGCGGACGCCTTACCCACCGTCGTGTGATCGCCACCACCGCCGCCCTCGTCTCGGCGGCCATGCTGATGACCGCGTGCGGCGACGACAAGGACAGCGCGCTCGGCAAGAAGGACGACAAGGCCCCGTTCTTCAAGATGCTGCCGCCCGACATCCAAAAGTCCGGGAAGATCAAGATCGGCTCGGAGATCGCGTACGCGCCCATCGAGTTCATGAAGGACGGCAAGGCCGTCGGCGTCGACCCCGAACTCGCCGCCGCCCTCAGCAAGCAACTCGGCGTCAAGTACGACTACAAGAACTCGCAGTTCGACGCACTGATCCCGGGCATCACGACCAAGCGCTACGACATCGTCATGTCGGCCATGACCGACAAGAAGGAGCGTCAGGGCCAGGGCCTCTCGTTCGTCGACTACTTCCGGGCCGGGACCTCGATCCTGGTCAAGAAGGGCAACCCCGAGAACATCAAGACGCTCGACGACCTGTGCGGCAAGACGATCGCGCTCCAGGAGGCGACGACCAACGAGGACGTCGCCGTCGCGCAGTCGGCCAAGTGCAAGACGGACGGCAAGGGCGAGATCACCATCCAGAAGTACGCCGCCGACGGCGAGGCGCTGCTCAAGGTCAAGGGCGGCGGGGCCGTCGCCGACCTCAACGACTTCCCCGTCGCGGCCTACAACTCGCAAACCTCGGGCGGCGGCAACGACTTCGAGGTCACCGGCGACCAGATCGAGGCCGGCCTCTACGGCATCGGCGTGGGCAAGGACAACACGCAGCTCCAGCAGGCGCTCAAGTCGGCGCTCGAAGCGCTGATCAAGAACGGCGAATACGGCAAGATCATGGACAAGTGGAACATCCAGGCCGGCGCGGTCACCGAGGTCACCATCAACGGCGCCACCTCCTGATCCCGCGGTCCGGTCCCGCCGCGCGGGACCGGACCCGGCAACCCCTCCGTCCCGCAAGCCGGTTCGTGTTCCAAGAGGAGGTCACCCACCAGTGACCACGCCCCCCGAAGCCGCCGCCGGCAAACCGTCGGCCCAGCGGCAGCCCATCAAAGCGATCCCCGTGCCGCACTACGGCCGTTGGGCCGCCGCCGTCGTGGTCCTGATCGGACTCGGGTTCCTGGCCAAAGCGTTCATCGACGCCAAGATCCACTGGAGCGTGACGGGCGACTACCTGTTCGACCAAGAGTTCATGAAGGGCGCCGGCAACACCCTGCTGATCAGCCTGGTTTCGATGCTCCTGGGCCTCGTGCTCGGCGTCGTGCTCGCGATCATGCGGCTGTCCGGCAACCCGGTCACCTCGACCGTCGCGTCGCTCTACATCTGGTTCTTCCGCGGCACCCCCGTCCTGGTCCAGCTGCTCATCTGGGGCAACCTCGCACTGGTCTTCCCGACCCTGTTCGGCCAGAACACCAACGACCTGATCACCCCGTTCATGGCGGCGCTCCTTGGCCTGGGCCTGAACGAGGCCGCGTACATGGCCGAGATCGTCCGCTCCGGCATCCAGTCCGTCGACGAGGGCCAGACCGAGGCCGCGCACGCGCTCGGCATGTCCAAGGGCCGCACACTGCGTCGGATCGTGCTGCCGCAGGCGATGCGGGTGATCGTGCCGCCGACCGGCAACGAGTTCATCAACATGCTCAAGACGTCCTCGCTCGCCAGCCTGGTGGTCTACCCCGAGCTGCTGCAAAAGGCCAAGGACGTCTACACGAACAACCTCGCGGTGATGGAACTGCTGTTCGCCGCGTGCTTCTGGTATCTGCTGCTGACCAGTCTCTTCAGCTTCGGCCAGTTCTACCTCGAACGGTACTTCGCACGCGGGTCCAGCCGAGCACTGCCGCCCACCCCGCTCCAGCGGATCAAGGCCAACGTGTTCTCCGTACGGCGCACGGGAGGCCGAACCCGATGAGCACCAATCTCGACAAGGGCGCCCCCGCGCCCACGCGCGGCCCGCGACCCATGGTCAAGGCCGAGGACGTCTGCAAGTCGTTCGGCCCGCTCGAAGTCCTCAAGGGCATCGACCTGGAGGTCGCCCCGGGCGAGGTCGCGTGCGTGGTCGGCCCCTCCGGGTCCGGCAAGTCCACCTTCCTGCGCTGCATCAACCACCTGGAGAAGGTCAACGCCGGCCGCCTGTGGGTCGACGGCGACCTCGTCGGCTACCGCGAGAAGGACGGCAAGCTCTACGAACTGCGCGACAGCGAGGTCGCGCTCAAGCGGCGCGACATCGGCATGGTGTTCCAACGCTTCAACCTGTTCCCGCACATGACCGCCGCCGGCAACATCATGGAGGCCCCCACCCAGGTCAAGGGACAGAGCAAGCCCGAGGCGCGAGCGCGCGCACAGCTGCTGCTGCACCGCGTGGGCCTGGCCGACAAGGCCGACGCCTACCCCGCCCAGCTCTCCGGCGGCCAACAGCAGCGCGTCGCGATCGCCCGCGCGCTCGCGATGGACCCCAAGCTGATGCTCTTCGACGAGCCCACGTCGGCGCTCGACCCCGAACTCGTCGGCGAGGTTCTCGACGTCATGCGCGGCCTCGCCGAGGAAGGCATGACGATGATCGTGGTCACCCACGAGATGGGCTTCGCCCGCGAGGTCGGCGACTCGCTCGTGTTCATGGACGACGGCCTCGTCGTCGAGGCGGGCCACCCACGCGAGGTACTCACCAACCCGCGACACGACCGCACGAAGGCGTTCCTGTCGAAGGTGCTGTGATCCGCCGTGGCCTCCGGCCCGGCATGGCATGAGGCTGTGGCCTCCGACCCGGCCGGAGGTGGCGTGGCCACCGCCCCGGGCGTGGTGACCACCGCCCTGTCCGGCCGTGGCCCGTCGCTGCCGAAGGTGTCGTGAGCCGAAGGCACTGTGATCTTCGGCTCAGTCACCCGCCGCCCCACCGCCGAATCGCGCGGCACCACCCGCGTCACACGCACACCGTTGCGCCGTCCGGGCGCCGGCCACGCCCGGACGGCCCCATCACGGTCGTGACATGCAGGTATCCGGGGTATGGGCAAAGGAGTGTCCCGAATTCGGGTTTCGGGCTCGCCTGCGGAGGAATTGCCATGCCCCACACCGCCGAACGCCTGGCCGACCTGTCGGAGCAGGTTCTCGGACGTACGTTGCCGATTCGCATCCGGGCCTGGGACGGCAGTGAGGCCGGACCGCCCGACGGGCCGGTACTGGTGATCCGCGACCGACGCGCACTGCGCCGGCTGATGTTCAAGCCCGGCGAACTGGGCTTCGCCCGCGGGTGGGTGGCCGGCGAACTCGACATCGACGGCGACCTGTACGAGGCGCTCGACCGCCTCTCGGGCGTCGCCCTGCACCGCGACGACGCCCCCCGGCGGCGACCGAGCGTGCGCGCCGCACTCGACGCGCTGCGCCCGAT
>NZ_WWJX01000511.1 GCF_009865215.1 Streptomyces sp. SID3343 | reverse complement strand
GACAAGGGCAACACGGTGCTCGTGGTCGAGCACGACCCGGACGTCATCGCCATCGCCGACCATGTCGTCGACGTGGGCCCGCGGGCGGGCGTGCACGGCGGCGAGATCGTCTTCGCGGGCACCGTGGCCGAGTTGCGCCGCGCCGACACGCTCACCGGGCGCGGCCTGCGTCGGTCTAGCGGACTCAAGGACGCGCCCCGCGCGCCGCAGGGCATGCTGCCCATCGAGGGCGCCGACCTGCACAACCTCAAGAAGGTCACGGTGGGCGTGCCCACCGGCGTGCTCACCGTGGTCACCGGCGTCGCCGGATCCGGCAAGAGCACGTTGATCGCCGACGTGTTCATGTCGAACCATCCCGACGCGATCTTCGTGGACCAGTCCGCCATCGCCGCGTCCTCGCGTTCGACGCCCGCGACGTACCTGGGACTGATGGACCCGATTCGCAAGCTGTTCGCGACCACCAACGGCGTCGCCGCCGGCCTGTTCAGCTTCAACTCCACGGGCGCGTGCGAGCAGTGCCAGGGACGCGGGGTGATCCTCACCGAGTTGGCCTACATGGACCCGGTCACCACGCACTGCGACTCGTGCGACGGCCGCCGGTTCAAGGACGAGGTGCTCGCGCATCGGCTGCGCGGCAAGTCGGTGGCGGACGTGTTGGAGATGCCCGCGGAGGAGGCGGTCGAATTCTTCACCGAGCGCGCCCTGCGCACCAAACTGCGCACGCTGATCGACGTGGGGCTGGACTACCTGAGCCTGGGCCAGCCGCTGAGCACCCTGTCGGGTGGTGAGCGCCAACGGATCAAGCTGGCCACCCAGTTGCACCGCACCGGCAGCGTGTACGTCCTGGACGAGCCGACCACCGGCCTGCACCTGTCCGACGTGGACACCCTGCTCGGGCTGATGAACGCGCTCGTGGACAGGGGCAACACGGTCGTGGTGATCGAGCACAACCTCGACGTCGTCGCGCAGGCCGACTGGATCATCGACCTCGGCCCCGACGGCGGCAAGGACGGTGGCGAGATCGTGTTCACCGGGCCGCCGAGCGGGCTGCTCGACTGCGCGGGCTCGCTGACGGGCGAACACCTGCGCCGGCACCTGGCGGGCTGAACGGGCGGCGCCCCCCGCACTCCGCGTCCCGCCCTCCCGCGTCCCACACCCCGCGTCCACACCCGCCTCCCGGACCCCGCCTTCCGGACCCTGCGACCCGGCGCCACGCCGGGTCGCAGGCATTCCTGACGGGTCTTTACGATCATGAACACGGCGGGCCGATCGCGTTACGACCATCGTGTGGCGGGCATCCGTTTCCGTGCATCGCTCATTCCTGAACGGCCGCGACCAGCCCAAGATGGTGGCCTGTCGTCACCGGGACACCGGGGCGGTCGAATGCCCGCGAGGAGAGGTAAGGACGATGAGCGACAAGCCCGCCGTCACCTACGGAAGCTATCTGCGCCTCGACACCCTGCTGTCGTGCCAGAAACCGGAGACCGACAAGCACGACGAGATGCTGTTCGTGGTCATCCATCAGGTCTACGAACTCTGGTTCAAGCAGATCCTGCACGAAGTTGCCTTGCTACAGGGGCAGTTGGAGGGAGGCAACAGCGCCGGCGCGCTGCACACGGCCCGCCGGGTCGCCAAGATCCTGAAGACCGTGGTCGGCCAACTCGACGTCCTGGAAACCATGACGCCGCGGCAGTTCGCGTCGTTCCGCGACGCGTTGGGCACCTCCAGCGGCTTCCAGTCGGCGCAGTTTCGCGAACTCGAAGCGGTGCTCGGCCGCAGGGAGTTCGGCGCTTCCGACGTCGGCCACGACGAGCGGCTCGTGTCGGCCGCGCATCGCCGGTCGTTGTTCGACTCGCTGCTGCGCCACCTGGCGGATCTGGGCTACGCGGTTCCCGAGCACGCCTTGGCGCGCGACCCGAGCTCCGCGTGGCACTCCGACCCGGAGGTACAAAAAGCCCTGCTCGAGGTGTACGTCGACGAGACCGGACACGCCGCGCAGGTCTGCGAGGCCCTGGTGGACATCGACGAAGGTCTCCAGGAGTGGCGCTACCGGCACATGAAGATGGTCGAGCGGACGATCGGCGCGAAGATCGGGACCGGCGGTTCCGCCGGCGCCGCGTATCTGCGTGCCACGCTGTTCTCTCCGGTCTTTCCGGACTTGTGGGAGGTCAGGTCGCAGGCCTGACGTAAACGCGGGGAGCCGGCGTTGCTGTTCACGCACGACGTACTGACGGGGATCGTCTCGGGCGAGGTCGATCTGGTCTTCCGGCGTTGGCGCCGGCCCGCGGTACGGCCGGGCACCAGGGTGCGGACGGCGGTCGGCGTCCTGGAGGTCGGCACGGTGGAGCCGGTGAGCGAGTCGAACGTCACCGAGGACGACGCGCACCGGGCCGGCGCGGCGAGTCGGGCGGACCTCCTGGCGTATCAGCGCCAAGGCGAGGACCGGCAGCTCTACCGGATCGGGATCCGATTCGCGGGCGAGGATCCGCGGGTGGAACTGAGGCAGGACACCGACCTGTCGGCGGCCGACCTGGACGCGATCGTCGCGGGTTTGGCCCGATTGGACGCGCACAGCTCCCACGGCCCGTGGACCACGGCGATGTTGGAACTGATCGCCGCCCGACCGGCGCAACGAGCGGCGGACCTGGCCGCGTCGGTGGGGCGCGAGAAACCGCCGTTCAAGGTGGACGTGCGCAAGCTCAAGGAGCGCGGCCTCACCGAGAGTCTGGAAGTCGGCTACCGCCTCTCGCCTCGGGGCCGGAAGGTCCTGGACCACCTCAGGAGTCGGCCCGAGGCGTGATCGGGCGGTCGTGCGTTTCGTGGTGCGGTGCCGTTGCGGGTGCGTGGCCGGTACCCGACCTTGAGCGCCTGCGCAGCTGCGAGCCAATCCGAACCCGCCACCTGCCGAACCGCAGCGCCGAACCCCGCACGGCGGCAGCCGAAGGCGTCACAACCCCAGTACGTCCGCCAGGTCGTATCGCACCGGCTGCTCCAACTGGTCGTACGTGCAACCGGACGCGTCACGGTCGGGCCGCCAGCGGCGGAACCGCGCGGTGTGCCGGAACCGGTCCCCCTGAGTGTGGTCGTAGGCCACTTCGCACACCAGCTCGGGACGCAGCGGGACCCAGTCCAGGTTGCGGTCGCCCGTCCACCGACTGACCGCGCCGGGCATCCGGCCGCTCTCCTGTGCCTCGGCGTCCGCCCACTGGGCCCACGGGTGGTCGGTGAGGTCCTCGACCCGATACGGCGCCAGCGTGTCGACCAGTTCCCTGCGCTTGGCGGTGGTGAAGGCAGCGCTGACGCCGACGTGTTGCAGCCGACCGTGCGTGTCGTAGAGCCCCAACAGCAGCGAACCGACGACGCCGCCCGACTTGTGCCAACGGTATCCGGCCACCACGCAGTCGGCCGTGCGCTCGTGCTTGACCTTGACCATGGCGCGCTCGTCGGGACGGTACGGGCCGTCGGGATCCTTGGCCACGATGCCGTCCAGTCCCGCGCCTTCGAACGCGCGGAACCACTCCTGCGCGACGGCGGGGTCGGTCGTCGCCGGCGCCACGTGCACGGGCGAGCAGGTCGCCCCCAACGCTTCCTCCAACGCCGCGCGCCGCTCGACCATCGGACGGTCGAGGAAACTGTCGTCGCCGAGCGCGAGCAGGTCGAACGCGACGAAGCTCGCGGGCGTGGTTTCGGCCAACGTGCGTACCCGGGACGCGGCCGGGTGAATGCGGTCCAGGAGACGGTCGAAGTCGAGGTGGTCGTCCGTGACGATGACGATCTCGCCGTCCACGACGCAGCGCGGCGGCAGTTGCGCGACAAACGCCTCGACCAGTTCGGGGAAGTACCGGTTCAACGACTTGGTGTTGCGACTGCCGATCTCGACCTCGTCCCCGTCGCGGAAGACGATCGCGCGAAAGCCGTCCCACTTGGCCTCGTAGTGCATCGCCGGGGGAATTCGCGCGGCCGCGCGCGCGAGCATCGGCTTGAGGGGAGGCAGTACGGGAAGGCGCATGCGGCTCATTGTGCGATCGGTGAGCGGGACGGCGCGGCAGTGACTCGCGCGATTTGTCGCTTTTCTCGTATGCGTTCTGGGAGGCTTGCGCGGTTTTGACCGGGATTCGTGGCTATGGTGAAACATGAGCGCAGCCGAGGAGATCGACGTCGACGGGCGGACCGTACGGATCAGCAATCCGGACAAGGTCTACTTCCCCGAACGTGGCTTCACCAAGATCGACGTCGCCCGCTACTACTACGCCGTCCGGACGGGCATCCTGCGCGCGCTGCGCGATCGGCCCACGACGCTGCAACGCCACCCCGACGGGATCGAAGGCGAGTCGTTCTTCCAGAAACGGGCACCCAAGAACACCCCCGACTGGATCCCCACCGCCCGGATCGCCTTTCCGAGCGGCCGCACCGCCGACGAACTGTGCCCGACCGAGCCCGCCGCCGTGCTGTGGGCCGCCAACCTCGGTTGCCTGACCTTCCACCCGTGGCCGGTGCGACGCGACGACGTGGACCACCCCGACGAATTGCGCATCGACCTCGACCCGCAACCGGGCACCACGTTCACCGACGCGATCAAGGTCGCCCACGAACTCCGCGCGGTCCTGGGCGAACACGACCTGGTCGGTTGGCCCAAAACCTCCGGTGGACGCGGCCTGCACGTCTTCGTGCCCATCGAACCCCGCTGGACCTTCACCGAGGTCCGCCGCGCCGTCATCACGCTCGCCCGCGAAGTGGAACGGCGCATGCCCGACGAGGCGACCACCGCGTGGTGGAAGGAGGAACGCGGGAGGCGGATCTTCCTCGACTACAACCAGGCGGCCCGCGACCGCACGATCGCCTCCGCGTACTCGGTGCGGCCCAACCGGCGCGCCACCGTGTCGGCCCCACTGCGCTGGGACGAGGTCGACGACGTACACCCCGACGACTTCGACATCACCGGCATGCCCGGCCGATTCGCCGAACTCGGCGACGTGCACGAGAACATGGACGAACGACGGTACGGCATCGAATCCGTGCTGGAACTCGCCGACCGGCACGAGAGCGACCACGGCCTCGGCGACATGCCCTACCCACCCGACCATCCCAAGATGCCGGGCGAGCCGTCGCGCGTACAACCGAGTCGGGCTCGCAAGCCGGCCTCACCGGACCCGAAGGGCTGATTCGGCAGGGGAGTTCCGAGGCCGGGAGCTTCCAGGATCTCGGGGTTCGGAGGTTTGGGAGCACCCGGATACCGAAGCGCGGGGCGCCGAGCGGCTGTTGCCCGCCCTGACTGACGGATCGTCACAAAATCCTTGCATGCAGTTCCGGAACGGGCTTGTGACAACCCGATGCCATGCCGTAACAAGGTACCCGGCCGACGGTGGGACACGGTGGAGGGGGTGACCCACCAGGCGGCCGCGTGTCGACGCACGCGACGCGTACGGCCGCATCGCGCAACGGCACAAGCACGGCCCGAACCGACGGGGCGTCCGGCAACGTCCCGACGGCGACACAGCGCAGCGATCCCCGGGGGGAGGTCGCGGCGGCGGTTCCCCACGAGGTGCGGCACACGTGTGCCCACTTCCCCCCGCAGGCCGTCGCGGCAATGCCGCGACCGGGGAGAAGGAGAACGCGTCCGTGGAACCGGAGCGGGTGTCCGAACTCTCAGACCTCCTCGCGCATGCTCGCGCCTCACGCATCGGCGCGGGCGGCCGCGCGGTGATCCTCAGAACCGCGTCCGGGATGTGGTGCCGGGAACTGCTCGCCGAGTTCACCGACCGGCAACGCCGGGCAGGCGCCGCCCCGACCCTCGTCTCGTGTCAACACGGCGACGTGGCCAAGCCGTTCGCGGCCCTGCGCCAACTGCTCGCCGGTCTCGGCGATGCGACGGCCGGCTCCGAACACGACCCCTTCGACGAACTGCGCCGCGCCCTGCCGCACGCCGTACCGAGCAACGACCAACACCTGTTCGACGCGCTGTACGAGGCCCTGCTGCCGGCCGTCCGGCGATGTCCGCGCGTGATCGTCGTCGACGACGCGCAATGGATGGACGACGCCTCGCTGCGCTGGTTCGCCTACCTCGTCCGCAGGCTCTCCCGACTGCCGCTGCTCGTCGTGCTCGCCGCCCGTACCGACGACGACCTGCCCGCACGGGACGCGCTCGACGACATCGCCGCGCAGGCCGCGTGCCACGAGAGCACGCTGCGGCCGCTGTCGGTACACAGCGTTCGCGAGGTCGTGCAACGGGCCTATTCCGGCCGGGCGCCCGACGACGCGTTCATCCGGCTGTGCCACCACGTGAGCGGCGGCGTGCCCGAACACCTCGCCCGGTTGATCGCGATCCAGGTACAGGCCGGTCTGCCACCGGAACTGGATCCGACCCCGCCCGGCATCGGCCTCGACGGCCGACCGCGCCTGACCCGGGCCGACCACATCCGGCGGATCGCGGCCCGCATCGAAGCGGCCGCGGTCACCACCCGGTTGGCCCGACAGCCCGAGCGGGTACGGGCGTTGGCCCAGACCGCCGCCCTGTTCGGCGACGGCGCCGACCTCGACATCGTCGCCGACCTGCTGGGCGCGGGGCCCGACCGACTCGACGCGCTGCTCGCCGAACTCGTGCGGGTCGGCGTGTTGCGCCGGGCCGTCGCCGGCAGTCGGCTGATGTTTCGTTCGCCGGAGATCCGCGACGCCGTCCACGACACCATTCCCGAGGGCTGTCTGCGCGACCGGCACTTGCGGGCCGCCCGCCGGTTGGGCGACTACGGCGCACCGCCGGTCCGGGTCGCCGACCATCTGCTGCGCATCGACGCGCTCGATCCCGCCGATCGCCCGTGGGCGCGCGGCGTGCTGTACGACGCCGGGTGTGCCGCGTTGGCGGTGGG
>NZ_WWJX01000510.1 GCF_009865215.1 Streptomyces sp. SID3343 | reverse complement strand
CCGCCCGGGCCCGGCCCACCCGCCCGGCCCCGACTCGCCTCCGCCTCCCGAGGGCCGGCCCTCGCCCGCTTCACACCCGGGCTTTGCTTGGCTTTGCCTGGGCTTGAACAAAGTTGCCAAGCGCAACTAACATCTTCTATGGTTGCTACAGGCAACTTAAGGAAGAGGTGTACATGTCCAAGCAGGCAGGAACCGCGACAGCGGTCCCGCACGAGGTCGGGGCGCCGATGAGCCACCGGCAGATCCTGGAGGCTCTCTCCGGGATTCTGCTCGGTCTGTTCGTGGCGATCCTGTCGTCCACCATCGTCTCCAACGCGCTGCCCACGATCCTGGCCGACCTGCACGGCGGCGAGAGCGCGTACACATGGGTCGTCACCTCGACGCTGCTCGCGATGACCGCGTCGATGCCGATCTGGGGCAAGCTCGCCGACCTGACCAGCAAGAAGGTGCTGATCCAGTCGGCACTCGTCATCTACATCTTCGGCTCGGTGATCGCCGGGCTCGCGCAGAACACCACGATGCTGATCGGCGCCCGCGCCATCCAGGGTCTCGGCGCCGGCGGGCTGTCCGCGCTCGGCCAGATCATCCTGGCCGCGATGGTGTCGCCCCGGCAGCGTGGTCGATACAGCGGCTACTTCGGTGCTGTCTTCGCGCTGGCCACCGTCGGCGGCCCGCTCATCGGCGGCACGATCGTGGACACGTCGTGGCTCGGCTGGCGCTGGTGCTTCTACGTCGGCGTGCCGATCGCGGTGATCGCGATCCTCGTGCTTCAAAAGACCCTCAACCTCCCCGTCGTCAAGCGGCACGTCAAGGTCGACTACCTCGGCGCGTTCCTGATCGCCGCGACCGTGTCGCTGCTGCTGATCTGGGTCTCGCTCGCCGGCCACAACTACGCGTGGATGTCGTGGCAGACCGCCGCGATGCTCGGCGGTACCGTCCTCCTCGGCGCCGCGGCCATCGTCACCGAGACCCGCGCAGCCGAACCCGTCATCCCGCTGCACCTGTTCAGCTACCGCACCGTCACCCTCGCCACCCTGGCCAGTGTGTTCGCCGGTGTCGCGATGTACTCGGGGACCACGTTCCTGAGCCAGTACTTCCAGCTCTCGCGCGGAGCCAGTCCGACCAAGTCGGGCCTGATGACCATGCCCATGGTGCTCGGCCTGTTCGTGTCCTCGATGGTCTCGGGTCAACTGATCAGCCGCTTCGGCAAGTGGAAGCGCTTCCTGGTCATCGGTACCGGGCTGCTCGCCATCGGCATCGGCCTGATGGGCACCTTGCGCGTCGACACCAACTACTGGCTGCACGCGGTGTTCATGCTGCTCACCGGCCTGGGCCTGGGCATGACGATGCAAAACCTCGTCCTCGCCGTGCAGAACACGGTGCCCGTGGGCGAACTCGGCGCAGGCAGCTCGGTGGTCTCGTTCTTCCGGACCATGGGCGGAGCGATCGGCGTCTCCGCGTTCGGCGCGGTACTGGCCAACAAGGTCTCGGGCTACCTCACCGACAACCTCGCCGCCGCGCACGTCGACCCGACCTCGGCCGCAGCGCTCCAAGGCGGTGGCATCCCGAACCTGCACACGCTGCCCGCGCAGGTCGTACCCCTGGTCAAGGACGCGTACGGGCACGCGATCGGCGACATCTTCCTGTACGCCGCGCCCTTCGCTCTCGTCGGCTTCGTGGTGGTGTGGTTCATCAAGGAAGTGGCCCTGCGCACCCAGAGTGGCAACGAGCGGGCCGAGACCAAGGCGGCAGACGGCGCCGCCGGTACCGACGACGCCGACCTCGTCACCACGCGATAAGCCGAACGAGCCCGACGAGCCGGTACGTACGACATCAGATAAGTACGTACGCCATCAAGCCGGCATACATCACAAGTCGGTACACACGACGACAAGCCGACAAGGACAGAGGAGTCCCCGACATGGCCACCCAGGAAGCGTGCCGGTATCTGCTCACACAGATGGAAGGCATCGCCGGAGTCCACCGCAGCATCGCCAAGGCGCTGCCCACCGGCGTTCTTCCGCCCGGCGTGAGCGTCCTGTACGTGCTCGGCCGCAGCGATCAACCGCTGCGCGCCGGGCGGGTCGCGGAACTCCTCGAGATCGACATGTCGGTGGTCAGCCGACACATCACGCACCTGGTCGACCACGGCTGGGTCGAGCGCCGGCCCAACCCCGAGGACGGCCGCTCGTGCCTGCTCGCCCTCACCCCCGAGGGCCACGCGGTGGTCGCGAACGCGACCGAGGGTCGCCTCGCGGTGGTCGAGGACCGGCTCCGGGACTGGTCCGACACGGACGCGGAGCAACTCGCGGACCTGCTCAGGAGGCTGCGTTCGAGCCTGGGATACCGGGCCGACCCGTTGCCGGTGGCCGTGTCACACTGACCCGCATGCCGAAAACCGCCGCAGAGGTGCGTGCCCGTGTGGAGACGTACTACGACGCGGCGGCACGCCGGGACGCCCGCGCGGAGTCGATCGGCGCGCTGACCCTGTTCGTGCAGGAGCACAAGGGTTGGCCCTACTATGCGCGACCCACGCTCGGCGGTGACGTCGAGCCCACTGCGGCGGATGTCCGCGCGGTGCGGGCGCGGCAGAGAGAGTTGAACGTGCCCGAGACCTTCGAGTGGGTCGACGAGACCACTCCCGCACTCCATCAGGCCGCGATCGAGGCCGAGTTGGAGATACACGCCCACCCGATGATGGTGCTCGAACCCGAATCTCGGCCGTCCCGGCGGCCGGCGTTGCCCGACCTGGTGACGTTGCGTCAGGTCCGGGCGGACGCCACCGACCTGGCGATCGTGCACAGCGTCGCGGCGGTCGGCTTCGCCCATCCGGGCACCGCCGCCGGGAGGCCCGGCCCGGCCGAGCGGGACACCGTGGCGCTCGGCCAGGACCACGGCGCGCTGTCGTACCTCAACGAACGCCTGCGCAGCGGCGAGACGGTGATGTTCGCGGCGTACAGTCCGGCCGGGCCGTTGAGCGTGGGCTGTTACCAGCACCTGTACGACGTCACCGAGATCGTCGGCGTCGCCACGCTGCCCTCGGCCCGGCGCAACGGGCTGGCGGCAGCGCTGACCTGGGAGCTCGCCGAGCACGCGCTCGCGGGCGGCACCGACACGGTGTTCCTGACGGCGGGGGACGAGGACGTCGCGCGCGTGTACGACCGGCTCGGATTTCGGACGGTGGGTACGGCCATGATCGGGGAGTCGCGGTGAGCAGGGAAGCAACCGACGCGAGCGTGGAGTCGGCCGGCGAAGGCACGAACCCGCCCGGCACGGGTGTGGGCGGCTCGAACGCCGGCGACGCGAACGCCGGCCGGGCGAACGCCGGCCGGGCGAACGCCGGCCCCCCGAACGCCACCCCCGCGAACGCCGAGAAGCAGGCCCCCGTCGTGCTCCCGGTCCCGCCCGGTCGCAACCCGACCGCCGCCGAGATGGCCGCCGCGCACGGCCTGACCATCCCCGACGTGATCGCGCCCGGCCTGCGGGTGCTGTTCTGCGGGATCAACCCCGGTCTGTGGTCCGGCGCGACCGGCCGCCACTTCGCCCGGCCGGGCAACCGCTTTTGGCCCGCGCTGTACGCATCCGGCTTCACCCCACGCCTGTTCAAGCCGACCGAGCAGGACGAACTGACCGAACTGGGCCTCGGCATCACCAACGTGGTGGCGCGCACCACGGCGCGCGCGGACGAACTGACCAAGGACGAATACCGCGCGGGCGGCGCGATCCTCACCGCCAAGGTCCGCCGCCACGCCCCGACCTGGCTCGCCGTCCTGGGCATCGGCGCCTATCGAACCGGCTTCGCCCGCCCCAAGGCAGCGGTCGGCAGGCAGCCGGAGACGATCGGTACCACGCGCATCTGGGTGCTCCCGAACCCGAGCGGCCTCAACGCCCACTGGACGCCCCAAAGCCTGGCCGAGGCATTCGCGGAGTTGCGTGCGGCGGCGTTCGACCGACCGGACCCGAGTGCGGCACCCGGCGCTCACCGCGCGTGACGGCGGGCACCGGGCAAGCACCTCGGCTACCCGGCGGTCGCCGCGCTCGACACCGTGAAGCCGCGACTGGTCACCGCCGAGCGGTTGCCCGCGGCGTCGACAGCCACGACGAACAGGGTGTGCGCTCCCACCGAGCCCGTGCGCGGACGGAAGGTGACGCTGTTGTGGCGAGCGTCCAACCGGATCGCCGTCGCGGCGGTCGGCGGTGCGTCGACGGTGTACTCGAAGTACGCGACCCGCCGGCGGTCGTCAAAGGCCCGAACCGTCAGCACGTCGACCGGGGCCGCCGTCGCCCCCACGTCGGCCCGCACCTGCGCGAACCCGTCGCCCCAACGCAGCAGCACCTCACCGGCACCCCCGGCGGTGAACCGACCCGCAACGACGTCGACGACATCGGACCACGCGCCCGCGGGCTGCTTGGAAACCGAACCGCCGATCCCGCCCTGTCCGTCCCCGGGGTAGAGATACACGCTGCCGGCCGTCCAGCGCACCAGCAGATCGGCGCGGCCGTCGTGGTCGAAGTCGCTTGCGGTCACGTCGACCGCATCGCCCCACCCACCCGCGCCCGCGGGCCGCAGTTCGACCGGGGCGGCGAACCCGGGGGCGCCCACCGCGCGATGCAGGGTGACCCGGCCGGTGTCCCACCGTACGACGACGTCGGCCCGGCCGTCACCGGTGAAGTCGCCGGCCGTCACGTCGACGGCGCCGCCCCACGAACCGGCGGGCAGTACCGGGATCGAACCGCCGATCCCGCCGTGCCCGTCGCCCGGGTACACGTACACGCTGCCGGCCGTCCACCGCACGAGCAGATCGGCCCGGCCGTCACCGGTGAAGTCGCCCGCCGTGATGCTGCGCGCGTCCTGCCATCCCGGTGCGCCGCCCACGAGCGGTACCGCGGCGGCCAGTCCACCCAGACCGTCGCCCGGGTACAGGTAGACGCTGCCCGCGTTCCAGCGCAGTACCACGTCGTCGACACCGTCACCGGTGAAGTCCGCGGCCGTGAGGTCGACCGCGTCCAGCAAGCCCCCGGCCCCTGCCGGCTCGACTCGCGAGGGCGAGCCGAACCCGGTCGGCCCACCGCCGGCGAACAGGTCGACATGCCGATCCCGCCATCCCACGAGCACGTCGTCGGTGCCGTCGCCGACGAAGTCGCCGGCGATCGTGTCGCGGACATCGACCCACGCGTAGGCGGGCCTCGGGATCGAGCCACCGAGGCCGCCCTGCCCGTCGCCCGGGTACAGGTACACGCTGCCTGCCGTCCAGCGCACCAGCAGGTCGGCCCGTCCGTCGTTGTCGAAGTCGCCCGCCGTCACCGCAGCTGCGTCGCGCCAACCGCCCGTGCCCGGCGGACGCAGTTCGATCGGGGCGGCGAACCCGGCGCCGGCGACCGCCGGATGCAACGTGACCCGACCGGTGTCCCAGCGCACGACCACATCGTCCATGCCGTCGCCGGTGAAATCGCCCGCGGTCACGTCGACGGCGTCCGACCACGACCCGGCGGGCAGTACCGGGATCGAGCCGCCGAGGCCACCGGATCCGTTGCCCGGGTACAGGTACACGCTGCCGGCCGCCCAGCGCACCAACAGATCGTCGCGACCGTCACCGGTGAAGTCGCCGGCGCTGATACTTCGGGCGTCCCACCAAGCCTGGTCTGCGGACCGCAGTTGCACCGGATCGGCGAAGCCGCCCAAGCCGTTGCCGGCGCGGACCTCGACGGTGCCGGCGGCCGAACGCAGGATCACGTCGTCGAGCCCGTCCCCGGTGAGATCGCCCGACGTGCCGTCGACCGCGTCCACCCAGTCGTTCACCGGCACCAACGGCCGCGCGGCCGAGTCCACCACCGGCGCCGAGGGCGATTGCCCGTCGTCGCTCCAGCCGAACGCGGCTCGGTACATCAGGTGATCCGACAGGCTGTTCCCGTCCCGCACGACATCGACGGTGTCGCCGACCGCAGGGTCGAAGTACGCGGAACTCCCGAAGACGTAGTCGAATTTGCGCGTCGCGGTGGTGATGCCACCGGCGGGCGGCGCCGCATGCCGCCCGGCCGTCGGTGCGCCGGAACGGCAGCGGGTGCGGCCGGCGCAGTTCGGTGTGAAGCGGTCGCGGTCGCTCTCGTCGGCCTCGACCAACTCGCCGGTGCCGCCTTGGGTCGCGTAGAACCGACCCATGTTCGGGTCTTGCGGATCGGCGTTGAAGTCGCCACCCAGAACGACGGGCAGACCCTGACCCCACGTCCTGATCCTGTTCACCACCACCGGTGCGCCCTGGTGCTTGAGCGTCCCGTCCAAGTGAGTGACACACACCAGGGCGCCCCGCCCGTCGACGGGAGTTTGGGCGCACAGCAGTGCGTAGTGGTCCGCGGTCGGATCGCTCGCCCGAGCCGGGTCGGCCGTCGGGAAGACGTGCGAGTACGACTGGGAGACAGCCCCCTTGACCAGCATCCCGACACCGGAGGGCGTGTTCCCGCTGCCGGTCACCCACTTGTCGCAGCCGTAGTCCTGCGCCCGAGTCTCCAGCCACACCGTCCGGTAGCCGGGCATGCGTTCGGCCAGCAGGTCGAGTTGGCCCTTGCACAGTTCCTGGAGCAGTACGGCGTCCGGATCCCAATCGGACATCGCCGCTACGCTCGCCTGAGCCCAGCGCGTTCGGTCGAGTGTGGACCGACATCCGTCGATGTAGCCGCCGCACACGTTGTAGCTGACGACGCGCACGGACGGCGCGGTCCCGGGGTCGAGGCCGACGGCCTGGACCGGGCCCGGCGCCACGAACAGCGCGGCCAGGCCGACGAGTAGGGCGACCAGGCAGCGCACGAGCCGAGCGGGCCTCACGGCGGGGCCAACGGCCGGTCTCACTGCCGGTCTCACTGCCGGTTTCGCGCGGGCGGCGGCGGACGGGCCTGGGGCCGGCCTCGGTCGCGGTCTCGATGCGGGGCTCCGAGTCGGTGTCGGTCGGTGGGGTAAGGCGTGAGACGGGTCCATCCTGTGCCCTCCAGGGTTGCGGGGGGACCGGCGAGGAGGGCGGCTCGGTCGACGCGGCGACTGGCCGATGTGCGTCGCGCCGACTGGCCGATGCGCCGACGGCTTGGTCGATGGTTCGAACGGGCGCTCCTCACGCGGCGAGACGTCGACCCTATGGGGCGAACAACCGGCGGTTGGAAGGGGACCGCGGTGCCGGTGCCGGCTACGAGGCGGTTTCGGCAGGGATCCCGGCCCGGCCCGCATCGGGCTCGCATCGGGCTCGCACGTGTCAGGGCTCGATCCGGCGCCGGCCCGGATCCGCCTCGGGACCGGGTCGCGGGATTGCGCACGCCGGGGCGCCGCATGTCCGTGTCGATACGTCAACCGACCGAGTGGCATCACCCGGTTGGCGATTACTTCGTGCCCTCTCGTGCTGTTGGGTCGCTGTGGAGATCCTCCGAGCACCATTCGGGCCGTGGCCCCCAGATACGTTCGAGACGCCGCTGTACGAGGCCCTGGTCGAGGAGTGGCGGGAGTCGGGACGCGAGGTGCCCCGGCCGGCCGAGCGTCGGCAGGAGCGGTCGCCCCGACACAGCCGCCTGTCGGCGAGCGGGCCGCGGACGGGGCGACCATGAGGTGGTACATGCGACCGGCCTCCTGGATACGGCGCGCGTAAGACCACCACCGCCGGCCACGACGACGACCACGAACAGGTGACCGTACCCGCACGAACCGTCCGCCCCGGCCTGCTGTGCCGTCGTCACGGACGGCGCGGACGGGGCCGGTGCCGCTCGACCGGAACTGCCGTGTCCTGGTCTCCACATGGCCGCCAGGGCCGTCGATTCGAGCCCCTCGGGTGCGTACGCTCCGCCTCCGGCCGCGCTGCCCGCGCTATGCCGCCGCCCTGCGCGATGTGCTCCCCGCGTCTTGCTTCGTGGTCGCCTCGATCGGCACCCTCGTCGTCCAGGCCGGCGAGACCCGCGCGGGGCCGGTTCCTCCCGGTCCACGAGCACCGGCATCCGATCGGCGTCGCGCAATCCGACACGCCCGACGTGGAAATTTTTGCGGGCCCGATCGTCGAGCCGGCCGATGCCCGATCCGGGCTCGACGCCGGCTGATCCCGCCGGCCGATCCACGACTTCGATCACGGTCTCGTCACTCTCCCGACGAGCCTGGCGCGACCCGTCGAGATCTTCCGCGAGGGCTTCGCGCAGGCGCGTCGCCAATGCCGCACGAGTGGCGTCCAGGTGGGCGTACAGGGCCGTCAATCGGGCCTGTTCGGCATGTAGGGCGGCGGTAGGGCGAGGTCGCGGAGGTGGCTTCGGCGCGGCCGCCCAGGGCGATCGATCGGTGGATCGGCGGCGGGCGAAGGACGCCCGAAGGCGATCGTTCGAGTACCGAACTATTGACAATCTACGGAAATCACCCCACGCTATCAGCGTAGGCGTTATTGTTTTCGGAGCGATATTTCGAGCCCATAACCCTACCACCTGTGCACGTCTATGGCGAACCGTGACACGTCGGGAACCGCGACGCGACACAACACCTGGGGGTGCAACGACCACCCCGCCACTACATATATGCTCTGCGACGCGGCTGGTTCGCCCCCCGGGTTTTCCTGGAAGGGCGACGCAAGAGGGAACCCGGTGTGAAGCCGGGACTGCCCCGCAGCGGTATGCGGGAACGAAAGTCGTCACGACGCGCCGAACGCCGAGAGGCATCCGGAAGCGACGACCATGGGGAACTCCGCGGGCCCACCGAGCACACTGTGCCCGGCGGCGCCCCGGCATGCCCGCGAGTCCGAATACCTGCCGGCCGCCCGCGCCTTCGGGCGCGGGGTCACTGTACGTACGAGCTCGCGAGGAGAGAGCACGTGACCGTTGTGGACAGCGTGGGCACGACCCGGATGCGGATCGACGAGAGCCCCGAGGACCAACTGGCAACCCTGGTACGCACCCAGGCGCGCGATTTGCCGGAGGTCGATCCGGATCGGGTCGTCCGCCGGGTCGTCGCGGGCCTCAACGAAGGTGCCGACCGCGGCGCGGCCGCGGACCTGGCCGTCCGTACCGCCGCCGAGCTGATCGCGGAGGAGCCCGCCTACTCGCGCCTCGCCGCCCGGCTGCTCGCCGGCCGGATCGCGGACGAGGCCGCGGAAGCGGGCGTCGACTCGTTCAGCGCCGGCATCGCGCTCGGCCGCCGCGAGGGCATCATCGGCGCCGAGACCGCGGCGTTCGTCGCCAAGCACGCCGCCGAGCTGGACGCGGCGATCGACACGTCGGGCGACCGCCGGTTCGAGTACTTCGGCCTGCGCACCGTCTACGACCGCTACTTGCTGCGCCACCCCGTCTCCCGCAAGGTCGTCGAGACCCCGCAGCACTTCCTCCTCCGGGTGGCGTGCGGTCTGTCGCAGGAGCCGACCGAGGCGATCGGCTTCTACCGGCTGATGTCGTCGCTGGCGTACCTGCCGAGCTCGCCGACGCTGTTCAACTCCGGCACGGTGCACACCCAGATGTCCTCGTGCTACCTGCTCGACTCGCCCAAGGACGAGCTGGAGTCGATCTACGACATGTACGGGCGCATCGCCCGCCTGTCGAAGTTCGCCGGCGGCATCGGCGTCGCGTGGTCGCGGGTACGCTCGCGCGGCTCGCTGATCCGCGGCACCAACGGCCACTCCAACGGCATCGTCCCGTGGCTCAAGACGCTCGACTCGTCGGTGGCGGCCGTCAACCAGGGCGGGCGGCGCAAAGGCGCGGCCTGTGTGTACCTGGAGTCGTGGCACCCCGACATCCTCGAATTCCTCGAACTGCGCGAGAACACCGGTGAGGACGCGCGCCGCGCGCACAACCTCAACCTCGCCAACTGGATCCCCGACCTGTTCATGCGGCGGGTCGAGGAGGACGGCGTCTGGTCGCTGTTCGACCCCAACGAGGTCCCCGAACTGCCCGACCTGTGGGGCGCCGAGTTCGACAAGGTCTACGAGGCTGCCGAACGCGACGGCCGGTACGTCCGCCAGATGCCCGCGCGCGACCTGTACGCCCGGATGATGCGCACCCTCGCGCAGACCGGCAACGGCTGGATGACGTTCAAGGACGCCGCCAACCGCACGTGCAACCAGGCCGCCGAGCCCGGCAACGTCGTGCACCTGTCCAACCTGTGCACCGAGATCCTCGAAGTCACCAGCGACGGCGAGACCGCCGTGTGCAACCTCGGTTCGGTCAACCTCGGCGCGCACGTCGTGGCCGGCGAGGGCATGGACTGGGAGAAGCTGCGCGCGACCGTGCGCACCGCCGTGGTCTTCCTGGACCGCGTGATCGACATCAACTACTACCCGACCGCGCAGGCCGCGGCGTCCAACCCGCGCTGGCGTCCGGTGGGTCTGGGCCTGATGGGCCTGCAGGACGTGTTCTTCACGCTGGGCATGCCCTTCGACTCGGTCGAGGCGCGTGAGCTGTCCACGCTGATCTCCGAGGAGATCTACCTGACGGCGCTGGAGACTTCGTCGGCGCTGGCCGAGGTGCACGGCCCGCACCCCGCGTACGCCGAGACGCACGCCGCGCGCGGCCGGCTCCAGCCCGACCTGTGGGAGGAGGTGTACCCGTCGCAGACCAAGCGCTGGGACGCGCTGCGTTCGCGCGTCGCCGCGCACGGGCTGCGCAACTCGCTTCTCGTCGCCATCGCGCCGACCGCGACGATCGCCTCGATCGCGGGCGCGTACGAGTGCATCGAGCCGCAGGTGTCGAACCTGTTCAAGCGCGAGACGCTGTCGGGTGAGTTCCTCCAGATCAACGCGTACCTGGTGCGCGAACTCAAGGCCCGCGGCCTGTGGACCCCGGAGGTGCGCGACCGGATCAAGCGCGCCGAGGGCTCGGTCCAGGGCATCGCCGAACTGCCGGACGACGTACGCGAGTTGTACCGCACCGCGTGGGAGCTGCCGCAGCGCGCGCTGATCGACCTGGCGGCGGCGCGGTCGCCGTACATCGACCAGTCGCAGTCGCTGAACCTGTTCATGGCCGACCCGACGATCGGCAAGCTGTCGTCGATGTACCGCTACGCGTGGTCGACCGGCCTGAAGACGACGTACTACCTGCGCTCGCGCCCCGCGACGCGCATCCAGCAGGCGACGGTCCCGGCGCAGGCCTCGGCCGCCCCGGTCGAATCGACCGATTCCACCGTTTCCACCGATTCCACCGAGGAAATCTCCGACCTCGACGTGATCGCCTGCTCGCTGGAGAACCCCGAAGCCTGTGAGGCGTGCACGTGAGCCTGCTCGATCCCGGAATGAACCTCACGCTGCGCCCGATGCAGTACCCGGACTTCTACGAGAAGTACCGCGCGGCGATCCGCAACACCTGGACGGTCGAAGAGGTCGACCTGCACAGCGACTTGGCCGACCTGGAGAAGCTCAGCCCGGCGGAACGCCACCTCGTGCAGCGCCTGGTCGCGTTCTTCGCGACCGGCGACACGATCGTGGCGAACAACCTGGTGCTGAACCTCTACCGGCACATCAACTCGCCGGAGGGGCGGCTGTACCTGTCGCGGCAGCTCTTCGAAGAGGCCGTCCATGTGCAGTTCTACCTGACCCTGCTCGACACCTACATGCCCGACCACGAGGAGCGCGAGCAGGCGTTCGCCGCGGTCGAGCACATCCCGTCGATCCGGCGCAAGGCGGAGTTCTGCTTCCGCTGGATCGACTCGGCGATGGGGTTGGACCGGCTCGAATCCCGGGACGACCGGCGGCAGTTCCTGCTCAACCTGATCTGCTTCGCGGCGTGCATCGAGGGCCTGTTCTTCTACGGCGCCTTCGCCTACGTCTACTTCCTGCGCTCACGCGGCCTGCTGAACGGCTTGGCATCGGGGACCAACTGGGTCTTCCGCGACGAGTCGGCGCACATGGACTTCGCGTTCTCGGTGGTGGAGACGGT
>NZ_WWJX01000509.1 GCF_009865215.1 Streptomyces sp. SID3343 | reverse complement strand
CCCGCGGCGGCGCACCATCGAGTCCACCGCGTACTGGAGCCGGCCGCGCAGGCGCGGGTCCGGGCCGCGGCCGGCGACCGCCGCCTCGAGGGCGACCCGCAGGACGGTCTGGTTCTCCTTCGGCCGGCGGTGCTTGCCGCACAGCCGGTGTGCCGCGGCCAGTTCGCGGTAGCGCACGAGGAGTGCCGCGCCGCGCTCCAGCCACGCGGCGTCCGGGGTCCGCGCCGGGATCCGGCCGTTTTCGACGGTGTCGAGCCAGTGCGCGAGCAGGTCGTCGGCGTACGGATTCCACACGGTGAGCGCTTCGTGCATCGCGTCGATGGCGTCGTTGGGCAGGCGGTCGGCGACCGCGCGCCGCACGTCGCCGACGGTGTTGCGGCAGGCCGTGGTCGGGTCCTCGTCGATCGCGGGCCCGGGCCCGGGATAGAAGCGCAGCCGGTCCGCGAACGGGACGATGGTGTCCAGGAGTTCGAGGGCGCCGAGCCGGTCCCCCGTGCGCACCAGCCACGCGACCACGAGCAGCGCGGCCTCCTCGGGCACTTGCACCTCGTAGGCACCGGAGTCGAGCAGTTCGGTCAGTTCGGCCAACCCCGCTTCGGTCAGGTGATGTTCGAACAGCGCGCGCCGCTCGGCGGGTACGCCGGCGCGCCGCGCGGTCTCCACCTCGTAGGGGCGCAGGGCCCCGCCGGCGCTCTCCGCGCCGGTGGCGAAACCGCCGCGGGCGACCTCCAGGGTCACCCACCCGGGAGCACCGGCAACGGGGGTGCGCGAACCCGGACGCACCGTCCCGTCGGAGATGCCGCGCAACACCCGCCGCCAGACGCGGACGCGATCGAGCGCGCGGCGGGCGGTGGCGGGGTCCTCGTGGGTGCCTGCCGTGACGAGGGCGCTCGCCAATCGGCCGGCGACCCAGCCCACGTCGACGGGGTGCTTGTCCTGGTGCTCATCGTGAACGTTCATAGCCGGCATGGCGGGTTCCGCCCCCGCGCCCTCCGGGAAAAGAGCCCGGTGCTCTCCTGCTGAGCTACACGCCGTCGTGAAGCAGACGCTAAAGGTGTACCGCACCCGGCCGCAAAGCCTTTTCGAACCGCAGGGAGACGGGAGAGGCCGCCGGGAGACCGCAGAGGTCACTCTTGCCGCAACGGCCCTCGCGCCCGCCCTCTCGCAGCGCCGCATAGCAGCCGCGAAGGGTTCGCGTGGGCACGCCACCCGGTTGGCAAAAATTGGCGAACTGCGCCTGGACCAACGCCTTTTCGTCGCCCCTCCGGCCGCGCGTCCGACCTCGCGACGGTGCCGGTCAGGGTCTGTTCGAGTCGTCTCGACCGGAACCTTGACACGCATTTGGTCTAGTCCAATTATGGGCTGTGTTCCGCCGCGTCCCCTGCGGTCGGGCTGCATCGCACGTGCTTTGGCGCCGGCGTACCACGCCCTCTCCGGGCGGCTTCGCATGCCCTGTTTCCACCCGGTCCCGTCCCCTCGTTCGGGCGTCGATCGACGCTGCCCGTCGAGTACCGCACAGCGCACTGCCCACGTTCGGCCCCTCCCGCGCATCCGGGAGTCCGCGCATCCGAGAGTCGGAGCACCCATGAGTCGACCACGTTCCCTTCGAGCCCTGCTGGCCGTGATCACCACCGCGGCCGCGTCCCTGGGCCTCGCCTTCGCGGGCGGCGGCACCGCGCAGGCCGCGACGCCGCTGCCCACCCGCGTCTTCGCTCCCTACTTCGAAGCCTGGACCGGCGAGAACCCCGCCACGTTGTCCCAGCAGTCCGGCGCCAAGTACCTGACGATGGCGTTCCTCCAGACGGCGACCGCCGGATCGTGCACGCCGTACTGGAACGGCGACACCAGCATGCCGGTGTCGCAGTCCGTCTTCGGCGCCGACATCGCCACCATCCGCTCCCGCGGCGGCGACGTGATCCCGTCGTTCGGCGGCTACACCGCGGACACCACCGGTACCGAACTCGCGGACAGTTGCACCAACGTCAACTCCATCGCCCTGGCGTGGCAGAACCTCATCACCACCTACGACCTCAGCCGCATCGACCTCGACATCGAGGCCGACTCGATCGAGAACGCGGCCGGGGTCGACCGCCGCAACAAGGCGATCAAGCAGGTCCAGACGTGGGCGGCGGCCAACGGTCGTTCGATCCAGTTCTCGTACACCCTGCCCAGCACCACGCACGGCCTCGCGGAGAGCGGCGTGGCCCTGCTGCGCAACGCGGTCACCAACGGTGCCAAGGTCGACGTCGTCAACATCATGGCGTTCGACTTCTACGACAACCAGCCGCACCAGATGTCCACCGACGCGCAGAACGCCGCTACCGGACTGCACGCCCAACTGACCTCGCTGTACCCGGGCAAGACCTCGGCCCAGATCTGGGCCATGATCGGCGTCACCGTGATGCCGGGCGTCGACGACTTCGGCCCGGCCGAGACGTTCACCACCGCCGACGCGACGACGTTGGTCGCCTGGGCCAAGAGCAAGAACATCAACACGCTGTCCATGTGGGCGTTGCAGCGCGACAACGGCAACTGCCCCGGCGGCGCGGCGGCCGACAACTGCTCCGGGATCGCCCAGGATCTGTGGTACTTCAGCCACACGTTCCAGCCCTTCACCGGCAGCGGTACGGTCACCAACGACTTCTCGATCGCGGTCGCGCCCGGATCCGGCTCGGTCGCCCCCGGCAGCGGCACCACCGCCGCGGTCAGCACCGCCGTCACCAGCGGCACCGCGGAGAGCGTCGCGTTCACCGTCGCCGGCGCGCCCGTCGGCGTCGATGCCACCCTCAACCCGACCACGGGTACCGGCGCGACCCTGAACATCACCACCACCACCGCGGCGCCGCCCGGCACCTACCCGCTCACCATCACGGGCACCAGCGCCTCGGCCACGCACACGACCACCTACGTACTCACCGTCACCGGCACCGTCACCAACGACTTCTCGATCGCGGTCGCGCCCGGATCCGGCTCGGTCGCCCCCGGCAGCGGCACCAGTGCCACGGTCGGCACCGCCGTCACCAACGGCGCGGCCCAAAACGTCGCGCTCACCGTCACCGGCGCACCGGCCGGCGTCAGCGCCACCGTGAACCCGACCTCGGTCACCGCCGGCGGCACCGCGACCCTGGACATCACCACCACCGCAGCCGCCGCACCCGGCACCTACCCCCTCACCATCACCGGCACCGGCACCTCCGCGACCCACGCCACCACCTACACGCTCACCGTCACGAGCGGCCCCGGCGGGGTCCTGGTCAACGGCGACCTGGAAAGCGGCACGCTCGCCCCGTGGACCTGCCAGCCCGGCGGCTCCAACGCGGCCACGCCCGCACACGGCGGCACGCACGCCCTCCAGGTGGCGGCCGGAGCGGCCCAGACCGGCCAGTGCACGCAGACCGTGGCGCTCACCCCGAACTCGTCCCACACGCTGACCGCGTGGGTCCACGGCAACTACGCCTACCTGGGCGTCAGCGGCGGAGCGTCGGGGAGCACGTGGGCCTCTCCCGGTGACGCGTGGACCAAGCTGACCGTGCCGTTCACCGTCGGCGCCAACGGCTCGGTGACGGTCTACATCCACGGCTGGTACGGGCAAGGTTCCGTCTACGGCGACGACTTCGCCATCAGCTAGACACCGGGCGGCGCAAGGAACGCAACCGCCGGCCCACCACGACCGAACCCCGAGGTACCGATGCCCACCAAGAGCATCGGTACCTCGGGATCGTCGGCGGTCCGGGCCGCCGGCCGTACGGCTCAGCCCCTGGCCCGCTCCACCCGACCCTCGTCCCAGACCGGGCCGTCGGTCTCGCGCACCCGGCCGTCCTGGCCGAACACCATGAAGCGGTCGAACGACGACGCGAACCAACGGTCGTGGGTGACCGCGAGGACCGTCCCGTCGAAGGCTTCGAGGGCTTCCTGAAGGGCCTCCGCCGAGACCAGGTCGAGGTTGTCGGTCGGCTCGTCGAGCAACAGCAGGTTCGCGCCGGAGAGTTCGAGCAACAGCACCTGGAATCGGGCCTGTTGGCCGCCGGACAGGGTGTCGAAGGGCTGCTCCGCGCCGTACGCGAGTTCGTAGCGGTCGAGCACCTTGGCCGCGCCCTCGCGCCCGAGTCCGCTGCGGTGTTCGTCACCGCGGCCGAGGATGTCGACGAGCGTCTTGCCGACGAACTCCGGGTGGTCGTGCGTCTGCGCGAACCAACCGGGCCGCACGCGCGCGCCGAGCCTGGCCCGCCCGGTGTGCGCGACCGGCGGGATCACCGTGTCGCCCACCGGTTCGTGCTCGACGTCGGGATCGGTGCCGCCGGCCGCGAGCAGCCGTAGGAAGTGCGACTTGCCCGAACCGTTGGAGCCCAGTACCGCCACCCGGTCGCCGTACCAGACCTCGACGTCGAACGGCTTCATCAGGCCGGTCAGTTCGACCGCCTCGGCGATCACCGCGCGCTTGCCGGTCCGCGATCCGCGCAGCCGCATCTTGACGT
This sequence comes from Streptomyces sp. SID3343, assembly GCF_009865215.1. Classification (GTDB taxonomy): domain Bacteria; phylum Actinomycetota; class Actinomycetes; order Streptomycetales; family Streptomycetaceae; genus Embleya. The sequence goes on along the minus strand of NZ_WWJX01000509.1, from coordinate 3,899 downwards.
CCTGTTCGCGCGGGATGTTCTGCGGCGGACCGATCTCCTCGAACTTGCGCAGTCGGGTACGGGCCGCCTGGAGCCGGGACGCGAGGCCGTCGTTGTACGCGGCCTTGGTCTTGTACATCAGCACGAGCGCCTTGAGCTTGGCGTGCTCCTCGTCCCAGCGCCGGCCCAGTTCCTCGAAGCGCTCGAACCGCGCCCGGCGGGCCTCGTGGTAGGTCGCGAACGAACCACCGTGGATCCAGACGGTGTTGCCGGCCGCGCCGAGTTCGATCGTGACGATCCGGTCGGCGGCCTGGGCGAGCAGTTCGCGGTCGTGCGAAACCAGGAGTACGGACTTCTGGGTCTCCTTGAGCTGCTGTTCCAGCCAGCGCTTGCCCGGCACGTCGAGGTAGTTGTCCGGCTCGTCGAGGATCAACACCTCGTCCGGTCCGCGCAGCAGCGCCTCCAGCGCGAGGCGCTTCTGCTCGCCGCCGGACAGGGTCCGCACCTCGCGCCACTTGGCCCCGTCGTAGGTCGTACCGAGTGCGGCCTGACAACACTGGTCCCACGCGGGCTCGATGTCGTAGCCCCCGGCGTCGCCGAACTCGGCGAGCGCCGTCGCGTAGCGCATCTGGTGTTTCTCGTCGTCGTTGTCCATCATCGCCAACTCGGCCTCGTCGACCGCGAGCACCGCGGTCCTGATCCGCGGCGGGGCGAGCGAGACGAGCAGGTCGCGCACCGTGGTGGCGTCGCGGATCCGGCCGACGAACTGCGGCATGATGCCCAGACCGCCGGTTCGGGCGACCGCGCCGGAGTCGGGTTTGAGCTCGCCCGTGATGATCCGCAGCAGCGTCGTCTTGCCGGCCCCGTTCGCGCCGATCAGCGCGACGGTCTTGCCGTCGCCGACGCGGAAGGACACCTCGTCGAGCAGGACACGGCCATCCGGCAAGGTAAAGCCGATGGCGTTGACATCGATGTAGCCCATGGCGTGCGCGCGTCCTTCGTGCTGCTGTCGGCGGGGCTGCCCGCTGGTGGATGGTGCCGGTGACCGTGCGGCCGGCCGGCTGCCGAGTCGGTCGGGTCGGTCGCCGAGTCGGCTGCCGGGTCGGTCGCCGGCCGGTCGCCGGTTGCTCGACATCCCTTCCTACTCGGTCGGGAGCGGACGGGCCAGTCCATTTCGGGCTGCCGGGCCCCGTGGTGTCGTGCGCGACGTGAACCGGGGGCGCGCGATCGACCGAGCCGGGTGTTGTGAGCCGACCCGCGACACGACACCACCGAAGTGGTACGGCGGCACGCTCGCGGGTACCGGGGGCGCCGAGTGCCCCGGCACCGAGGGCACATCTTTCGCATAGTGCGTCTCTTGATTCGCGCATCGCGACCTGTAACGGTGACGGATCATCAGTTTCGGGGATACGCAAGGAGTCGCGGTGGCACACACGAAACCGCAGCAGATCGCCCAAGAGGTCGCCGTGGGCGAGCGCAGCCCGCTCAGGTTCGGGGTCTTCCTCGCGCCCTTCCACCAGGCCGGGCGCAACCCCACGCTGATGCTCGAACAGGACCTCGCGCTCGTCGAGCACCTGGACCGACTCGGCTACGACGAGGCGTGGATCGGCGAACACCACAGCGGTGGTTGGGAGATCGTCGCTTCCCCGGAGTTGTTCATCGCGAGCGCGGCGGCGCGCACCCGGCACATCCGGTTCGGCACCGGCGTGGTCTCGCTCCCGTATCACCACCCGCTGCACGTCGCGGACCGCATGGTGCTGCTCGACCACCTCACCCGCGGCCGGGTCATGCTCGGCGTGGGCCCCGGCCAGCTCGCGTCCGACGCGCACATGTTGGGCATCGACACCGCCCGCCAGCGCGGCATGATGGAGGAGTCGCTGGAAGCGGTGATCGCGCTGCTCGCGGGCCGCGAACCGGTGACCCGCGAGAGCGACTGGTTCACGTTGCGCGACGCGCGGTTGCAACTGCGCCCCTACACACACCCGTCGATCGAGATCGCGGTCGCGGCGACGTTCTCCCCGGCCGGCCCGCGGACCGCCGGGCGCTTCGGCGCGGGCATGCTGTCCATCGCCGCGAGTCAGGAAGGCGGCTTCGACGCGCTCGGCACGCACTGGGGCGTCGCCAACGAGGTGGCCGCGCGCTACGGGCAGACCATGGACCGCTCCGCATGGCGGCTGATGGGCATGATGCACATCGCCGAGACCGAGGAGCAGGCGCGTCGCGACGTCGCGTACGGGCTCAAGGGCATCCAGGACTACCAGGCCAAGGTGTTGCCGGTGCCGCTCGACCCGTCGACGCCGCTGGAGCAACGGATCGAGCACGGCAACGCGACCGGCTCCTTCATCTGCGGCACTCCCGCGATGGCGATCCGACAGATCGAGCGGCTGTGGCAGAAGTCCGGCGGCTTCGGCACCTATCTGTTCATGGGCGCGGACTTCGCGGACGCCGAGGCGACGAAGCGCTCGTACGAGTTGATCGCGCGCGAGGTGATCCCGTACTTCACCGGCGCCTCACACGGGCCGTTGGCGTCGCAGGAGTGGCAGGTCGGCCTGTCGCAGACCTGGCGGGACCAGACCGCGCAGGCGGTCGGCGGCGCGATGAAGGACTACGAGAACACGAAGGGGGCGTCGGCGTGAGTGGGCAGGGTGTGGGCGACCGGTCCGAGCCGTCCGCCGGCGACGGGACGGCCCCCGGCCCCGGTCGGATCGAGGGCAAGGTCGCGCTGATCACGGGTGCGGCGGCGGGTATCGGGCGGGCGATCGCGCAACGGTTCGCGGCCGAGGGGGCGTTCGTGGTCGCGGGCGACATCGACGCGGCGGGGCTCGCGTCGTTGGCGGCCGAGCTCGGCGAGCAGCGGTGCGTGACGCGGTTGTGCGACGTGACGGTCGAGGAGGACGTGGCGGCGCTGGTACGGGCCGCCGTGGACGGCTTCGGCCGGCTGGACGTCGCGGTGGCCAACGCGGGCGGCGGTACGGCGGCGGAACTGGCCGAGCACGACTACGCGTCGTGGCGCCGGGTCGTGGACCTGTGCCTCAACGGCGCGTTCCTGACGGTCAAGCACGCCGGGCTGGCGATGCGCGCGCAGGAGGGCGGCGGCTCGATCGTCAACATGGCCTCGCTCAACGCGGTCCAGGCGGGGCGGGGCATGGGCGCGTACTGCGCGGCCAAGGCCGGTGTGGTGGCGCTGACGGAGGTGGCGGCCCTGGAGTTGGGGCCGGCGGGTGTGCGGGTGAACGCGGTGGCGCCGGGGCTGATTCGTACGCAGGCCACGTCCGGGATGTGGCATGTCCCGGGAGTGGTCGAGGAGTACGTCGAGAACGCTCCGCTCGGCCGCTTCGCCGAGCCGGAGGAGGTCGCGGCGGTGGTGCTGTTCCTGGCCTCGGACGAGGCCGGGTTCGTGTCGGGCAGCGTGTACGGGGTGGACGGCGGAGCGCGGACGCGGCGCTATCCGGACCTGATCGGCGCGTTGGAGCGGCTGTCGGCCGGATCCTGATCGGGGCCGGGCCGGGGCCTCATGGGGCGGCGCGGCTGCGGACGGTGGCCTGACGCAGCATCAAGTTCCTGACCGGTAATGGCAATTTGGCCTCCGAATGGACGCGCGCACGACCGCTTGGCGACCTGGTCCGGCCGGGTTCGACCTGTTCGGCCGAGGACGGTTTTCCGGCGTCCCGACCGGGCAACCCAAGGACACCGAAAGGGCGCACGGGGGACCTGACACCCCCCAGCGCGACGGCGCACCCACCGCCCCGAAGGTAGAAAAAGCGCCGGCGGCCGGACCCACTCCCCCGTGCCCGACCGCCGGCGCTGAATACCGGCCCTTCGGGCCGGGGGGCGGCTGCGCCGCCGGCGGCTCCGCCGCCTCTCCTCGCTGCCGCTCGTCGAGCACCGGTCGACGATCGATCAGTGGGCGCTGACGCGCC
>NZ_WWJX01000508.1 GCF_009865215.1 Streptomyces sp. SID3343 | reverse complement strand
GGCGGGGGTCCGGCCCGCACTGCGGCGGTTCGGCGCTCACGCCACCCGGACCGCCTCCGCCGCCGGCTTCGGCAGCTCGCGCACGCTCGGAAGCAGTAGGAGGAGCAGGTTGGCCGCGACCACGAGCACGGCCCCGATCAGCAGCGGCGCGGTCGTGCCCACCACCGCCGCGATCGGGGCCGCGACGGCCAGGCCCAGCGGCCGGGCGGCGAACGAGATCAGCGCGTCGAACGAGCCGACCCGGCCGAGCGATTCCGGTGGTATGCCCCGTTGCATAAGGGTCTCCCACAGCGGGATGAGCACCCCGAGACCGAGCATCGCGACGAAGTACGCGCCCGCGACGACCGGCATCGGCAGCCGCAGCGCGAAGGCCACGAGCGGGAAGGCGTAGACCGAGGCGCCGATCGCGACCGCGAACAGGGGGCGGCGGATCGGCAGTCGCGCCGCGGACCAGACCCCGATCAGCATGCCGACCGTGCCGACCTGGGCGATGATCACCCACGCGGTGTTGCCGCCCAGGTGGCTTACCGCGATCAGCGGTCCGAGGGTCAGCAGGAAACCGGCCGCGAAGTGCCAGACACCGTGGCCGAACACGTTGGCCAGAAACCAGGGGTGGCGACGGGCTTCGGCCCAGCCTGCGCGCAGTTCGCCGAGAAAGTCCTTCTTCGTGGCCGGCATCGGGTCGGTCGGGGGCTCGGTGGGTTCGGTGGGTTCGGTGGGCGTGACGGGCTTGGCAAGCTCGGCGTGCTCGGCGTGCTCGATCGGTTCCACGCGCGCGCCGGGCTCTTGGCGCAGGCCGCCCAGCGTGGTCGCGGACGCGACGAACAGCACGCCGGTGAGCAGCGAGGACCACCCGGCGCCGACCACGAGCATCAGGCCACCGGCAGCCGCCGGGGCGGCCATGCCCGCGAGTCCGACCGCCACGCCGAGCCGGGCGTTGATCCGCAGCCGTTGTGCCTCGGGCACCAGCGCGACCACGAGGGTGCGCACGACCGGCGTACCGAAGGCCACCGCCACACCGGTGATCGCGGACAGCACGGCCAGATCGGGTATCCGCACCGCGCCGGCGAGCAGTTCGGCGCCGATCGCCAGTTGGGCGGCGGCGCGGACCAGGTCGGCCACGAGCACGATCCGCTGGGGCGGGAACCGGTCGGCCACCACGCCGGCGACCGGCAGCAGGAGCAGCATCGGCAGCAGTTCGCAGGACAGCACGAGACCGAGGTCGGTCGCCGCACCGGTGTGCACGACGGCGAGGGTCAGGGTGGTCGGGATCAACGCGGTGGCCAGCGCCGCGAAGGTTCGGCCGATCATCAGCCGACGGATGGCGGGGGTCATGACGCAGAGAGTATTTCGCCAGTTAATCATTCGTCAACGAAATACTAGCCGGCGTAGCATACTGGGTGAATGCAGGAGCAAAGGCGGCAGCAGAGCCCGGCGGCGGAGCACGATCAGGACGTCGACTCCGTCGATCGGCACATCGCCCGCTGGCGCGACAAGGCCCCCTTCGACGAGCGCGTCGAGGGGATCATCACCCGCATCCAGTTCCTGACCAAGCACGTGAGTCAGGCCGCGGACCGGGCCTTCGCCGAAGTGGGCCTGCAACTCTTCGAGTTCGAGACACTGCACCGACTCGCGTCCCGCGGCGACGCCGCCCGGGCGACCCCCTCCGAACTGGCCGCCGAACTGATGCTGTCGCCGGCCGGCATGACGGGCCGCCTCGACACCCTGGAGCAGGCGGGCCTGGTCGTCCGGATCCGCGGCACCGACGACCGCCGCCGCGTCGACGTCGAGCTCACCGAACTCGGCCGCACCCGCTGGCGGGCCGCGATGAGACTGCGCGGGGCGGCCGAGCATGCCATGGTCGAGCCGCTGGACCGCGCGGAGCAGGCCACCCTCGAAGCCCTGCTCAAGCGCATGCTGGTACACGTCGAGAAGCACGGTCCGGCGGTGGAAACCCTGGGAGTGCGAAGCCTGGACAAGCAAAACCGCGGGGGCCGGGCCTCGGCCTGAACACGGGTTGTTCGAACGGAAGGGCAGTCGACGCTCGGCGGCGAGGCGGCCAGGCGTCGGGGCGGCGCTTTCGGCGGCCCGCGCCGGGTGCATCATCGTTTCGTGATCGACACAGACCTCGCCGACCGCGCGCGGCGCCATCGCCCCCGGCCCCGTCCGATACCCGGCACCGCCCTCGGCGGACCGCGGTTCGAGGCCACGGCCTCCGTGCCGTCCCTCCACGACCGACCGGTGCTGCGGCGCTCCATCGCCACGGCGATGTCGCTGTGCGCCTTGTGCACTGCGGCCACCATCGTGTGGGGCCTGGTCGCCATGGCGCAGGGGCGTGGCCCGCTCGAATCCGACCGGGACCGCGCGCAACGCCTGGCGGGCCTGCACCCGTCCCAACACCCGGGCAAGGAGCGCTACTACGTCCCGCTCGACGCCGTCTTCCGCCGGGCGGCCGACGGTTCGTCGACGGCGTATCTGCACTACGGGGTCCGCGGCGACGACGCCGACCTCGACGACTTCCTCGGCACGTACGGCCTCCCGGCGCCCGGTCCGGTAGCGCCGCTGCCGTCGGACCTGGCGAGTGCTCTCCCGGGCGACGAACCGGAACAGGCCGCAACGGTGGCCGAGTCCGACGGCACGACCCGCCGGATCTACGTGGTCCCGGGAGACGTCGGCGCGGCCGCGGCCGACGTCTACGTGAGCGCGTCCGGCTGACTACGTCCGGCCGGCGGTGTTCGAAGGTGACAGACTCCGATCATGACCTCGAACACGATCACCGCAGCAGCGGCAGGTACGTTCAAACTGGGCGAACTGTCGGTCAACCGGATCGGATTCGGCGCGATGCGCCTCACCCAGGACGGCGCGGCCTTCGGCAGCGGCGCCTCCAGCGACCGGGACCGGGTGATCGCCGTACTGCGGCAGGCGATCGAACTCGGTGTGAACCACATCGACACCGCCGCGTTCTACTTCTCGCCGCTGCGCTCCGCCAACGAACTGATCAACAGCGCGCTGGCCCCCTACCGGGACGACCTGGTGATCACCACCAAGGTCGGCCCGGGACGCCACCCTGGGGGCGACTGGCTGTGGGCCACGCCGGAACAACTGCGCGGGCAGGTGGAGGAGAACCTGCGCCAACTCGGCCGCGACCACTTGGACGTGGTGAACCTACGCCTCGCGAGAAGCATGGCGAACGCCTCGATCGCCGAGCACTTCGGCGCGTTGGCCGACCTGTGCGACGCGGGCCTGATCCGCCACCTGGGCGTCTCCAACGTCAGCCCCGAACAACTCGCCGAGGCACAGGCGACAGCGCCGGTGGTGTGCGTGCAGAACCCCTACGGCATCGGCGCCCGGGCCCAGGACCACGACTTCGTACGGGCCTGCGGGGAACAGGGCGTGGCGTTCGTGCCGTTCTACGCGGTCGCCGGCGCCGGGCGGGAGAAGGGCGCGAGCGCGAGCCCGGGCGAGCGCGAAGAGGTACTCGCGGTCGCCCGGGCGCACGACGCGTCGGCGGCACAGGTCCGACTGGCGTGGACGCTGCATCGTGGGCCGCACGTCCTGGCCATACCGGGCACGGGCAATCCGGCACACCTGGTCGAGAACGTGGCCGCCGGGGCGCTGCACCTGTCGGACGCCGAAGTGGCGCTGCTCGAATCGCTGCGTCAGGGCGACGCGTAGGGCGGCGAGTCGGCGAAGCCGCGCCCTGACCGGCGGGCGCGGGCAGGGTCCGTGCCGCGTCGGACCGGGCACGGTCGCCCGAAGCAACGTCTGCCAAAGTGCCGTTCACACCCGCTGCGCCGCGGCCGCCCACTCGGTCGCGGCGCCGCGCGGTTCGTAGCGCACGAGCCCCTGAGTGGAGCGAATCAGCGCGCGCAGGTCGTCGAGCGGGCCCTCGACCGCCCCGGCCGCCCTTGCCTGGACCAGGATGTTGCCCAGCGCAGCGGCCTCCACGGGCCCGGCCACGACCGGCAACCCACACGCGTCGGCGGTGAGTTGACACAGCAGGGAGTTCTGCGCGCCGCCGCCGACGACGTGCACGATGTCGACGTCCTGGCCGGACAGGCGCTGCGCGTCGAGGATCGCGCCCCGGTACGCGAGCGCGAGACTGTCCAGGATGCACCGCACCACCTCACCCGGTGTGGTGGGTACGGGCTCACCGGTACGCCGACACGCCTCGGCGATGCGGTCCGGCATACCGCCCGGGGCAAGGAAGTTCGGGTCTCCCGCGTCCACGATCGAGCGCAACGGAGCGGCCCGGGCCGCCTCTGCGAGCAACCGATCGAGGGACTGCGGTCGGGCCCGATAGTCCCAGTCGCGCATGCATTCCTGGAGCAGCCACAGACCCATCACGTTGCGCAGGTAGCGGACCGTGCCGTCCACGCCCAGTTCGTTGGTGAAGTTGGCCCGGCGGCTGTCCTCGGTCCGTACCGGCGCGGCCAGTTCGACGCCCACGAGGGACCACGTACCACTGGACACGTACGCGAACCGCCGCCCCACGGCGGGTACGCCGACCACCGCCGACGCGGTGTCGTGCGAACCCACCGCCGTCACCGCGACCGGGCCGCTCAGCCCGGTCTCCGCCAGTACCTCCGGCAGCAACTCCCCGGCCGGGTCCCCGGGCGCACGCAGCGGCGGGAAGAGTCCGGGGTCGAGGCCGAGCGACGCCATGATGTCGTCCGCCCACGCGATTCGGCTCGGGTCGAGCAGTTGCGACGTCGACGCGTTGGTGATCTCGGTGCCGGCGACTCCGGTCAACCAGTAGGACACCAGGTCGGGAACGAACAGCGCCCGCCGGGCCGCCGCGAACTGCGGTGTCCGGGACGCCGCGACGAGTTGGTGGACGGTGTTGAAGGCGGCGTGCTGAATCCCCGTGCGCGCGTACAACATCGCCGCCGGGACGACGTCGTACACCCGCTCCGGCACCCCGTCGGTGCGCCGGTCGCGGTAGTGCACGGGGTTCCCGAGCAGCGCCCCGGACCCGTCGAGGAGACCGAAGTCGACTGCCCACGTGTCGATCCCGACGCCCGCGAGCCGCCCACCGCCGGTCGACCGCCCGGCCGCCCGCAGCCCGTCGAGCACACCGGCGTACAGCGCGAGAATGTCCCAGTGCAGCACACCACCCACCCGGACCGGCCGATTCACGAATCGATGCGCCTCCCGCAGCACGAGTGTGTCCGGGCCGACGTCACCGACCAACACCCGCCCGCTCGACGCCCCGAGATCGACGGCACCGAATACCTGCCGACCCGCCACGACAACCTCCAAGGTGCTCCGGTACAGCGCTGAACGGGTTGGGCCGCACGTGGCGGTGCTGCCCTGTACTGCTTGGCCCGACTGCTTGGCCCGACTGCTTGGCTCTACCGCTTGGCTCGACTGCGTTCTGCCGCCGTGCCGCGAGCCGGCGGTGGCGCCTTCAGCGCAGGAAAGCGGCGGCGACGCCCGCGTCCACCGGGATGTGCAGGCCGGTGGTGTGCGAGAGGTCGCCGGCGGTGAGCGCGAAGACGGCGTTGGCGACGTGTTCGGGGAGGACTTCACGCTTGAGGAGCGTGCGTTGGGCGTAGTACTCGCCGAGCTTGTCCTCCTCGACGCCGTACACGGCGGCGCGCTGCGCACCCCACCCGGCGGCGAAGATCCCCGAACCGCGCACCACGCCGTCGGGGTTGACGCCGTTGACCCGGATGCCGTGTGCGCCCAACTCGGCGGCCAACAGCCGGACCTGGTGCGCCTGGTCGGCCTTGGTCGCGCCGTAGGCGATGTTGTTGGGGCCGGCGAAGACGCCGTTCTTGGAGGAGATGTAGACGATGTCTCCGCCGAAGCCCTGGTCGATCATCATCCGGGCGCCCTCGCGCGAGACCAGGAAGGAGCCCCGCGCCATCACGTCGTGTTGAAGGTCCCAGTCCCGGACGGTGGTCTCCAAGAGCGGCTTGGAGATGGACAGGCCGGCGTTGTTGACGATCAGGTCGACGCCGCCGAACGCACGCGCGGCCTGCGCGAACGCCGCGCGGATCGCCGCTTCGGAGGTGACGTCCACGACCACCGCGACGGCCTTGTCCGGGCCGCCCAGCGCGTCGGCGACGGCCTGGGCGTTGTCCGCGTTCAGGTCGGCGACCACGACACAGGCGCCCTCGGCGACCAGGCGCGTGGCGACGGCCTTGCCGATGCCGGAGCCGGCCCCGGTGACCAGGGCAACGCGCCCGGCCAGCGGCGCGGGGGCGG
>NZ_WWJX01000507.1 GCF_009865215.1 Streptomyces sp. SID3343 | reverse complement strand
CGGAGGCCCGGGGCGACACGCACCCGCACCCCCACGCCCACCCGCACGCCGCCACCGGCTGAGCCGGCGCGGCGCCGGATCCGACCTCGGGCGGCGGCCGTCTCGACACGCCCGTGCGACGGCCGCGGCGGACACGCTTCGCGACCCCGTGACGGCGCCTCGTGGTGGTCTGGGGAACCTGCCTCTACCGCCCGGTTGACGTCGCCGACCGGGTTAGGGTGAGAGGTCCCCGCCGGCCGTCCCCGAGGAGCCTGACTCACCGTGTCTGACTCGTTCGTTCACCTGCATGTCCACACCGAATACTCGATGCTGGACGGAGCGGCGAAGAACGACAAGCTGTTCGCCGAGGTGGCCCGCCAGGGCATGCCGGCGGTGGCGATGTCGGACCACGGCAACATGTTCGGGGCGTACGAGTTCCAGGGATCGGCCGCCAAGCACGGGGTGAAGCCGATCATCGGCATCGAGGCGTACGTCGCGCCCAGTACCCGCTTCGCGCGCCGCCCCGAGTTCTGGGCCCCCGGCGGCAAACGCGCGCCGAGCGAAGACGGCGAGGGCGGCAAGGACGTCTCCGGCGGCGGCCGCTACACCCACATGACGATGTGGGCGGAGAACGCGCAGGGCCTGCGCAACCTCTTCCGGCTCTCCAGCCTCGCGTCCATGGAGGGCTACTACATGAAGCCCCGGATGGACCGCGATCTGATCGCCGAGCACCACGAGGGCATCATCGCCACCACGGGTTGCCCCTCCGGCGAGGTGCAGACCAGGTTGCGGCTGGGCCAGTACGACGAGGCGGTCAAGGCCGCCGCGGCGTATCAGGACATCTTCGGGAAGGACAACTACTTCCTCGAACTGATGGACCACGGCCTCGACATCGAGCGCACCGTCCGCGAGGACCTGCTGCGCGTCGCCAAGCAGCTCGACATCCCACTGCTGGCGACCAACGACTCGCACTACGTCACCGAGGACCAGGCCGACGCGCACGACTCGCTCCTGTGCGTGGGCGTGGGCAAGAACAAGGCCGACCCGAACCGCTTCCGCTTCGCGGGCACCGGCTACTACATCAAGACCTCGGACGAGATGCGCCGCCTGTTCGGCGAGCTGCCGCAGTCGTGCGACAACACGCTGCTGATCGCCGAGCGCATCGGCGACTACAGCGACGTGTTCAAGCAGGTCGACCGGATGCCGCAGTTCGACGTGCCCGAGGGCGAGACCCAGGCGACCTATCTGCGCAAGAAGATCACCGAGGGCCTCAAGCGGCGCTTCGGCGACAACCCGAGCCAGGAAGTGCTCGACCGCGTCGAGATGGAGATGAAGGTCATCTCCCCGATGGGCTTCGACGCCTACTTCCTCGTGGTCGCCGACATCTGCCAGTACGCCCGCGACAACGGCATCCCGGTCGGCCCGGGGCGTGGGTCCGCGGCCGGCTCGATGGTGGCCTACCTGACCGGGATCACCGGGCTGAACCCGCTCGACTACGACCTGCTGTTCGAGCGCTTCCTCAACCCCGAGCGGATCAACCCGCCGGACGTCGACATCGACTTCGACGACCGCCAGCGCGACCAGATGGTGCGTTACGTCACCGAGAAGTACGGCTCGGAGTACACCGCGCAGGTCAACACGTTCGGCACGATCAAGGCCAAGGCCGCGATCAAGGACTCCAGCCGGATCCTGGGCTTCCCGTTCGCGACCGGCGACCGGATCACCAAGGCCTACCCGCCGGACGTGATGGGCAAGTCGATGCCCCTGGCCGGCATGTTCGACAAGGACCACGCCCGGTACACCGAGGCCGGCGAGATCCGCGCGCTGTACGAGTCCGACCCCGAAGTGAAGATGGTCGTCGACACCGCGCGCGGCATCGAGGGTCTGACCCGCGGCACCGGCGTGCACGCCGCCGCGGTCATCCTCTCCAGCACGCCCCTGCTCGACCTGATCCCGCTGCACCGCCGGGACAAGGACGGCGTGATCATCACGGGGTTCGACTACCCGTCGTGCGAAGACATGGGCCTGGTCAAGATGGACTTCCTGGGTCTTCGGAACCTGGGCATCATCGACCACGCGGTCAAGATCATCAAGGAGAACCGGGGCGTCGAGGTCGACATCGAGTCGATCCCGCTCGACGACCCGGTCACGTTCGAACTGCTCTCGCGCGGCGACACGTTGGGCGTGTTCCAGCTCGACGGCGGCCCCATGCGGGCACTGCTCAAGCTGATGAAGCCCACCGAGTTCGAGGACATCTCCGCGGTCTCCGCGCTGTATCGGCCGGGTCCGATGGGCATGAACTCGCACATCAACTACGCGCTGCGCAAGAACGCCCAGCAGGAGATCGAGCCGATCCACCCCGAGCTGGAGGAAGCGCTCAAGGACGTTCTCGGCCCCACCTACGGTCTGATCGTGTACCAGGAGCAGGTACAGCGCGCCGCGCAGGTGCTGGCCGGCTACAGCCTGGGACAGGCCGACCTGCTCCGCCGGGCGATGGGCAAGAAGAAGAAGGAAGTCCTGGAGAAGGAGTTCGTGCCCTTCCACGCGGGCTGCCGTGAGCGCGGGTACTCCGACGAGGCGATCCAGAGGGTGTGGGACGTCCTGGTCCCGTTCGCCGGCTACGCGTTCAACAAGTCGCACTCCGCCGCCTACGGCCTGGTCTCGTACCAAACCGCCTATCTGAAAGCCAACTTCCCCGCCGAGTACATGGCCGCCCTGCTCACCTCGGTAGGCGACGAAAAGGACAAGATGGGCGTCTACCTGGCGGACGCCCGCTCGGCCGGCATCCGGGTCCTGTCCCCCGACGTCAACGAGTCGGTGGCCGACTTCACCGCGGTGGGCGCCGACGTGCGCTTCGGTCTGCGCGCGATCCGCAACGTGGGCGACAACGTCATCAACGACATCGTCGAGGCGCGCACCGGCAAGGGCAAGTTCACCTCGTTCGCCGACTTCCTGACCAAGATCGGTTTGCCCGCCTGCAACAAGCGCGCGGTCGAATCCCTGGTCAAGGCCGGGTCGTTCGACGCGCTCGGGCACACCCGCCGGGCGCTGGTCGACGTGCACGAGCAGGCCCTCGACGCGGTCGTGGGGCTCAAGAAGCAGGAGGCCGCGGGCCAGTACGACCTGTTCGGCGGCGGCGACGAGGCCACCGCGGAACCGGCCGTCGGGCTCGACTTCACGCTCACCGACCAGGAATGGCCGCGCAAGCTCAAGCTGGCCACCGAGCGCGAGATGCTCGGTCTGTACGTCTCGGCCCACCCGCTCGACGGCGCCGAGCACATCCTGTCCCGGCACCGCGACACCTCGATCGCCGAGCTGAAGAACTCCGGCCGCACCGAGGGCGTGGTCCAACTCGCCGGACTGATCACCGGCATCCAGCGCAAGGTCAACAAGTCCGGCTCGCCATGGGCGATGATCAACCTCGCCGACCACGACGGCGAGATCGAGGTGCTGTTCTTCCCGCAGTCCTACACGCTCGTCGCGCACGCCCTGGAAGAGGACGTCGCGGTGAGCATCAAGGGCCGGCTCAACGAGCGCGACGGCGCGCTGAGCATCTTCGGTTCCGAACTCGCGCCCCTGGACATCGGCTCGGCCGAACACGGCGGCAAGGCCCCGGTCTGCCTGAAACTGCCGACCACCAAGGTCACCCCGGCCCTGGTGGCCGACATCAAGCGAGTACTCACATCGCACCCCGGAGACGTGCCGGTGCACCTGATCCTGGAGAGCGCGCGGATGCGGACCCGCTACAACCTGGACTTCCGGGTCAACCCCGAAGGCGGCGGGCTCGCGGGCGAGATCAAGTCGATGCTGGGCGCCGGCGTGTGGAGCGTCTGACCCACCGGCTCGGCGTCGGCGGGCTCGGCGGGCTCAGCCGTAGGACCGGGTGAGGATCTCCATGTTGTGCCCGTCCGGGTCCGGGAAGTAGGTGGCCCGGCCCCCGTTCCACGTGTTGATCGCGTCCGGGGTGCGGTGGCCGGGGTCCGCGAAGTACGGGATCCCGGCCGCGCGGATCCGGGCGAGGATGGCGTCGAACTCGTCGTCGGACACCAGGAACGCGTAGTGCTGCGGGTGGATCGACGCGGCGTCCACCTGCATGTAGTCGAGCGCGACGCCGTTGTCGGTCTTCACCGGCAGGAAGTGCGACAGCGGCTCGCCGACCGTCAGGCCCAGCAGCCCGGCCAGGAATTCGGCCGAGGCGCGCTGGTCGCTCGCGGTGACGATGGTGTGGTTGAGCTGAATCGGCATGACTGCTCCCCGTGGCTTCTCGTTCCTACCGAGCTTGCGTGCTGCCCTACTGCTTTTCGCCGTGCAGCCGGTCGTACACCTCGCGGGCGGCCATGACCTGCGCCATGTTGCCCTCCAGGTGCCGGATCAGGTCGAGCAGCCTGGCTGCGGTGGCCGTGCCGAGATCGGTGAGGCTGTACTCGACTCGCGGCGGGATCGCGCTGTGCACGTCGCGCACCACGAAACCGTCCCGCTCCAGCGCCTGCAGGGTCTGCGACAGCATTTTCTCGCTCACGCCCTCCACGCGCCGACGCAGCGCGTTGAAGCGCATCGGGCCGTCGTGCAGGCCACCCAGGACCAGCACGCCCCATCGGCCGGTGATGTGTTCCATGGCCGCGCGGGACACGCACGCCTTCGCGAACACGTCGAATTCGAACTCGGGTGTGGGGTCGGGGGCGTAGCCGGGGTCGGGGCAGTCGGTCGCGGTCGTCGCCACGTTGCCCGCTGCCGCCGCCGATGTCGCCGATGTCGCTGCGGTCGCTGCGTTCGCTGTGGTCGCCATCCCAGCCTCCCTCTCCGTCTCCATGTGCCGAGGTTACCTCCGACGCAGCACGATCGAAAGGGTTGCACTTTCAAAAAGTTAGTGCAATGGTTTTGCACAGCACCGGCGGTGAGAGTTCGGTGCCTACGAAAGGAACCCGTCATGATCGTCGTCACCGGAGCCACCGGACAGTTCGGCCGCCTGGTCGTCGAGGCCCTGCTCCAGCGCGGTACGCCCGCCTCGGAGATCGTGGCCGCGGTACGGACGCCGGCCAAGGCCGCCGACCTGGCCGCCCGCGGCGTGGAGGTCCGCGAGGCCGACTACTCCCGGCCCGAGACCCTCGTCGACGCCTTCGCCGGCGCCGACAAGTTGCTCTTCGTGTCGTCCAGCGGCCCCGAGGCCGACCGCCTCGCCCAGCACCGCGCCGTGGTCGCCGCCGCCGTCGAGGCGCGGGTCGGCCAACTGCTGTACACGTCGCTCTACAACGCGACCGCGAGCACCTTGGGCCTGGCCCGCGTACACCGCGACACCGAGACGAAGATCGCCGAGACCGGTCTGCCCAGCGTCCTGCTGCGCAACAGCTGGTACACCGAGAACCACACCGGCTCGCTCGCGGACGCCGTCGAGCGCGGCACGGTCGCCGGTTCGGCCGGCGAGGGCCGGATCGCGTCCGCCGCACGGGCCGACTATGCCGAGGCCGCCGCCGTCGTACTGCTGAGCGACGACCAAGCGGGCAAGGTCTACGAGCTGACCGGCGACACCAACTGGAGCCTGGCCGAGCTCGCCGCCGAGGCCGCGAAGCAGTCCGGCAAGGAGGTCGCGTTCGCGAACCTGCCGGCCGACCAGTACGCCGGCATCCTCACGAGCGTGGGCCTGCCCCCGTTCCTGGTCGAGCTGATCGTCGATTCCGACCTGCGCGTCTCCGAGGGCGCGCTGTCCGGCATCACGAGTGACCTGTCGACCCTGCTCGGCCGGCCGACCACGCCGCTCGCGGACACCGTCGCGAACACGCTGAAGAACTGAGCCCAGGCCCTGCTCGCATCGCTCGCCGCGGCTGCGCGAAGTGCCCCGGGGTGGAAAGTACCGCTTTCCCGGGGCACTTCGGCATCAGGAATCACCCGTATGACAGGCCGTCGGCTCCCACGCGCGGGCCAGTTGGGCCCGGAGAAGGTCCGGCGGGCTGTCGTCCGTGCCGTAGAGGCGGTCGGCGAGCCGGACCAGGGTGTCGTGCCGAGCCAGCCACACGCCGCGAGCGGACACCGGCGGGGCGTGGCCGGCCGCGCCGGCCACCCGGACCGCGGCCGCGGCGCC
>NZ_WWJX01000052.1 GCF_009865215.1 Streptomyces sp. SID3343 | reverse complement strand
GGCGACGCCGGGCCGAGCCGAGCCCGGCGAGTCGGGGCCGGGCCGGTGGGCCAAGCGTAAACGGGCCTATGGGCCGGGCCGGGGCCGAGTCCGTGGGCCGGGCGACGCCGGGCCGAACTGAGAGACCGTGGGGGGACGCGGCGGTGCGGGACGCGGCGGTGCGGGACGCGGCGTGGAACCGAGCAGCGTGCGGCCCGTACGGGGTGGGCCATGGGCGGCGCGGGACGGGCGATGGCTATGGCGCGGGTGTGGCCGATGCGGGGCTCGGCGCGGCACGGTGGGATGCGGTGCAACACAGGACGGGATGGGGCCCGACGTGACGAAGCGCTGCCCCTGACAGTGCGCGACTCCGAGCGGGGGGCGAGTCGGTGTGCCTCGGGAGGGCCGAGGGTAGGCAGCGGCACGCTCGCGCGGTACACAGCGCGCTTCGTCCCGGCGCCGCAGCCCGATACATAGCCCAGCGGAAGAAGGGCGGGACGAAGTACGGCGCGGAAGCGTGGTACGCAAAGCGGTCGGCCCGGCGGTTCGCCCGACCGCCCGACCGCCCGACCGCCGGCAGGCGATGGCCTACACCGCGGCCCGCAACCCGGCCCACCGTACGAGCGCCGTCACCACGTCACAGCATCGCCACGTCACCGCACCGCAGGTTGCCCCAGCGCCACCAACCTCGGCGCGCGCCACGCAAGAACCGCGTCCCGCGCAGCAACCGCACCGCGCAAGTAGCCGCGGCCCACGGTAGGAACCGCCCCACGCAAGAACTGCACCACGCGAAAGGACCACGCCCCACGCAAGAACCGCCTCACGCACAAGCCGCATCCCACGACATGAGCAACGCCCCACGCAGGAACCATCTCCCGCAAGACCCGCGCCCCACGACCCACGGCAGGGACCGCCCCACGCAAAGACTGCACCACGTGGAAGGACCACGCCCCACGCAAGAACCGCCCCACGCACGAGCCGCATCCCACGACATGAGCATCGCCCCACGCAAGAACCGCCTCACGCAAGACCCGCGCCCCACGGCCCACGACCTACGCCCCACGGCAAGAACCGCCTCACGCAAGACCCGCTCCCCCGCAAGAACCGCCCCTCACCCCTCCCGCAAGACCGCCCGTCCCACCCTCCGCAAGCGCGAATCGCGTCCCCGCCGGCCACCCTCGGCGCGGTCGAGGGACAAAGTCGCGCGGCGGTTTCGCAGGGTCAGGGTCATCAGGTGGTTGCCGAACCACGGCCCGCCCAGCTTCGTCCACGTGATCGGCAGCGGGACGAGCCGCCCGTGTCGGGCCAACCCGCGCCCGATCCGCGTCGCGACGCGCCCCCACCCGAAGCGGAAGCCCAGTCGTATCGCCGGCGGCACCGAGTTGTGCACGGGCGAGCAGGTCAGCTGGTACACCCGCGCCGCCCCACCGGCCCCACCCGCCCCATCCATCCCACTCGCCGAGTCCCCCTCGTGCGGCCCCTCCGCCGCGTCCACCCACAACGCCTCGGCCGCGTACACATGGTGCACGTCCCCCGACAACACGCACACCGTCGCCGGCGCCGGCCCGCCCCCGCGCGGCCCGTGCAGGGCGATCCGCCCCAGCAACGCCGACAACGCCTCGAACGACTCGCGAAACGCCGCCCAGTGCTCCAAGTCGCCCGCCCGCCGCACCTTTTCGCTCAGCGCCGCCCACCGAGGCCCACGAGCGCCCGCGCACAGGGCCTCGTTCCAGGCTTCGAGGTCGTGTATCCCGTGCGGCAACAACCACGGCAACGACGTACCGATCAACAGGTGGTCGTATCCGCCCTCGTCGGCCTGCTCGGTGACCCACGTCAGCTCGCCCGCGCTGATCATCGCGCGACCGTCGTCGGTCAGTACGCGCCCCGCCCGCGAGTCGATCATCAGCAGCCTGGTCCGGCCGAAGTCGCGCCGGAAGCTCCACCGCGTGGTCTCCTTGCCGTCGGCCTCCGCGTCCGCACGCAGCGCGAACTCGTGCAACAGCGGCCCCACGTCCGTACCTTCGCCCGCCTCTCGGATCGCCGCCAGCATCGGGTCGGTCGCAAGCGCGTCCGGTGCGAGGTTGCCCACGTGCTGGTAGACCCAATACGACGCGAGCGCGCCCGCGATCCGCTCGGACCACCAGTCGGTCTGCGCCATGTCGGCCCGCCAGGCCCGTGACGTGTTCCAGTCGTCGATGACGTCGTGGTCGTCGAAGATCATCGCGCTGGGCACGGTGGAGAGCAGCCAGCGGATCTGCGGATCGGACCACGACTCGTGATAGAGCATGGTGTATTCGTCGAAGTTCGCGATCTGCGGCCCCGGTGCCTTGGTCAGATCCCGCAGGCCCGCCAGTCGATTCTGCATCGCCCGCGACGTCTCGTCCGCGTACACCTGATCGCCCAGCAGCAACAGCGCGTCCGGCAGCGGCTCGTCCTGCGTCCGGGTCAACCGGTGCGCGAGCATGTCCAGC
This sequence comes from Streptomyces sp. SID3343, assembly GCF_009865215.1. Classification (GTDB taxonomy): domain Bacteria; phylum Actinomycetota; class Actinomycetes; order Streptomycetales; family Streptomycetaceae; genus Embleya. The sequence continues at coordinate 2,644 of NZ_WWJX01000052.1, read as the reverse complement.
GCGTCCGGGTCGAGGTGACGGTCCTCCTCGGCCTCGGTACTGGGCGGGCTGGACCAGCGGCACGACCCGAACACGACGTTGAGGTCGCGGTCGTCGCCGTCGGCGGCCTGCGTCCGGATCACGCTCGGCGGATGGACCGACCGCTCCTCGGGCCAGCACGTCCGCTCGTCCAGGCGCACCCGGTACGGTCGCGTCCGCCCAGGGGTCAGGCCCTCGACGAGCACAAGCGCGTAGTAATGCCCGAACACGTTCCACGTCACGGCGGTTGCCGAGCCGTCGTCGCACGCGACGGTAACCGCGCACGGCGCGTCGGTCTCCACCCACACGGTGGCACTGGTCCGGTCCACGTGCCGCAGCACGGGCCCGAGCAACAACTCGGCCATCGCCTTCGACCCTCCCCCATACATTCGTCGTACATTCGTCGGCCACTCGTGCGAAGTGCCTGCCCCGCACGGCCGACGGCAATACTCCCTCGTCGGAGACGAACACTTCATTACGGTATGGACTGCCCCAAACCACAACGACCCTCGGATGAACAATGTCACCCACGCCACCGACCCCGCCAAGCACACCGAGTCCACCCGGCCCACCCGGCCCGTCGAGCCCGGACGTATCCGAAGCCGTGCCCGCCACGCACGCGACCCCACCCGCCGCCCGCCCCCGACGCCTCTTCGACGCCCACCTCCACATCGTCGACCCGCGCTTCCCGCTCACCCCCAACGCCGGCTACCTGCCCCCGGCCTTCACCGCCGACGACTACCGAGCGCGCGTCGCGCCGCTGGGTGTGCTCGGCGGCGCGGTCGTGTCCGGGTCGTTCCAGGGCTTCGACCAGAACTACCTGCTCGACGCGCTGCGCCGCCTGGGTCCCGCGTTCGTCGGTGTGACCCAGCTTCCGGCCGGTGTCACGGACGAGACGGTGTTCGCCTTGGACGCGGCAGGCGTACGCGCGGTCCGCTTCAACGTCCGCCGCGGCGGCTCCGAGACGCTCGACCACCTGGACCGTCTCGCCCGCCGCGTACACGAGTTGGCCGGCTGGCACGTCGAGTTGTACCTCGACGCCCGCGACCTCCCCGACCTCGCCCCCGTCGTCGGCGCGCTCCCGAGGGTGAGCATCGACCACCTCGGCCTGTCCCGCGAGGGCCTGCCACACCTGCTGGGTCTGGTGGAGCAGGGCGCCTACGTCAAAGCCACCGGCTTCGGTCGCGGCGACCTGGACATCCCCGCGACCCTGCGCACACTGATCACGCTCGCCCCGCACGCCGTACTCGCCGGCACGGATCTGCCCTCCACCCGAGCCCCACGCCCCTTCGAGGACAGTGACCTCGCCCTACTGGCCCAGGCAGCAGGCGAACCCCACGCCGACGCGGTCCTCTACAAAAACGCCCAAGCCCTGTATCGCCCGAAAAGGCCGGACCAGGCCGTCCCCGCGACGCCCTGAATCCTCAGCCCTCACCGAAACGCAACACTTCACCCAAAACGCAACACGTGGTGCGGCCGGCAACACACACCCGAGCCGACCCGACGACACCCACAGCCCCACGCCCACCCGACACCCCACGGAGCCACGCGACTACGAGCCAAGCTCACGAACCGCGTTCATGTCATCCGCCTCCTCGACCGCCTTGTCCAACCGATACCGCACCACCCGCGCAAAGCGCAGCGCCACCCCACCCGGATACCGCGAACTCGCCTGAAGTCCGTCGAACGCGATCTCGACCACCAACTCCGGCCGTACGTACACCGTCCAGTCGTCGCGCCGTACCTCAAGTTCCTGAAGTCGCGCGGTCTGCCAGGCGAGCAGTTCGTCCGTGAGCCCCTTGAAGGTCTTGCCCAGCATCACGAACCCGTCGCCGTTCGGATCGCGTGCCCCCAGATGCAGGTTGCTCAACGAGCCGCGCCGTCGCCCGTGCCCCCATTCGGCGGCCAGCACGACGAGGTCGAGGGTGTGGCGAGGCTTGACCTTGACCCACCCGGCGCCGCGTCGGCCGGCGGTGTACGGGGTGTCGAGGGACTTGACCACGACGCCCTCGTGACCGCGCGCGACGGCGTCGGCGAACCACTTCTGCCCCGCCTCGACGTCGTCGGTGACCAGGCGAGGCACCAACAGGTCGGCGGGCGCGAGCGCTTCGAGCGCGGCCCAGCGCTCGACGCCGGGTCGGTCGATCAGGTCGACGCCGTCCACGTGCAGCACGTCGAACAGGTACACCGTCAGCGGAATCTCGGCCCGCAATCGCTCGGCGTCCCGCGTCCCCGTCCGCGACGCCGTCACCTGGAACGGGTGCGGCCGGCCGTCGGGGCGCAGCGCGATCGCCTCGCCGTCCAGTACGGCCGTGTGCACCGGCAGCGCCCGCACCGCCCGGACCAACTCGGGTACCCGCGTGGTGATGTCGTCGAGGCTGCGGGTGAACACCGAGACTCGGTCGCCGTCGCGGTGGATCTGCACACGGATCCCGTCGAGCTTCCACTCCAGCGCGACCGCCGCGTCGGGGACCTTGGCGCGCAGCTTGTCGAGTGCGGCCGGCACGTCCGGGGCGGACGCCGCGAGCATGGGCCCGATCGCGTGACCGACCTCCAGGGTGAACTCCGCGAGCGCGGTCTTCCCGCCGGCCAGCGCGGCGGCCGCCACGGGGCCGGCCGCGCCGCG
>NZ_WWJX01000006.1 GCF_009865215.1 Streptomyces sp. SID3343 | reverse complement strand
AGGGCGTCAAGCTCACCGCGACGCTGCCGATCCCCGGCGCCCGCGACGGCGCGAGCACCGAGCGGGCCGCGACCGAGGCGCCCGCGCGCGAGGTGGACGAACTCCTCGCCGAACTCGACCTGTTGGTCGGTCTGGCGAGCGTCAAGACCGAGGTGCGAAACCTGATCGACCTGATCTCGGTGGGCCGGCGCCGCGAGGAGGCCGGGCTCAAGGCCCCGACCCTGCGCAGGCACCTGGTCTTCACCGGCTCCCCGGGCACCGGCAAGACCACCGTGGCCCGCCTGTACGGCGAGATCGCGGCGGCGCTCGGCGTGCTGCGGATGGGCCACCTGGTCGAGGTCTCGCGCGTCGACCTGGTCGGCGAGCACATCGGCTCGACCGCGCCGCGCACCAAGGAGGTCTTCGACCGGGCCCGCGGCGGCGTGCTGTTCATCGACGAGGCGTACAGCCTGGCGCCGGCCGATCCCTCGCGCGACTTCGGCCGCGAGGCGATCGACACGCTCGTGAAGATGATGGAGGACCACCGCGACGACGTCGTGGTGATCGTGGCCGGCTACACCGACGAGATGGAACGCTTCCTGGGCGCCAACCCCGGCTTCGGGTCCCGCTTCTCGCGCACCATCACCTTCCAGGACTACTCGGCCGACGAACTCGTCGAGATCACCCGCAAGCAGGTGCGCGAGCACGAGTACGTGCTCACCGACGAGACGTGCGACGCGCTGCTCGGCTACTTCCGCCGACTCCCGCGCGGCTCGTCGTTCGGCAACGCGCGCGAGGCGCGGCGTACCTTCGAGGCGATGATCGAGCGGCACGCGACCCGGTTGGCCCAGCTGCCGGGCGCGGGCCTGGAGGAACTGCGCACGCTCTACCCGGACGATCTCCCCACACTGCGGTGAATCGCCGGGCCCGAGTGGGGTATCGGCTCTACGGCGCGTCGTCCGGGTGACGGGGGAACCGCTGCGATCGACCGACTCGCCTGGCACGGCGCCGCGTCGACCGCCGCGCCCTGTCGGGTCGGACCCAGCGCCCGGTCGCGGCCGAGGAAAGCCTCGACGCGGCCGGAAGCCTTGTCACAGCCGAAGAAGAAGGAGCCTTACGTGCCGGTCATGGGCATCGACATCGGCGGCACCGGCATCAAGGGTGCGCCGGTGGACACCGAGGCGGGACGGCTCACCCACGAACGCGTGCGCCTGCTGACCCCGGAACCGTCCGAGCCGCAGGCGGTCATCGGCGTGGTCCGCGAAGTGTTGGCGCAGTTCCCGGACGCGGACGGACCGGTGGGGATCACCTTCCCCGGAGTGATCAAGAACGGCATCGCGCGCAGCGCCGCCAACGTCGACAAGTCCTGGATCGACCTGGACGTCGACGCGTTGTTCACCGCGACGCTGGGGCGACCGGTCACGATGGTCAACGACGCGGACGCGGCGGGCGTGGCCGAAATGCGGTTCGGCGCGGGGCGCGGCCACAAGGGCACGGTGCTGATGCTGACGTTCGGCACCGGGATCGGCAGCGCCCTGTTCGTCGACGGCAGGCTCGTACCCAACACCGAACTGGGGCATCTCGAACTGAACGGCCACGAGGCCGAACACCGCGCCTCCGCGGTGGCCCGCGAGACGCACGACCTGTCCTGGGAAAAGTGGTCGGCCCGGGTCCAGGACTATCTGCGCCACGTCGAGATGCTGTTCTCCCCGTCCCTGGTCATCATCGGCGGCGGCATCAGCAAGAAGCCGGAGAAGTTCATCCCCTACCTCAAGATCCGCGCCGACCTGGTGCCGGCCACGCTGCACAACGACGCGGGGATCGTGGGCGCCGCGATGCTGGTGATCGACGAAGGGCGACTGACGGCGGGGGGTTGACGGCGGGGTCGACGCCGGGGGAGGGCCGACGTCGGGACTCGCTTCGGGGACCCGCTTCGGGGGTCGATGGCCGGGTTCTACAGAGCCCGGCCGTGGGTTTGGCGGCCCGCCAGGAAGGTGGCGAGCACGTCGAGGTCGGCGATCGCCGCCAAGGGGACGGTGTACGGGTCGGCCGACAGAACCACCAGGTCGGCGTACTTGCCCGGGGTGATCGAGCCGGTGATGTCGTCGGAGAAGAGCTGATACGCCGCGTCGAGGGTCTGCGCGCGGATGGCCTGATCCACCGTCAGGCACTCCTCGGGGGCCAACACCCTGCCCCCTCGCGAGCGGCGTGTGGTGGCCACCGTGATGTTGTGCAGCGGGTTCTCGGGGGTGCTCGGCGGGTCGTTGTGCAGCGAGATGCGCAGCCCCGCGGCCACGGCCGAGCCGGCGGCGGCCCAGTGCGCGCCGTACTTGGGGCCGAACAACTCGTCGGTGAGCACCTCGCCCCAGTAGTACACGTGGTCCATGAACACGCTCGCGGTCACTCCGAGCGCCGCCGCGCGGGTGAACTGGTCGGGCCGCATGGCCCCGACGTGTTCCAGCCGCAGGCGGTGGTCGGCGCGCGGGTAGCGGCTCAGCACGCCCTCGTACACGTCCAGGATCATGTCGATCGCGAGGTCGCCGTGCGCGTGACAGGCGATCTGCCAGCCGTGCGGGAAATACGCCTCGACCACCTCGGCGAGTTGATCCCACGTGTAGTTCGTGCTCGCGTGCGGGCGATCGCCGCGGCCGAGGCGGTGGGTCAGTTCGGTGTCCAGGTAGGGGAACGACACCGCGATCGTGCCGGCCCACGGGGAGCCGTCGACCCACACCTTGATACCGGTCTGCCGGACCAGGTCGTCGCCCGTGAACGGACGTGCCGCGCTGCGCAGTTCGGGCGACGTGGGTTCGTACAGGCGCAAGCGCAACGTGGGGTCGGTCCGGCCGACGGGGTCGAGCAGCGCGTCGCGCCACGCGGGTTGGCAGGCCATCTCGCTGACCATGGTCAGGCCGACCGCGCTCATCCGGGCGAGCGCCTCGGTCAGGTCCGGTGGTGCTCCGTCGCGGCCGAGCGAGTAGGGCGCGGTGAGCGCGGCCATCGCGCCGACGCCGTAGGCCGAGCCGTTCAGGGCGCCGCGCGCGTCGCGCCCGTAGCGGCCACCGGAGGGGTCGGGAGTGCGGGTGCCGATGCCGATGACGCGGGCGGCCTCGTGGTTGAACCAGGCCACGTGTCCGGAGTGGTGCACCACCACGAGCGACGACTCGGGGGCGAGTTCGCCGAGGAACTCCTGGGAGGCGAGCGGCAGATCGGGGAACGACATCGGGTCCCAGCCGAACATGATCACGTGCCCGTCGGCAACGCCGCGCCGGATCGTGCTCACGACCTCGGCGGCGGACGCCATCGTGGTGGGGCGGATGTCCACCACGGCACCGCTGTCGAAGAGCACCGATTCGGCCACGACGTGTCCGTGCGCCTCGACGAAACCGGGCAGGACACAGCGGTCGCCGAGGTCGACCACGTGGGTGTTCGGGCCGATCGGCATGTCGGACGCGGACCCGACGGCCAGGACGCGCCCCGCGAGGACCGCGACCGCCTCGGCGCGCGGACGGTCGTCGTCCACGGTGATCACGGTCCCGATCAGGACCAGGTCGGCGCTGGGGGTGTCCTGGTCCATGGTGCCGCCGCTCCTGCCGAGACTTGGGTGTGCACGTGGGCGTCGATCCGGTACCCGGTCGGCCGGGGCGCGAAGCGCGCGGTACTCCGCCCAGCGGGGCGGTGATGTCTTTTGCCGTGCCGGTCGGCGGCCCACCGTCACGGGCGTGCTACCACTGGAGCTGTTCTGACGGCTCGTCAGGTCGCTTGGTCGTCAGTCACCTGCCCACGGAGGAGTAGAAAAATGGGTACGCACAGCACATCACCGGACACCGGCGTCGTCGTCACGGGCGGCGCGTCCGGGATCGGCCGGGCGATCGCTCAGGCGCTCGCGGCCACCGGTCGGCCGGTCGCCCTGTGGGACATCGCCGGGGACCAGGTCCGGCAGGTCGCGAAGGAGATCACGGCCGAGCACGGGGTGCCGGCATTGGGCCTGGCCCTGGACGTCGGCGACACGGACGCCTACGCCGAGGCCGTCCGCGCCTCGGTCGAGGCCCTGGGCTCGGTCGGCGGCTTCGTGCACGCGGCGGGGATCGTCGACTCGACCCCGATCACCGAGGTCACGGCGGACGACTGGGACCGCGTCCTGAACGTCAACCTGCGCTCGTACGCCCTGCTCGTCCAGGCCCTGACCCCGCATCTGCGCGAACACGCGGGCTCGGCCGTGGTCGGCATCGCGTCGCTCAACGCGATCGTCGGCAACGCCCTCAACCCGTCGTACTGCGCCGCCAAGTCGGGCATGCTCGGCCTGAACCGCTCGATGGCCGCGAAGCTCGCCGAACACGGCATTCGCTCCAACGTGGTCTGCCCGGGCTTCATCGAGACCCCGATGCTCGCCCAGGCGTTCGCCCGCCCCGGCGCGCGGGAGCGGATGGAGAACAGCTCGCCGCTGCGCAGGCTCGGCCGCCCGGAGGAGATCGCGGGCGCGGTGCGCTTCCTCCTCAGCGACGAGGCGTCCTTCATCACGGGCACCCACTTGATGGTCGACGGCGGCACCACGGAAACCATCTGACCCACGGCCTGCGGCGGCCCCGAGCCAGGCCGCCGCAGGCCGTGGACGGGACTGAGAACGCGCCCGAGGTATCCCCATATCGATGGTTCGTGCCAGGCTTGCGAAGCGGGTCCGGCAAGGACGGCCGTATGTGTGGAGGGTGCGTGAAGGCTGTGTTCGACCGTGAGTGGACTGCGGATGATGTGATCGCCGCCCAGGAGACCTCGCTGGTTCGTGTCGAACTCCTCGACGGCGTCGTGGTGATGTCGCCGTTGTCGTCGGTGCGTCACCAGCACGTGTGCGTCTCGTTGTCCGCCGTGCTCGCGCGAGCGGCGGTCGACGGCAGGAACGACGTCGTGGTGTTTCGACACTCGAACGTGCGGCGCGGGGACCGTGACCTCCTGCGGCCCGACATCGCGGTGGTCGGGACTGCCGCGGCAGAGTCGGGGGTGGAGGGGGACCACACGGCTTTCGCTCCCGAGGATGTCGTCCTGGCGGTCGAAGTCCTTTCGGCCGGCCACCAGGGTGTCGACCGGGTCGACAAACTCGCCAAGTACGCACAGTGGGCGATCGAGTCCTACTGGGTCGTCGACCCGAAGCAGTCGACCATCGAGACGTTCACCCTGAGCGGCACCGAGTATGTGGCCTCCGGCACGGCCGAGCCCGGAGCCGTGGTCACGTTGCCCGCCTTCACGCCGATCACCCTCGATCCGGGTGCGCTGTTGCGGGTGGGGTGATCGCGACGCGGGGGGTCACCGGGCGTGGAGTTCGACCACGGCGACCTCCGGGGGTGCACCGACGCGGACCGGAGGGCCCCAGAAGCCGGCGCCTCTGGTGACGTAGAGCATGGTGTCGTCAACCTTGTGCAGGCCGGCGACCGCCGGTTGGTCGAGCTTGACCAGGAGTTGGACCGGGAACATCTGGCCGCCGTGGGTGTGGCCGGAGAGTTGCACGTCGACGTCGTACTTGGCGGCCTGGTCGACCTGGACCGGCTGATGGGCCATCAGGACGACCGGGCGGGACGGGTCGCGGTCGCCGAGGGCCCTGGCGAAGTCGGGGCCGTGGTGTTCGGACCTGCCGCTCAGGTCGTTGACGCCGGCCAGGTCGAAGGCGGCGCCGTTGCGGGAGATTTCGAGGCGGTCGTTGGCGAGGGTGCGCACGTTCAGCTCGGCGAGCTTGTCGACCCAGTCGGCGGCGCCGGACATGTAGTCGTGGTTGCCGGTGACGAAGAACGAGCCGTGTCGACTCGTCAGCCGGCGCAGTGGTTCCGCGTCGTGGCCCAGTTGGCCGGCCGTGCCGTCGGCGAGGTCGCCGACGACCGCCACCAGGTCGGGGGCGGTGCGGTTGATCGTGTCGACCACGCGCGCGGTGTGCGCGCGGCCGAGCAGCGGGCCCAGGTGGATGTCGCCGACCACCGCGATCCGGAACCCTGACAGTCGCGGGTCGAGTCGCGCGACCGGCATCTTGACCCGCACCGTGCGCGGCGCCCCGAGGGCCTGGGTCATGCCGTAGCCCACCGTGCCGATCGACGTCCCGGCGGCGAGCAGCGCGACGGAGCGGGTGAGCACCATCCGTCGGTCGGGGCCGAGGGGGGTGCCGGCGGGCGCGGAGCCGGTGGTGT
>NZ_WWJX01000506.1 GCF_009865215.1 Streptomyces sp. SID3343 | reverse complement strand
GTCGCGGCCGAACTGGCGGCCGCGCCGGTCGGTGCGGGCGGCCGGCTCCCGCGCCTGTGGCTGGTCACCCGCGGGGCCCGCTCGCTGGCACCCGACGAGGTACCCGACCTCGCCCAGGCGGGAGTTCGCGGCCTGGCGCGAACCCTGGTGCTGGAACACCCCGCGCTGCGCACGACGCTGATCGACCTCGATCCCGAGGGCCACGACGGCGCGTACCTGCCGGCCGAACTGACCGCCGGGCAGGACGACGAGGTCGCGTGGCGCGGCGACACCCGCCGGGTCGCCCGGCTCACCCGCGCCGCTGCCCGACCGCACCCCGCCCCTCGGCCGATGGTCCGGCCCGGCGGCGGATACATCGTCACCGGGGGGTTGAGCGGGGTGGGGCTGTACACCGCGGGCCGGCTCGCCGCCGAGGGCGCGGGCTGCGTGGTGCTCAACGCCCGCTCCGCGCCCGATCCCCAGGCGCTCGCCGCCATCGAGCACATGCGCGCGTCCGGGGCGCACGTGCTGGTGGTGCGCGGGGACATCGCCGAACCCGGCACGGCCGAGCACCTGGTCGCCCAGGTGGCGGCCGGCGGCTACCCGCTGTCGGGGGTGGTGCATTCGGCGATGACCCTCGACGACTGCCTGGTGGCCGATCTCGACGCGGATCGGTTGAACCGGGTGTGGCGGCCCAAGGCCGCGGGTGCGTGGCGACTGCACCGGGCGACCCGGGACACCGCGCTCGACTGGTGGGTCTGCTATTCGTCCATCGCCTCCCTCATCGGCGGGGCCGGCCAGGCGAACTACGCGTCGGCCAACGCCTTCGTCGACTCGCTCGCCGAATGGCGGGCCGCCCGCGGCCTGCCGGCGCTGAGCGTCAACTGGGGCGGCTGGGCGCAGATCGGCCGGGCCCGTGACCTGACCCACGACGCGTTTCCGATGATGCCGCCGCCCGAAGGCATGGCCGCCCTGGCCGAGTTGATCGGCCGGGGGGTGCGCGGCGCGGCCGCCATGCGGCTCGATCCCGAGGCGCTGGTGCGCACCGTGCCGGAGACGACCCGATCGTCGTTCTTCCGGCCGATCGTCGACGCGGTCCGTTCGGCCGACGACCTCGGGACGGATCCCCAGGCGCTGCGCGCACTGCCTCCCGAGCGACTGCGCGAGGTGGTGGCCGAGCGGCTGCGCGAGCGGATCGGGCAGATCCTGGGCTATCGGGGCGCCGACCTCAGCCGTCGCACCGCCCTGACCCGGCTGGGACTGGACTCCCTGATGGCGGTCAAGACCAAGAACGCCGTCCTGGCGGACTTCGGGGTCGTGGTGGCCGTCGCCCGGCTGCTGCAGGGCATCAGCCTGGGCGAACTCGAAGACCGCATCGTCGGCGAGTTGGGCGGCGAACCCGAGCCGCAGACCCCGCCCCCGGCCGTGGCTCGGGCGCAGGCCCGCGCGCAGGCCCGACTTTCGGCCCGTACCCAGCAGCGGAGGAATCGGTGAGCGGCAACACGCGCGAGGGCGCGGACCCGGCGGTGTCCGCGGACGTCGAATCCGACGGCATCGCGATCATCGGCATGGCCGGCCGCTTCCCGGGTGCGCGGGACCTGGACGAGTTCTGGGCCAATCTGCGCAGCGGTACGGAGAGCATCGTCGACGTCACCGACGACGTCCTGGCCGCCGAGGGGGTGCCGGCGGAGTTGCTCGCCGATCCCTCCTACGTGCGGCGCGCAGCGCCCGTGGAGGGCGTGGCCGAGTTCGACGCCGAGTTCTTCGGCTTCACCCCGCAGGCCGCGCGCACGATGGATCCGCAACAGCGGCTGTTCCTGCAACTGTGCTGGCACGCGTTGGAGGACGGTGGCTACGACCCGTTCCGCTACGAGGGGGCCGTGGGCGTCTTCGGTACGTCGTCCATCAGCTCGTACCTGCTGTACAACCTGCTGTCGCGGCGGGACACCAGAACGCTGATGGGCGGCGGGTTGGGCCTGGACCTGGTCCAGTTGGTCGGGGGCAACGACGCCAACTTCATCGCCACCCGCGTGGCCTACGGCCTCGATCTGCGGGGGCCGGCGCTCGGCGTGCAGACCGCCTGTTCCAGTGGTCTGGTCGCGGTTCATCTGGCCTGCCAGAGCCTGCTGTCGGGCGAATGCGATCTGGCCCTGGCCGGCGGGGTGTCGATTCGCATACCCCATCGGGCGGGATACCTGTACGACCAGGGGGCGATCATGTCGCCGGACGGCAGGTGCCGGCCCTTCGACGAACGCGCCCAGGGCACGGTGTTCGGCAGCGGTGGGGGCGCCGTGCTGCTCAAGCCGTTGGCGCATGCCCTCGCCGACGGGGATCCCGTTCGGGCGGTCGTGCGGGGCTCGGCGATCAACAACGACGGTTCCCGCAAGATGGGGTTCACCGCGCCCAGTGTGGACGGTCAGTCCCAGGTGATCGCCGAGGCGCTCGCGGTGGCCGGTCTCTCTCCCTCCGACGTCAGTTACGTCGAGGCCCACGGTACCGGCACCGCGTTGGGTGACCCCATCGAACTGGCGGCGCTCGACGCGGTGTTCGGCGGTGAGCGGGCGCAGCGCTGTGCGATCGGTTCGGTGAAGTCGAACATCGGTCACCTGGAGGTGGCCGCCGGACTCGCGGGGCTGATCAAGACCGTGCTCGCGCTGGAGCACCGCGAGTTGCCGGCGACCTTGCACTACACGCGGCCCAATCCGGAACTGGAGCTGGCGAACACGTCGTTCACCGTGCAGGACGCCCTGGCCCCGTGGACGGCGCCGACGCCGCTGCGGGCGGGGGTCAGCGCCCTGGGGGTGGGCGGCACCAACGCGCACGTGGTCGTGGAGGAGGCCCCGCCCCGGCCGGCCGCCGAGCCCGCCGAGGGTCCGCGCGTGTTGTCCGTCAGCGCGCGGGGCGAGGACGAACTCGCGTTGTCCTGCGCGCGGTTGGCCGAGCGGCTGGGGCGCGGTGACGTTGGTGATCTGGAGGCCGTCCGCGCGACGTTGGCCGACGGCCGCCACCCGCAGCCGCATCGTCGCGTCGTGGTCGCCGCGTCGGTCGCGGGGGCCGCCGATGTGCTGCGCACCGCCGGTCATCCGTCCTCGCACGCGGACGTCGTGCTCGGGGAGTCGCCGTCGGTGGTGTTCCTCATGCCGGGGCAGGGCGCCCAGTACCCGGGGATGACCCGGGGGCTGTTCCGCGCCGACGCCGGGTATCGGGCTCACTTCCAGTGGTGCGCCCAGGGGTTGTCGGACCTGCTGGGCGTGGATGTCGAGGCGGCCTGTCTGGGCACCGACGCCGAGGCGTTGCGGCGCACCGACGTCGCCCAGGCCGCGTTGTTCTCGGTGGAGTACGCGCTCGCGTGTCATCTGCTCGACCGGGGTGTCGAGCCGGGCGCGGTCGCCGGCCACAGTGTGGGCGAGTTCGCGGCGGCGTGTGTGGCGGGGGTGTTCGCCCCGGAGGACGCCCTGCGGGTGATCGCCGAACGTGGCCGGCTGATGCACGGCGCGCCCGCCGGCAGCATGCTGGGCGTCGGATTGTCGGAGGAGGCCGCGGCCGAGGCCGTCGAGGGCACGGGTTTGGAGATCGCGGCCGTCAACGGTCCCGGCTCGTGTGTGGTCGCCGGGCCGGCCGCGGCGGCCGAGCGATTGGCGGGGCGGCTCGACGAGCGCGGCGTGACGGTGCGCCGGTTGCACACGGCGCACGCGTTCCACACCGAGGCGCTCGCGGAGGCCGCCGAGGTTTTCGGTCAGCGCATCGCCGAGGTGAAACCGAGCCCGCCGCGCATCCCGCTGCTGTCCGGCGTCACGGGTACGTGGATGAGCGACGAGGAGGCCGTGGATCCGGCCTGTTGGGCTCGGCAGATCCGGCTGCCGGTGCGCTTCGGCGACGTGGTGTCCGCGGCGTTGGCCGAACCCGGCCGGGTCCTGATCGAGTGCGGTCCGGGGCGTACCCTCACCACGTTCGCGCGGCGCGGTCCGGCGTGGTCGAAGGCGCACCGGGCGGTGCGGCTGGTGCGCCACCCCGAGGAACCGCGTGACGATCACGAGACGTTCCTGTTGGGCCTGGGCGCTTTGTGGGCGGCCGGCGTGCAGTCGGACCTGGGCGTGGAGCCCACCGGGCGGCCCGCGAACCGGGTGTCGCTGCCCGGGTATCCGTTCCGGCGCGTCGAGCACTGGATCGCGCCGCTGCCGGTCGCGGACGGCGCGGCGCCCGCGGGGCGCTGCGAGGTCGACGGTGCGACGGTGACCGCGCCCGTGTCCGGCGACGGGGCGCGGGTGCGCGACGGCATCGGCTCGGATGCCGTCGCGGACACGGCGGTGCGCACCGTGGCCGCCATCTGGGCCGAACTGCTCGGCGTTCCCGAGGTCGGTCCGCACGACAACTTCTTCGACCTGGGCGGGGATTCCGTGGTCGCGGTGCAGGCCGCGTCGCGGGCCACCCGGGCCGGTTGTCGGATGAGTCCGCAGGATGTCTTTCGCCACCAGACGGTGACGGCCCTGGCCCGGGCGGTGGAGCACGGCGACGGCGCGGCGGTCTCGGGCCCGGCGGCGGGTGCGGAGGAGTTCCCGCCGCTCACCCCCACTCAGTGGTGGGTGACCGAGCGGGCCGGGGCGCGCCTGGGCGGGTTCGTGGTCCCGCTCGTGTTGGAGATCGCGCCCCAGGTGTCGACGCGGGTGGTGATCGAGGCCGTCGAGGCGGTCGTGGGCCACCACGAGTCGCTGCGGCTGCGGTTGGAGTCGGGCGAGCGTATCCCGCGGCAGCGGATCGCCCCGGCCGGTGAGTCCGGGATCGAGGTCGCGGTGCTCGTGGTGCCGGCGACCGAGACGGCGGTGGCGAGCGCCGTCGCCGATCTGGGCGCCGGTCTGGGCCGACTCGACGGTCCCCTGGTGCGTGCCGCCGTCCTCGAACCGCAGGGCGCGGGGCCTCGTCGTCTCGTCCTGGTGATGCATCACTTCTGCGTGGACAACGCGTCCGAACGCATCCTGTTGGAGGACTTGTCCGCGGCGTGCGATCGCATCGGACGCGGTGAGGCACCGGAACTCGCGACCGTCGGAACGCCGTGGTCGGCCTGGGCCGCGTGGTTGGCGGCTCTGGTCGCCGATCGGGGGGTGCTGGCCGAACTCGACCACTGGTCGGACGAGTTGGGCCGAGCCGCCGCGACGAGTCTGCCGACGGTCGGCGCGCCGGCGGCCGCGATGGCCGCGATGCCCGCGGCGGCGGATGTACGGCTGGTCGCGGCGGAGTTGGACGAGCACGCGGTGTCCGCCTTGACCCGGCTCCAGCGTGCACAGCGGGGTGGGTTGAACGAGTTCCTGGTGGGCGCGGTCGCCGATGTGGTCGCGCGGATCACCGGGGCGGAGGCGGTCGTGGTCGACGTCGAGGGCCAAGGACGCGCCGCGTCGCCTCCGGGGACGGATCTGAGCCGGACGATGGGTACGTGCACCACGCTGCACCCGGTGCGCGTCGACGTCGGCCGCAAGGGCGTGACCGGGGCGGTCGCCTCGGCCCGCCGGGCGCTGCGTTCGACTCCGGGCGAGGGCCTGGGCTACGGCGTGTTGCGGGCGCTGCACGCCCCTTCCGCGGCGCGGTTGGCCCATCTTCCGGTCTCCGATCTTTTGGTGACCTATCTGGGCACCGTCACCTATGACGCGGTGGCGGAGCTGGACGCGGGGCCGCTGCGCCGCGTGGCCGGGGCCCATGTGTCGGCGCGGTCCGTGCCGGCGTGCCTGACGCACGGCTTGGAACTGCGGGCCTACGTGCATCGGGGACGGCTTTGTCTGGATTGGTGGTTCGACGCCGGGCGCTACGACCCCGGCGTGGTGGAGCACGCGAACGAGCGGGTGGCGGCGGCGCTGCGCGAGCTCGGACGCAGCGGTGCGCCGGGCCGCGGAAGCGGTACTGACGCGCCATGGCAGGACGTGAGCAACGCGGATCTCGAAGTGCTGTTCGGTGGACAGTCCGAAACCCATTAAGGACCCGGCATGAGTCTCCATGACACCGAAGACGTGCACGCCCTCTCCCCCATGCAGGAGGGCTTGCTCTTCCATACCCTGCGCAATCCCGACGGCGCGATGTACATGCAGCAGCTCGCGCACACCTACATCGGCGATCTGGACGCGACCGCGCTGCGCTCGGCGTGGCAGGCCGTCGTCGACCGGCACACGATCCTGCGAAGCTCGTTCGCCTGGGAGCGGCTGGACAAGCCACTGCAACTGGTTCACCGCAACGCCCCGGTGCGGTTCACCCCGCTGGACTGGACCGGGCTGGACGAGCGGGCGATACGCGAGCGGGAGCAGCGGCTGCTGCAGGAGGATCGCGAGCGCGGCTTCGACCTCACCGATCCCCCGCTGATGCGGTTCCACCTCGCTCGTCTGGGCGAGGATCGCCACCGCTTCGTCGTCAGCGTCCACCACCTCGTGCTCGACGGGTGGTCCACCGGTGTCGTGCTGCGCGAGGTCGCCGCCGCGTACACCGCGCTGCGCGAGGGGCTGCCGCTCGAACTGCCTCCGGTTCGGCCCTTCCGCGACTACGTCGACTGGCTGCGCGGCAAGGACCCGGACCGGGCGGAGGCGCACTGGCGGCACGAGTTGAAGGGCGTCGCCGGCCCCACCGCGCTGTTGCCGGACTCGCGGCCCGGCTCGGCCGCGGCCGCGCAGCACGTGCGGGCGGTCGAGCTGGGCGAGGATGCCACGGCCGCGTTGGCGGTCGCCGCGAAGGAGCGGCGGCTCACCCTGGGCACGCTCGTCCAGGCGGCGTGGGCCCTGCTGCTCTCTCGCTACTCCGGCACGTCGGAAGCGGTGTTCGGTTCCGTCTCCTCGGGCCGCCCGGCCGAGTTGGCGGGCTCCGAGGACATGGTGGGGCTGTTCGTCAACACGCTGCCCACCCGGGTACAGGTCGATCCGACGGCGCGCGTGGGCGACTGGTTGTCCGATCTCCAACAGGCGCTGGCCGCGGCGCGCGAGCACGAGCACGTACCGCTCACCCGGATCCAGGAGTGGAGTGATGTACCGCACGGCACCGAGTTGTTCGAGACGGTGCAGGTGGTGCAGAACGCGCTCGACCCGTCGGTGCTGTGGGAGCGCTTCGCCGATCTGGAGGTGGCGGACCCGGAGTACTTCACCCGGACCAGCTTTCCGCTCACCCTGGCCGTCGTTCCCGGGGAGCGGCCGCTGCTGCGGGCGATGTACGACTGCGAGTGGCTGTCCGACGCGATGGCCGAGCGCCTGCTCGGGCATCTCGCCGTGCTGCTGGGCGAGCTTGCCGGGGATCCGGACCGCAGGCTGGGGCAGTTGCCGATGCTGACGTCGGGCGAGATCGCCGCGTTCGCCGTCGACACGGCGACCGGCGCGTCGCCGACGGTGTTGGACCTGTGTGCCCGCAACGCGGCGCGCCGACCGGACGCGATCGCCGTGACGGGGCGCGCCGGGGAGCTGACCTGGTCCGCGCTGGAGGCCGGCGCCAACCGGCTGGCCCGGCATCTGCGGGCCCGCGGGGTCACCTCCGACGCCGTCGTGGCGGTGTGCCTGGCGGACGCCGCGGCTGCGCTGACCGCGCTTGTGGCCGTGTGGAAGGCCGGTGCCGCCGCCGCGCCGTTGGACGCCGGCCGCCGCGCGCTCGACCTCGCGGCCTTGTCGACCGAGCTGCGGCCCGCCCTGCTGGTCACGGCGACGGCGGAGCGGCCGCAGGGCGAGCACGAGGTCGTCCTGCTCGACCAGGACGAGCGGGAGATCGCCGCGCACTCCGCCGCGGCGCCCGACTGGGACGAAGCCGGCACCGGTCTGGCCTGGGTCGCGCTCACCTCCGGCGCCGAGGACGCGCCCAAGGCGGCCCTGCTGGATCACGACGCGCTCGCCCGCGCCGCGGCCGCGCTCGGCGACGAACTGCGGCTCGGTGACGACGACATCGTCTTGGCGTACGCGCCGGCCGACTCCTATCCGCACCTGGTGGGGGTGCTCGCCGCCCTCGCCGGC
>NZ_WWJX01000505.1 GCF_009865215.1 Streptomyces sp. SID3343 | reverse complement strand
CCCGCCGACGGCAGGCGCGGCGCGGCGGCGCTGTGCACGACCGCGTCGACCCAGCCCTCCACGAGCGCCAGCGCCGTCTCCAGGCGCGAGAGCGCGGTCTTTTGCTCCGGCGTCTCCTCGGGCTCGAACAGGCCCTGTGAGAAGGCCTCCTGCAACGCCTCGGGGTTGCTCGGGTCGATCCGCCCCGCGGCTTCCTCCAGGCGGCTCATGTCGACCTTGATGCCCCGCGCGTACGCCTCGACGGCGCCGAACAGGTGCTGACGCAGCCACGGCACGTGTGCGAACAGGCGCTGGTGCGCCGCCTCGCGCAGGGCCAGGTACAGCCGCACCTCGTCCTGCGGCACCGACAGACCCTCGCCGAACGCGGTGAGGTTGGCCGGCAACAGCGCCGCCTTGCCCGCAGGGCCGATCGGCAGCCCGATGTCGGTCGAACCGACCACCTCGCCCGCGAGCGCGCCGAGCGCCTGACCGACCTGGGCGCCGAACATCGCGCCGCCCATGCCGCGCATCATGCCGAGCAGCGGCCCGGCCATGCTCTGCATCTCCTCGGGCATCATCTCGCCCATCGCGGCGACGACCCGGGTCGCGAGCGGCTCGACCAGCTCGCGCCACTGGGGCAGCGTCGCCTCGATCCACTCCGACCGACTCCACGCCGCAGTCGTGCTCACGCCGGAGGGCAGCGAGGTCGCCTCGTCGAGCCACAGCTCCGCGAGCCGCACGGCCTCCTCGACGCCCCCGCGCTCGACCGCGCCGATCGACGCGTCGCCCTGCTGCGCGACCGTTTGGCGGGCGATGTCACGCGCGAGGTCCCAGTTGACCGGCCCGCCCTCGTAGGACAGCAGCTTGCCCAGCTGCTGGAAGGCGGCGCCGAGATCGGCCTGGTTCATCTGGCCGAAAAGCGCGCCGAAGGGGTTGTTCGGATCACCGGCGGGCCCGCCGAAGCCGAACGGGTTGTTGGACCCGGGGCCGCCCGCATCACCCGAACCGCCGCCGGGGCGGTCGGGATCGTCGTCGCCCGAGGGCTTGCCGAAGCCGAAGGGGAAGTCAGCCATGGTGGGGCCCCTCTACGTTGTGCACGTGCGCGGCGCGCTCGTTGCCGACCATCGAATGCTGACTCACGGTTACCTCGTCTCGCTGGGCCTGCCCGCCGTCCCGGCCGGAGGCGACACCGCCGCAGCGCCGATTCGCGCCTGGCGTGAAGATCACAACAGCACCTCCGGCAGGATGGATCGCGGACACTGACAGGAAAGGCAAGCAGTCGCGCGTACCTTTCTTGACGAACCGCTCGTACCAAACTAACCACGGGAGACCGCCAGTGAGTTCCCAGCCCCCACGCGTTCGCTCTGGGCGGAGCGGGCGGGAGAGCACGAGCGAAGGCTCGGACCCGCAGGCCGAGCCGACCGCCGCGAAGTCACCCGACAAGGGTGCACCCAAGGTGCGCCCGGTGGTCGCGGTCACCGGCGCCGCCTCCGGTCTGGGCCACCGTGTCGCCTCGCTTTTGGCCGCGAACGACCAGGTCAAACGGCTGATCGCGATCGACGAGCGGCGCGGCGACATTCCCGGCGCGCAGTGGCGGATCATGGACGTCCGCGATCCCGCGCTCGCGGGACGCCTGGAGGGCGTCGACGTGGTGGTGCACCTCGCGCTCGACATGTCGCTCGACTCCGAGCCTCGCGCCCGAGGGGCCCGAAACGTGCGCGGTACGCAGACCGTGCTGACCGCCGCCGCGGCTTCGCGCGTGCCCAGGGTCGTGCTGTGCACGTCGGCCATGGTCTACGGCGCGTTGCCGGACAACGACGTACCGCTCGCCGAGGACGCGCCGCTGCGCGCGACCGCCGACGCGTCCCTGGTCGGCGACCTGCTGGAGATCGAGGAACTCGCCGAGCGCACCCCGCGCGCCCACCCGCACGTCAAGGTCACCGTGGTCCGCCCCGCGACCCTGGTCGGCGGCCCCGAGGCCGACAGCGTGATGACCAGGCACTTCGAGGCGCCCCGGCTGCTCGTGGTGTCCGGCGGGCAACCCCGCTGGCAGTTCTGTCACCTGGACGACCTCGCGTCGGCCCTCGAATACGCCGCCTTGGGCAAGGTCGAGGGCGTCGTCACCGTCGGTTCCGAGGGCTGGCTCGAACAGGAGGAGATCGAGGAACTGTCGGGCATGCGCCGCATGGAACTGCCCGCCTCGCTCGCCCTGGGTACCGCCGAACGGCTGCACCGCCTGGGTATCACGCCCGCCCCGGCCGGGGACCTTGCCTACACGATGCACGGCTGGGTGGTCTCCTCCGAGCGCCTGCGCGACGCCGGCTGGCGCCCGCAGTGGACCAACGAACTCGCGTTCGCGGTGCTCCTGGAGGACGTCGAGGGTCGGCACACGCTGGTCGCGCGCCGCCTCGGCCGCAAGGACGCGACCACACTCGGCGCGGCGGGCGCGACGGTGGCCCTCGTGGGCACGGCTGCGATCGTACGCAAGGTGCGGCGTCGCCGACGCGGCTTTTGACCCGTCCGCGACGAGGCCCGCGGTGCGGGCCGGGCCCGCCCACCCGGCTCTCCCGCCAAGGTTTCGGACCGAGGTCTCGGGCGGGTGTCTCGGGCGGGGGCCTCGGACCGACGACCGGGGTGCGGACCGCGATCGGTTCCGTGACCGTTTCGGCGCAGTGCGCGACATCCGCGGCCCAAGAGGACCGCGACGCCTGCGCGCCGTGCCGCGCGCGCGATACTGCCCGGTATGGACGTCATCCGCATCGCCGAGATCCGCGACACGCCGTTGTCCGTCGACGAGGTTTTCACCGCCGTCGGGGACGCCTCGGCCGGCGGTACGAGCCTGTTCGTCGGTACGGTCCGTGACGCCGACGGCGGACGCTCGGTCACCTCGCTCGAATACTCCGCGCACCCGTCGGCCCAGGCCGAACTGCGCCGCGTGATGGAAAAGATCGCGGCCGACCTGCCCGTGCGTGCGATGGCCGCGGTCCACCGGGTGGGCCGGTTGGACATCGGCGACCTCGCGGTCGTGGTCGCGGTGTCGTGCCCGCACCGCGCCGAGGCCTTCGCCGCGTGTCGGCGGCTGATCGACGAGCTCAAGCACGACGTGCCGATCTGGAAACTCCAACACTTCGTGGACGGCGACTCGGACTGGGTCGGCGCCTGCTGACCGCATCGGCGCCCCCGGTGCATCTCGGCCCGGGCACCGCCGCCCTCACGCGGCCCGGAAAACCCACGAGTGCGAAATGCACCATCAACCCCACATACATATGATTTAGGACGTCAACTCTCTCCTCGCGCGGACGGGGCATGTCATGGCGTCGATCGCATGGTGGTGGGCGATTCCGGGCATCGCCCTGGTGATCGCGGCGACGTGGGCGTGGTGGACCTGCCGCTCCGATCGAACGCCGAGCATGCACGACTCGATGGCCGACTACGAGGCGTGGACCGCGGTGTTCGGCCGGGTCCGCGACGCGGACCCCCTGGGTTACGAGAAGACCGACGACCACGCGCCCGAAACGCTCCTGGAACCGCCCGGCGAAAGCCCGTGAAGGACCGGCCCACACCGCGGGAATCCGGGTGCCGTAGGGTCGGGCGCATGTCGCGCCGCACCGCCACACTGGTCGTCTCCGGGCTCCTGCTGCTGGCCTTGGCCTGTGCCGTCGTCCTGTCTCCGGTGCCCTATGCCGAGCTCAGCCCCGGCCCCACGTACAACACGCTGGGCGACCACGACGGCAAGCCGGTCATCGAGATCGAGGGTCAGCAGACATATCCCACCAGTGGTCACCTGAACATGACCACGGTGTCGGTCACCAACAAGAGCTACGACATGCCGCTGCTCGACGCGCTGGCCGGCTGGGTCAAGGGCGACAACGACGTCGTCCTCAAGAAGTCCCTGTATCCGGACGACAAGTCCGCGGCCGAGGTCGAGCGGGAGAACGCCGAGGAGTTCAGCTCCTCGCAGGAGCACGCCAAGGTCGCCGCGCTGCGGGCGTCGGGCTTCACGGTGGACATGCTCCCGATAGTCGCGACCGTGTCCAAGGACGCGCCCGCGCTCGGCAAACTGCACGCAGGTGACGTGATCCTGGCCGTCGACGGCACCCCGGTCACCAAGCCGGAGGACGTCGCGCCGGCGATCACCAAGCGCAAGGCGGGCGACCCGGTCACGCTCACCGTGGACCCGGCCGAGGCCCGCGGCACCCGGCGCGACGTCACGGTGATCACGCGCGCGGCCGAGGACGACGGCCGGCCGCTGGTGGGCATCACGCCCGGCGAGATGCCCACGTTCCCGTTCAAGGTGGAGATCCACCTCGAGGACGTGGGCGGCCCGAGCGCGGGACTGATGTTCGCGCTCGGCATCGTCGACAAGCTCACCCCCGAAGACCTCACCGGCGGCAAGTTCGTGGCCGGCACCGGCACGATCGACAACGACGGCAAGGTCGGTCCGATCGGCGGCATCCAGATGAAGACCATCGGTGCCCGCGACAAGGGCGCCAAGTACTTCCTCACGCCCGAGTCCAACTGCGCCGCGGCCGCCCAGGCCAAGCCCGACGGGCTCACCCTCGTGCGGGTCGACTCGCTCCGGGACGCGCTCGACGCGCTCAAGACGATCCGCACCGGTCAGGGCGCGCTGACGGAATGTCATGCGTGACCGGTACGGACCGTCCCGGCGTCGACTAGCCCTCGTCGCCGTCGCCGTCGCCGAACGTCGCCAACAGTGCCTCGGCCAACCCGGGCACCAGGTCCGCGCCCGACAGCACCTCGGAGTCGTCGTCCTTGTCCCGAAGCCGCACCGCCGACTCGCGCGATCCGTCGCGCAGCACGCCGACCGCGAGCCGGACCTCCTGCCGCTGCGGGTGCGTCGCGACCCAGTCGTGAATCTCGCGCTGACTGCCGACCGTGGGCATGTCCGCCTCGGCCTGCGGCGGCAGCATCAGCCGCTCGACCACGAGCGCGCAGCCGAGCACGGCCTCGGGCCACGCGATGCTCGCCAGGAACTCGTCGATCGGAGTGTTCTCCGGGACCTCCTCCTGCTCGATCGGAGTGAGGGTGTCGATGGGGGCGTCACGATCGGCGGACAGGCCGATCTGGGCCGCGAGGTCGGGCTCGGTACGGGCCAGCTCCGCGGTGTCCACCAGCGCGTAGAGGCGAGCCTGCTGGTCCCAGCCGTAGGCCGAGACGTGACGTTCGATTTCGAGGACGGCCTGGGTGAGTGCAACGGTCATGCCCCCATCTTCCCGTCTTTCCCGCGCGCGGGATCACGACCCTGTATCGGCCGCGTATGTGGGGAACCACCCCTTGTCTCGGTAAGTTGACCCATCGAGCGCCGACCGGGCGCGTCCAGGTAATGATCGAGGTGCGCACCCTTGGTTTTTCAGATGCCCGAACGAGGTGACCCAGGTGGTCGCCGGATCAGAATGGGAGCTCCGTCCCGCAGGTCCAGAACCCTGCTCCTGACGCTGGCCATCCTCGTGGTGATCGTTGTCGCGTGGGTGCTGTTCGCGAATTTCTGGACGGATTGGCTCTGGTACAAGTCGGTCGGCTACGGAAACGTATTCACGACCAAGCTGTGGACGCGCATCGGGTTGTTCCTGGTGTTCGGTCTGCTCATGGCCGTGGCCGTCGGCGTGAACGTCTACATCGCCTATCGACTGCGACCCGCATTCCGGGGAATGTCGCTCGAACAGCAAAGCCTCGACCGCTACCGCTCGGCCATCACGCCGTTCCGTACGTGGTTGTTGATCGGTCTCTCGATCATCATCGGCATCATCGCCGGTACCTCGGCGTCGGGGCAGTGGCGTACGTGGCTCCAGTTCGTGAACGGGGTCTCGTTCGGGGTCAAGGACCCGCAGTTCCACAAGGACGTGTCGTTCTATGCGTTCGACCTGCCGTTCTACCGGTTCCTGATCAATTTCGCGTTCGTCGCGGTCGTCGTCGGCCTCGTCCTCGCGGTGATCACGCACTACCTGTACGGCGGACTTCGCGTACAGAGCCCGGGTTCGCGGGCCACCCCCGCGGCGCAGGCGCACCTGTCGGTGCTGCTCGGGCTTTTCGTGCTGTTCAAGGCCGTCGCGTACTGGCTCGACCGGTATTCGCTCGCGATCTCGTCGGGTGATTTCAAGCAGGCCTCGCAATTCACCGGCCTGCGGTACACCGACGCCCACGCGGTATTGCCGGCCAAGACGATTTTGTTCATCGTCGCGCTCATCTGCGCGGTGCTGTTCTTCGTCAACGTCTTCCGCCGCACGTGGGCCCTGCCGATCATCGGCTTCGGCCTGATGGTGCTGTCGGCCGTGCTCATCGGCGGGCTGTACCCGGCGATCGTCGAGCGCTTCCAGGTCAAGCCGAACCAGCAGGCCAAGGAAGCCAAGTACATCGAGCGCAACATCCAGGCGACGCGCGACGCGTACGACATCGACGACGTCAAGGCCGAGTCGTACATCGGCAGCGTCGAGGTCAAGCCCGAGCTCAAGGACCAGGCCGTCAACGCGGCCAGCATCCGCCTGCTCGACCCGAACATCGTCTCGCCGACGTTCCAGCAGATGCAGCAGCTGCGCCAGTACTACGGGTTCGCCACGACGCTCGACGTCGACCGCTACGTGATCGGCGGCAAGACGCAGGACACCGTCATCGCGTTGCGCGAGCTGAACCCCAAGGGCAGCCAGTCGCACAACTGGGTCAACGACCACACCAAGTACACCCACGGGTACGGCGTGGTCGCGGCCGAGGGCACGAAGGTCACCGGCGCCCCCGAGGGCAAGCCCGTCTACATCGAGGGCGACATCCGCACGGACGCCGAGGAGAAGGGCAAGCCGAGTCCGCTCGGCCCCTACCAGCCGCGGATCTACTTCGGCGAGCAGACCACCGAGTACTCGATCGTGGGTGGCCCCAAGGGCTCCCAGAGCACCGAGGTGGACTACCCGACGAGGGACGCGGCGGGACAGGCGACGTACACGTACACCGGCAAGGGCGGCGTGCCGATCGGTGGCACGTTCAACAAGCTGCTGTACGCGACGAAGTTCAAGGAGGGCAACATCCTGCTCTCCGACACGATCAACAAGGATTCGCGGATCCTGTACAACCGCACGCCCAAGGAGCGCGTCGAGGCGGTCGCCCCGTGGCTGACCATCGACGGCGACCCGTATCCGGCCGTGATAGACGGCAAGGTGCAGTGGATCGTGGACGCGTACACGACCAGCAACGGTTATCCGTACGCGACTCGCACGACGCTGGGCGACGCGACCGCGGACTCGCTCAACGCAGGAGACCGCGCCCGCGGCGCGGTGGGCCAGACGGGCAACGTCAACTACATCCGCAACTCGGTCAAGGCCACGGTGGACGCCTACGACGGCACCGTGAGCCTCTACCAATGGGACACCCAGGACCCGGTCCTGAAGACCTGGATGAAGGCGTTCCCGGGCACGGTCAAGAAGAAGACCTCGATCCCGCCGGCGCTGATGGAGCACCTGCGCTACCCGCAGGACCTGTTCAAGGTGCAGCGGGACCTGTTGACCCGCTACCACGTCACGGACCCGCGGACCTTCTTCAACGGCTCCGACTTCTGGAAGGTCCCCAAGGACCCGTCCGGTCGTCAGGCGGGGATGGGCGACCAGCCGCCGTACTACCTGTCGATGAAGATGCCGCAGGCACCCGGCGGGCCGGTGGACGACGCCCAGTCGTTCCAGCTCACCAGCACGTTCGTGCCCAAGGACCGGCAGAACCTGGCCGCGTTCATGGCGGTCGACTCCGAACCCGGATCACCGGGCTTCGGCCGGGTCAGACTCCTGACCCTGCCCCCGGAGACGGCGATTCTCGGCCCGGACCAGATGCAGAACCAGTTCAAGGCGAGCGCCGGAGTCGCGAACCTGTTGAACATCCTCAAGGGCGGTGACACGCAGGTCGTCTACGGCAACCTGCTGAGCCTGCCCGTCGGGAACGGGATGCTCTACGTCGAGCCGGTGTACGTCCAGGCGACGTCCGCCAACTCGTACCCGGTGTTGCAGAAGGTGCTGGTCTCGTACGGCGGCAACATCGCCTTCGAGGACACCTTGGACCTGGCGCTCGCGTCGGTGTTCAAGGCCCAGCCGTCGACGACACCGCCGGACACCACCACCCCGCCGCCGACCACCGGAACGCCACCGACGACGACGCCACCGGTGGAGAACCCGACGGTCAAGCAGGCGCTCGCGGAGGCCGGCCAGGCCCTCAAGGACGCCGACGCGGCCATGCGGGCCGGAGACTTCGCCAAGTACGGCGAGGCGCAGAAGCGCGTCCAGGACGCGATCAACCGGGCCATCGCGGCCGAGGCGGCCACCGGGACCCCGGCGACGGGCACCCCGCCCGCCGGCACTCCGGGCACACCGCCTGCGGGGACCCCGGGTACTCCACCCGCGGGAACCCCACCGGCCTCGACTCCGCCCTCGGCGCCGCCGGCGTCGACGAAGCCGTAGCGCCGGGCAGCCCACGCGATACGCAGGCCCGTCCCCTTCGGGGGGCGGGCCTGTCGCGTTGTCGATTTGGTGTGCGGGTCCCGGTCCCGTAAGCTCAAGACACAACGCATCGCGGGGTGGAGCAGTTCGGTAGCTCGCTGGGCTCATAACCCAGAGGTCGCAGGTTCAAATCCTGTCCCCGCTACTTGGGTAGTACGCGAAAGGCCCGGTTCTCACGAACCGGGCCTTTCGCGTGTGCCGTGACCTTCGGGAGCCCTGCCGGGCGTGGCCCGCTCGGGTCGATGCGCGTCCTGTTGTGGATGGGCGTACGTGCCGAGCGGGACGGCGGGAGGGCTAGAGCGCGATCTGACGGCGGCGCTTGGCACGCAGCGGGGCCATCAGGGTGACGCGCGACAGGCGGTGCGTGCCGTGCTCGGTACGCCCGACCAGACTCTTGATGATCGCGGTCGATTCGAGGCTGTTGGCCGTCTCCTGCGTGGAGGCAAGGCCGATGAGGGCGAGGTGCCGGTCGAGGCGCTCGCCCATGCCGCTTCGGCCTGCGTCCATCGGCGGAACCGGGACTCGGCGCGGCTGGCTCGGATGGTCCAATCCTGATATGACCACGACGCAGACCGTACCCCATCGGGGGCGCGCCGTGACGGCTTCCCGACCCGTGTCGAGACCGGATCGTGTCCCCGAATGGCCGGCAACCCTGTTGTGGCGCAAACGAACTGCCGGGCATCCTGGGGTTATCGGGGTCAAAGGGGACAGCTTTCGAAATCTGGGGAGCTGCAGGACGTTCACTCCAAGGTCTGAATCCGGCCGACGTTCGCGCACTGCGCGGGCGAGCGCGTGGCGGGCGGTCCGTGAGTGGCTGTCGCGTGATCGCCCCGCCTGCCGCGAGGTCGGCCGGTCGGCCGTGATTTGCCTGGCCCTCGCCTCTGTCGTAGAGTCGTGTTCACCGACGCGGGGTGGAGCAGCTCGGTAGCTCGCTGGGCTCATAACCCAGAGGTCGCAGGTTCAAATCCTGTCCCCGCTACCACAACGAATGGCCTGGTCCCTGGGACCGGGCCATTCGTGCGTTATCGGGACGTGTCGCCGGCCGTGGTGCGCCGAGCCCTCGTTTCGAGGCGACTTCGCGGCGTCTTCGAGGCTCGCAGCGGCCCCGTCGTTGCCGAATCGCGACTGCATGGATGCGTCCCGAGGTGCCACGATGGACCCATGGGGGCGTGGAAGGGACATCGCGGACGGTCGGGCGAGGGCCCGCCGTCGGAGTCGGACGTCTACGAAGCCGTACCCGAAGGGCCCGAAACCGTGGTCCTCGATCGCGGCCGGGCGAGTGCGTCCACACCCGCGCACCCCGACGACTACGCGGTCCTGGTCCCCTTCCGCCCGCGTCGGCGCGGCCCCGGCGGCAGCGTCGACGGGCACGAGGCGCTCGACCGGCACGAATCGGCCGAACTCGAACGCCGCTACCGCGAGCGGGCCGGACGCAGCCCCTCCGCGGCCAACTCGCTCGCGCTCATGCTGCTGGAGCGCGGCGAACAGGACGAGGCGGTCGACCTGTTGCGCCACGCGGCCGAGGCCGGCCACCGCGGCGCCGCGACCAACCTCGGGGTGCTGATGCACCGTCAGGGGCGGGTCGACGAGGCGTCGCGCTGGTGGCATCGCGCGGCCGAGGCGGGCAGCCGGATCGCGGCCTTCTCACTCGGCGCGCTGCTGCTCGACCGCGCCGACGAGACGCGCGCGGAGGGCGGCCCGGGCGCGAGCGTGGGCACCTACAACGACTACAACGACCTTGCCGAGCAAGGCGTCTACTGGCTGCGCAACGCGGCCGAGTCGGGGCACGTGCGGGCGGCGCTCACGTTGGGCGAGTTCTTCGAGCTGACCGGCCGGCCGGGCGCCGAGCGGTGGTATCGGCGCGCGGCCGAGGCGGGCCACCCCGAAGCGGCCTACCGGCTCGGTCGGATGGGACAGGAGCGCGACGACGAGCGGTCCGCGTCGGCGTGGTTCCTGCGCGCGGCCTCGTGCGGGCACGTGCGGGCCGCGGTGCGGCTCGCGACGTCGCTGGAGCGCTCGGGCGACACCGCGGAGGCGATGGCCTGGTATCGGCTCGCCGCCGAGGAGGGCGACGCCGAGGGCGCGCGGGCGCTGGGCTTCCTGCTCCAGGACGCGGGCGACGCCGCCCAGGCCGCGCAGTGGTGGCAGGTCGCGGCGGAGGCCGGCGACGGCACGGCCGCCAACGCGCTCGGGGCGTGGTTCGCCGCGAAAGGGCGCTCCAACGAGGCGGCGCTGTGGTACGAGCGGGCGGCAGCTCAGGGAGAGTGCAACGGCGCCTTCAATCTCGGCCTGTTGCACGCCGAGCACGAGGACGGTGTGGGCGCCGAGCGCTGGTTCCGGATGGCCGCCTACGCGGGGCACGGCGATGCGGCGAACGCGCTCGCGGGGCTGCTCCTGGAGCGCGGGGACGAGGAAGAGGCGCGGATATGGTTCGCGCGGGCGGCCGAGGCGGGCAGCGTGGACGGCGCGTACAACCTCGGCATCCTGCACGCGCGCGAGGGGCACGACGACGACGCGGAGGGCTGCTGGAGCCGGGCCGCGGAGGCGGGGCACCCGGACGCGGCGTTGCAGATGGGTCTGCTGCTGGAGCGGCGCGGCGACGCGGAGGGGGCGGCCCGCGCCTACGAGGTCGCGGCGCGGGCGGAGCGGCCGACGGCCGCGTTTCGGCTCGGGGCGATGCTGGGACAGGCGGGCGAGGTCGAGCAGGCCGAGCGGTGGTACGGCGTGGCGGCCGACGCCGGGCACGTCACGGCGGCGCTGCGGTGCGGGGTCTCGTGTGCGCGGCGCGGTGACGACAAGGCGGCGGCTCGGCGGTTTCGGGTCGCGGCACAGGCGGGCAGCGTGTCCGGCGCGTGGAACCTCGCGCTGTTGCACCTGCGACACGGCGACCCCGACGGGGCCGAGCCGTGGCTGACGGTCGCGGCGCGGGGCGGGCACGGGCGGGCGGCGTTGCGGCTGGTGGTGCTCGCGCTGCACCGCGGCGACCTGGCGGACGCCGAGCACTGGTGCGGCCCCGCGATCGAGCACGGTCCGGCCGACGTCGCGGCCAAGGCCCAGCGGTTGCTGGACGCGTTGCGCGCGGAGTCGCTGGCCAGTTGAGCCCGGCCGGGGCCGTTCATCGCCGTCGCCGCCGCTCGGTGCCCGGTGCCGGGGCGCTCGGGGAGCTCCGGTCGGGCGTAGGGTTCGTGCTCTTGCGGGGACGGGAGACGACGACGGATGACTCGGATGAATCGATGGGGGCGGCTGTATCGAGCGCGGCGTGGTGGGCCCGCGGTCGGTGAGCCGATTCCGGCGGGGGAGTGGCCGGCCCCGGACGCGAACGCCGACCACGCGCTGCGTCTGCTGTTCCACCTGCGCGCGCTCGTGCTCGCCGCCGACGGGCCGCCCGCCGCGACCGCCGAACGGGTCGCCGCGTT
>NZ_WWJX01000504.1 GCF_009865215.1 Streptomyces sp. SID3343 | reverse complement strand
ACCGCGCCGGGTGTGCGCTGTTCGCTGCCCGCCGACCGCGGCGCGCCCGACGTCGCGGTGCTGGTGCCCGAAGGTCGCCCGAATCCCGCCCCGGCCGCCCGGTTGGCGCGGCAGCGGGTACCGCATCTGTACGCGGACGTGCGCGAGACCACCGGGGTGATCGGGCCGTTCGTGCTGGTCGGGGAGTCCGCGTGCGGGCGTTGTCTGGACCTCGCGCGCACCGATCGCGATCCCGCGTGGCCGCGCCTGTTGGCCCAGCTCGCGGCGGCCCCCGGGCCCGGCGAGGCGCCGTGCGATGTGGTGTTGGCGACCGAGGTCGCCGCGCGGGCCGCGATGCAGGTGCTGACCTGGATCGACGGCGAGTTGCCGACGACGGTGAACGGCACCGTCGAGATCGAGCTGCCCGACGGCCTGACCAGGCGCCGGAGCTGGTCCGCGCATCCGCGGTGCGACTGCGGCGCCACCCGCCCGGCGCAAGAGGTGGGCACGATCACACGTGGCACGACCTCGGGTCGGACACAATGGGTCGGGTGAGCGATCTTCCGCGCAGGGCAGTGACCCGTACCGCCAAGCTCGCCTCCCTTCCCCTGGGGGTGGCCGGCCGGGCGACATTGGGGCTGGGCAGGCGCATCGGTGGCAGACCTGCGGAGATCGTCGCCGCGGAACTGCAACAGCGCACGGCAGCGCAGCTTTTCAAGGTGCTCGGAGAGCTGAAGGGCGGCGCGATGAAACTCGGCCAGGCCCTGTCGGTCTTCGAGGCCGCTTTGCCCGAGGAGGTGGCCGGTCCCTACCGATCGGCCCTGACCAAACTCCAGGACGCGGCCCCGCCGATGCCGGCGCGCACCGTGCACAAGGCGTTGGCGGAGAATCTCGGCACCGACTGGCGTTCGATGTTCACCGAGTTCACCGAGGCGCCCGCGGCGGCCGCGTCGATCGGGCAGGTGCATCACGCGATCTGGCACGACGGCCGCGAGGTCGCCGTCAAGATCCAATATCCCGGGGCCGGCGACGCGCTGATCTCCGACCTCAACCAGCTCGGCCACGTCGCCCGGTTCGCCGGCGCGCTGATCCCGGGCATCGACGTCAAGCCGCTGATCGCCGAGCTCAAGGCCCGGGTGGCCGAAGAACTCGACTACCAGTTGGAGGCGGAGGCACAGACCGCACATGCCGTGGAGTTCGACGGCGACCCCGACATCCTGGTGCCGCACGTCGTGCACCAGACGGAGCGGGTTTTGGTCACCGAGTGGATGGGCGGTACCCCGCTGTCCAAGGTGATCGACAAGGGCACCCGGGAGCAGCGCGACCGCGCGGGACACCTGCTGGTCCGCTTCCTGTTCTCGGGGCCGGCCCGTACGGGCATGCTGCACGCCGACTCGCACCCGGGCAATTTCCGGCTGCTCGACGACGGGCGACTGGGGGTGCTGGACTTCGGCACGGTCAACCGGTTGCCCGAGGGCCTGCCCGAGCCGATCGGGCACGCCTTCCGGCTCGCGTTGGCGCACGACGCCGACGGCGTCATGCAGGTGCTGCGCTCGGAGGGCTTCGTCAAGCCGTCGATCAAGCTCGACGCGACGGAGGTGCTCGACTATCTGCTGCCGTTCCTGGAGCCGGCCGAGGCCGACGAGTTCACCTTCACCCGGGCGTGGATGCGCGAGCAGGGCGCGCGGATCGGCGACCCGCGCAATCCGGCGTCCACCCTGGCCCGCCAGCTCAACCTGCCGCCGAGCTATCTGCTGATCCACCGCGTGACGCTGAGCACGATCGGCGTGCTGTGCCAACTCGGCGCCACCGCGCCGTTCCGGGCGGAACTGGAGACCTGGTTGCCGGGCTTCCTGCCGGAGGGATTCGAGGCCGAGGAGTTCGACTTCTCCGTCGAAGTGGACGACGTCGACGAAGCGGACGAAGCCGAGGACACCGGGCCGCGATAGCGCTCGACCACACGCCGAAGGGCGGGCACCCTGTCGGGGGTGCCCGCCCTTCGGCGTGCTGCGAGCGGGCCGGCTACATCACGGCGATGGCCAGCGCCCGCCGAGCCCGCATCGAGGCGACCTCGGCCCGACGGCGCATCTTGCGCGCCATCCGGACGTGGTACGCCCTGCGTTGGATCTCGGCCTCGCGGATCTGTTGATCCATTTGGGCCCTCGCGAGGGCTTCGTGGATGAGATGCAATTCCCTGCTCCTGTCATGCGGCAAAACGGCGTTGGTGTCGTGGATGTGCTTCATCGGTTCCTGCGTGTACGAGGTGTGTCG
The DNA here is from genome assembly GCF_009865215.1 of Streptomyces sp. SID3343. GTDB lineage: Bacteria > Actinomycetota > Actinomycetes > Streptomycetales > Streptomycetaceae > Embleya. The sequence goes on along the minus strand of NZ_WWJX01000504.1, from coordinate 12,580 downwards.
GATGCTCGTGCGTCGGGGTCCCGCCGGGGGGTTCACGCGGCGACCTCCGTCTTGCGCGGACGGCCGCGGGGACGCTTGCGGGCGACGACGACGCCCTGCACGAAGAGCTCGCCACCCCAGACACCCCAGGGCTCACGACGCTCGAGGGCGCCCTGCAGGCACAGCGCGCGCACGGGGCACTCCTGGCAGAGCGCCTTCGCGTACTCGACGTCCGCGGGCGACTCGGCGAAGAAGACCTCCGGGTCGAACGAACGGCAGGGGATCGTGCTGTCGAGCTGGTCGGTGCCCTCGAAAGCGGTGAGAGTCATCAGGTCTACCTCCGATGTCGCTGTGGCTGTGCCGGGTGCGGGGGGTTTGACGTGGGGCACGTGGTGCTCCTGTGATTCGTGGGACTCGCGTCCCCAACGGTCGCTACTCGGTTTTTTGCTGACAGCCGACAAAAGACAAGGGCCGCGGATCCCGGTGTTCGGGATTCCGCGGCCCTGGAGGTGCCGACCTGACTTCTCGTCAGATCCTCGTCCTCCAGGACGGATACCCGTTGTTCCCGGCAAACCCGGCCATGGCCATGCCATTGGCCTGCTGCGTCTCGAGCGCCTGCTCACAAGCTGTCGCTGCGGACGGTCGCTCACTGCGACGCGTCTTCGCTGCCTGCTCGCCTTGCCACGGACCCTCGGTGCCGACCGCTGCCAGACCGACGAGTCCTGAGGTGCCCGCTGCTGCGAACACACCACTGCCGTTGCCACGCAGTCGCGTGGTGGCGGTGATCAGGGCATCGGTCCCGGCATAGGACAGATCCGCGAGACGGCCGGCGAGACCGGCCTGGGGCTTGGCGGTTACGGCATGCGACAGCTTGGCGGAGCCCACCGACATCACGACCGGAATGGCGGCGAACGCCTGACGCTGGGTTTTCAAGTTCCTGATCACGACGATCACCTCCTTCCGAGAGGGCTTCGGGGGCAACACCGCAGGGGTGTTTCCGGTTTTCATGGACGAGCACGGTCGAACTTCCGACCGTGCTCGTGAGCGTAGATGTGGTTCGCAGCGCTAGGCAAACGATTTATTGCATGGTTCTCGTCACTTGAGGGATACCCCTCGGATGTCAGGCCCCGTCCGTGCTCTCGTACGGGTCCGGCGGCAGGTCGGGCAGCTCGTCGGGGGCCGGTTCGGGCGCCGCCTCGAACTCGCCCGCGCACAGCGCGAGTACGTCGTCGCCGAACCGGTCCAACTTGGTACGGCTCACCCCCGGGATCGCCGCGAGCTGTCGCTCGTTGAGCGGTCGCACCTCCGCGATCGCGGTCAGTGTCGCGTCGGTGAACACGCAGAACGCGGGCTGGCTCTGTTCCTCGGCCCGCTCCATGCGCCACTGCACGAGCTGCTCGAACAGGTACTCGTCGACGTCGGAGGGACAGTCCAGGCACCGGCCGAGCTTGCGCTCGGCGCCGTCCTGGAGCGCCTTGGCACAGACCCGGCAGCGCACCGGACCGACCTTGCGCTTGGGACGCACCGTGCCGTCGGGGGCGCGGGTGGCCCCCGGCGAGCGGAACGCGTCGGGCCGGGCGAGCGAGCCCTTTCCGCGCAGACCGTCCAGGAAGCGGGAGGGTTTGCGGCCCCGGCCACCGGGGGTGCGGGCGAGCGACCACGACAGGGTGAGGTGCTCACGGGCCCGGGTCACCCCGACGTAGAGCAGCCTGCGCTCCTCCTCGACCTTGTCCGGCGTGTCCGCGTAGGTGATCGGCATCATGCCCTCGTTGAGGCCCACCAGGAACACCGCGTCCCACTCCAGGCCCTTCGCCGCGTGCAGCGACGCGAGGGTGACCCCCTCGACCGTGGGCGCGTGCTGGGCGTTGGCCCGCTCCGCCAACTCGACCGTGAAGTCGCGCAGCGACGCCTGCGGCCACGTCGCGCCGAACTCCTCGGCGAGCCGCAGCAGCGCGGCGACCGACTCCCACTTCTCCCGGACCTGCCCGGAGCCGGCCGGCGGCTCGGCGCTCCACCCGGTGCTGCCCAGCACCGCCCGTACCTCGGCCGCGAGCCCACCGGAGTCGGCCCCCGACGCCGAGTCGGCCTCGGAGCCCGACGAGATCGCGTGCGCGCGCAAAAAGCCCATCGCGTGCCGCACCTCGGGCCGCTCGAAGAAACGCTCGGCGCCCTTGAGCAGATACGCGATCGACATGTCCGCGAGCGCCTGCTCGAAGGACTCGGACTGCGCGTTGGTCCGAAACAGCACGGCGATCCCGGCGGGCCGCACCCCGGAGTCGATCAGCTGCCGGACGCGCTTCGCGGTGCCCTCGGCCTCGGCCTGTTCGTCGGGGTATTCGGTGAAGCGCGGGTCGGGGCCCTCGCCGAGCTGCGAGATCAGCTCCAGGCGGTGCTTGGCCGCCTCCCCCGTCGCGTGCGCGAGCAGTCGGTTGGCCAGGCCCACGACCTGCGGGGTCGAGCGGTAGTCGCGAACCAACTCGATCAGCTCCGCGCCGAGATGGCGGCGGCGGAAGTCGAGCAGGTAGGCGGGGGTGGCGCCGGTGAACGAGTAGATGGTCTGGCTCGCGTCGCCGACCACGCACAGGCTCCGGGCCTGGTTCGACCACAGGTCCAGCAGCCGTTGCTGGAGCGGGTTGACGTCCTGATACTCGTCGACGGTGAAGTGTCGGTACTGCGCCTGGACCGCCTCGCGCACCTCGGGCCGGTCGTCGAGCAGCCCGATCGTCAGCAGCAACGCGTCCTCGAAGTCCATTTTTCCCCGGCCGGACTTGATCTTCTCGTAGGCCGCGTACACGTGGGCGATCTCGGTCGCGTCGCGCGGCGGCTTGCGTCCGGACGCGAGCACCACCCGCGCGTAGTCGTCGGGTGCGGTCTGGGTGGCCTTGGACCACTCGATCTCGCCGGTGATGTCGCGCAGCTCGGCCCGGTCGGCGCGCAGCCGGCAGTGCTGCACCGCGTCGCGGACCAGGGCGATCTTGGTCTCCACGAGCTGCGGCGGCGGACTCGCGAAGACCTTCGGCCAGAAGTAGTGCAACTGACGCAGCGCGGCCGCGTGGAACGTGCGCGCCTGCACTCCCGGGACGCCGAGCTCACGCAGTCGGCCGCGCATCTCCCCCGCGGCGCGCGCGGTGAACGTCACCGCGAGGGTCTGGGTGGGCTGCATCGCGCCGGTGAGCACGCCGTAGGCGATCCGGTGGGTGATCGCGCGCGTCTTGCCGGTGCCCGCGCCGGCCAGGACGCACACGGCGCCGTCGACGGCCTTGGCCACCCGCCGCTGCTCGGGATCGAGCGCGTCCAGGACGTCGTCGGGGGAAGCGATCATCGACCCATCCTCTCAGGCATCCCCGACGGCCGAGGTCGGTTGTCCACAGCCGCGGGCGGACCGCCGAGACCGGGCCGCATCGGAATCAAACCGGCCTTGCGTACGTTGGCGCATGCGAAAGCCGGTTTCCGGTCAGGGCGCATGCGAAGGAGCACAAGGATGTCGGCCCCCGTGACGATGTACAGCACGACGTGGTGCGGCTACTGCCGCAGGCTCAAGAGCCAGATGGAACGCGAAGGCATCGCCTACACCGAGGTCAACATCGAGCACGACCCCGCGTCGGCCGACTTCGTGATGAGTGTCAACGGCGGCAACCAGACGGTCCCCACGCTGCTCTTCGCGGACGGCACCGCGCTCACCAACCCGAGCCTGGCCCAGGTCAAGGAGAAGGTCGCCGCAGCGGCCTGACCCACCTGCCCCACACCACGCGCGGCCCGCGACGGATGTCCGTCGCGGGCCGCGCGTCGTCTGTTCCGCTGCTCCGGTCCTCGTCCTGCGGTGCGGACAGGTCCGCTACCAGTGGTTGTTCTCGTCCAGCGGCGCGCCGTACCACTTCTCGATCAGGTGTCGCGCGATCGACAGCGCGCCCGGCAGCACGACCTCGGAAGCGGCCACCGCGTCCTTGAGCTGCTCGCGGGAGAACCACTGCGCCTCGGCGATCTCCTCGCCGTCCACGTGCACCCGGTCGTCCGCCGCGTACGCGAAGAAGCCGAGCATCAGGCTGGAGGGGAACGGCCACGGCTGGCTCGCGACGTACACGCTCGACGTGGCGACCACCCCGACCTCCTCGTGCAGCTCACGCGCCACGGCCTGCTCCAACGACTCGCCGGGCTCGACGAAGCCCGCGAAGGTCGAGAAGCGCTTGTCCGGCCAACTCGGCTGCCGGCCCAGCAGGCACCGGTCGTCGGCGTCCAGCACGAGCATGATCACGGCCGGGTCGGTGCGCGGGTAGTGCTCGGTGCCGCACGCCACGCAACGCCGCACGTGGCCGGCCGCGGCGATCTCGCTCGGCTGCCCGCAGCGCGCGCAGAACCGGTGGGTGCGGTGCCAGTGGTGCAGCCCGGTCGCGTGCACGAGCAGCCCCGCGTCCCGGTCGTCCAGGAGCGTGCCCAGCGTGTACAGCTGGGCCTCGCGGATGCCCTCCGCGGCCTCGGGCAGCGTGTCGACGGCGACCGCGAAGTACGTCACGCCGTCGGGGTCGACGCCGAGCAGGTAGCGCTCGCCCTCGGGGGCGTCGGCCGAGCCGATCAGGACCAGCCGCGGTTCGTGTTCGGGGCCCGACCACTGGACCCGGCCCTGCGCGAGCACCAGCACGCGCGTCCGCGGCTCCTTCCACGCCTCGTCGAGCCACGCCTGGTCCAGGCGGTGTTCGGCGGCGCGGTCGAGTGCGGATCGGGCCAGGGCCTGCCCGACGGCAGGCTTGGGGTGGATCAACTGACGTCCCTCCCGGGTCGTTCGACGTGCCAGGTCGCCGCGAGGCCCTGCCACAGGACCTGCTCGACGCGCTCGGCGGCGGCCTCCGCGCCCTCGAAGAGCAGCGGCTTCCCCACCCTCTCATCGACGCGATGCCGCCCGCCGTCGGGGACCGGGACGCCGAGGCGGGCACGTCGCGAGCGGGTGCCGCGAAGGCCGTGACGACGCGGTCGGCGCACTCTCGGCATCGACGGCCGGGCCGGCGCGCGGGTCGTACGCACGCGCGAATGTCGGCGCTCGGCCTCCGGCGGCGTTACGGTCGGCCGATGAGGACGTTGCGCATCGCCACCTTCAACCTCCTGCACGGCATGGATCTGGCCGACGGTGTCGCCGCCCCCGAACGGCTGCGGGCCGCGCTCGCGGATCTCGACGCGGACATCGTGGCCCTCCAGGAAGTGGACCGACACCAGGAACGCTCGGGAGGCGCCGACCAGGCGGCGCTCGCGGCCGAGGCGTTGGGGATGCCGCAGTGGCGCTTCCTGGCCGCGGTACACGGGGTCCCCGCGCCGGTGTCGGGCTGGACCGAGGACGACCCGGACCCGGACGGGCGCCGGGTGTACACCGCAGACGAGCAGGGCGAGGGCGGGCCCGCGTACGGCATCGCGCTGCTGTCCCGGCTGCCGGTGTCGCGCTGGCGGATCCGCCGGTTCCCGGCCGCGCCGCTGAGCCTGCCGCTGCGGGTACAGGGCCGCCCGGGGCTCACCCGCGTGCCCGACGAGCCGCGCGGGGTGCTCGCGGCGGTCGTCGAGGGCCCGGCGGGCCCGTTCACGGTGCTCGCCGCACACCTGTCCTTCGTGCCCGGTTGGAACATCTCCCAGCTCGCCCGGATCCGTCGCTCCACCGCCGACCTGCCGGGCCCGCAACTGTTGCTCGGCGACTTCAACCTGCCCGGCCGTGTCCCCCAGGCCGTGGTGGGCCGGCGCGGGCGCGGCGCGGGCGCGGTCAGGTGGCGTTCCCTGGCCCGGGTGCCCACCTACCCCTCGTATCGGCCGCGCGTGCAGTTCGACCACGTGCTCGGCCACGGCATCGGCCGAGAGGCGGTCCGACGCACCGAGGTGGTCCGCCTGGGCGTCTCGGACCACTGCGCGCTGGTGGTGGAGATCGCGATGGACGCGGGTGGGCTCACGCGCTGACGTGCGTCCCGAGCAGTCCGTCGTGGCGGGCGTCGACCGGCTCGTACCGCAACAGGACCATCGCCGCGTCGTCCTGGAGCGGGTGTCCGACGTGGCGTTGGACGTCCTCCTCCAGCCGGTCCAGGGTGTCCTCGACGCCGGGCAGGCTGTCGGGCGCGCGCTCGGGCAGCGGGTAGAACTCGCCGGCGGGGTTGCGCGCCTCGACGATGCCGTCCGTGTACAGCAGGAGCCGGTCCTCGGGCAGCAGCGGCACCCGCAGGACCGGCAACTCCAGGCCGGCGAGGTCGAGGATGCCCACGGGCGGGGTCGGCGTGGGCGGATCGAGCGCCTCGGCGTGCGCCGCGCGCAGCAGGAGCGGGGACGGGTGGCCGAAGTTGAGAATGTCCACGCACGCCTCGTTGCCCGGGAAGCCGAGCAGGATCATCGTCACGAACTCCTCGTCGTCCTCGCCGAGCCTGCGCTCCAGGCTCGCCGAGACCCGGCGCGCGACGCCGGGCAGTTCCGCCTCCTCGTACGCCGCCTCCCGAAACGCGCTGAGCACCGCGGCGGCCGTGCGCACGGCGCCGAGTCCCTTGCCGCGCACGTCGCCGATCACGACCCGGATGCCGAACGGGGTCGGCACGACCTCGTACAGGTCCCCGCCGATCCTGGCCTCCGCCGCGGCGGCGCGGTAGCGCACCCCGACCGTGAGCGGCCCCACGTGCGAGGGCACCGGTCGAAGCAACACCTCCTGCGCGGCCTCGGCGACGCTGCGCACCTCGCGCAGGGTGCGCTCCTGGCGCATCCGCACGTGCACGCCCGCCCACGCGGTGGCCGTCACCAGGCCGATCGACAGATACGTGACGTAGGGTTCACCGCCGCCGCGCCCCTGGTTGACCAGGACCAGGAACGTCTCGACCGCGGCCGCGACGACTCCGGTGAGAATCGGGCCGCGCGGGACCGTCTGGGTGAGCCCGGAGAGCGCGGGGGCCACCGCGAGGAGCGGACCGACGTGCACGTCCTCGGGGGTGGCCGCGGCCAGCACCACGACGGTGAGGATCACCAGAAAGGGCAACAGCCGCAGCGCGAGGCCGACGACGGGCAGCAGCGGCCGCTCGACCGGCACGCCCATGACACGCCGCGCCGACGCCTCCTGACCGGTTCCTCGCACCCGCTGTGACCCCGCCTCGCTGGAAGTAGGTTCGGTCGGCTCCACCCGGGTCGTCCGACCTCATACGACCCATCCGTCCCGTACGACTGTCATAAACCATACGAGTGTCGGAAACCGTCCGCATGAGGCCCATCCTCACAGGGGCGAGGTTCGTCGGTGTCGAGGCCGTCTCACATCAGCCGTCGTCGCCGTCGGTGAACAGTGCTTCGAGTTCGGCACGGCCCGGCAGTCCCTTGGGGCGCACGAGTTCGCCGGTGCGCACGTACAGGAACGCCGCCGACACCCGTTCGAGCGCAATATCGGCGTATTCGGCCCAAGCGAGCCGGTAGACCGCGAGTTGGAGCGGGTCCGCGTTCTGCACCCGGTTGGTCTTCCAGTCCACGACCTCGTAGCCGTCGCCCTCGCGGTAGACGGCGTCGATCCGGCCGCGCACGATCCGGCCGCCGAGGAAGAGCTGGAAGGGCGCCTCGACGCGGTGGGGGGCGCGCTGCGCGTACGGAGTGCGCAGGAACGCGTCCTGGAGCTCGATCAGGTCGGCCTCGTCGGTGATCTCCTCGTCGGCCGCGCCCGGCAGGTCGTCGGGTTCGAGCAGCGGGCGTTCGCCGAACAGCGACTCGACCCACGCGTGGAAGCGGGTGCCGCGCCGGGCCGCGGGGGCGGGTGGGCGGGGCATCGGCCGGGCCAGTTCGCGCGCGAGGCCGTCCGGGTCGGCGGACAACCGCAGCATCTGGGACGCGGACAGCGTCGCGGGCAGCGGCACCTCGCGCACGCCGGAGCGGCCGCGGCGCAGTTCCTCGGCGAGCCGGACGAGGTCGCGGTCCCACGATTCGATCAGGGCCTGCTCCTGCGGGGTGGGTTCGTGCGTCGCGGGGGTGTCGACGGCGGGGTGCCCGGCGCGGACGGGGTCGGTGGGGAGGCGGGGTTCGTCGTGGCCGCGCGCCGGCTCGTCGTGCGTGGGCTCGTCGTGCGTGGGCTCCTCGTGCGCGGTCTCGTCGTGCGTGGGCGAGTCGGCGGGCCCCTCGTACGCGTCCTCCGGTGGGGGTTCGTGGGCCTCCGGGTCCTCGGGCTCGTAGTCGCCGTAGGTCTGCCCGGGCGGCGGTTCGACCGGCGGCGACTGCCCTGGCGTCTCCACCGAGGGATGCTGCGTGGGATGGTCGGCCCGCCGCGCGGCGTCGCGCCACGCGAGTTCGGCGAGCACCGCGTCGGCGGCGCGGCGGCGCTCGATCAGCGCGACGGCGTCCAGCGGGAGCGGCCACGCGTGCTCGATGTCGTCGGCCAGATTCGGGTTGAGCGCTTCGGCGGGCTCGGGGGTCCACACTTCGACCGTGCCGTTGCCGGCGAGGCAGTGCTCCCGCAGGCGGGTCAGGAACGCGGACGGGCCGCGGGGCTTCTTCTGGGTGGGCCCCCACCAGTGACCCGAGGCGATGAGCAATTGCTTGGGTCGGGTGAAGGTCACGTAGCCCAGGCGCAGTTCCTCGATCGCCTGGTGTCCCTTCATCTCGGCCTCGAATGCCTTGAAGCCCTTGGGGGTCAGGTCGGGCAGCACCGCGAGCCCGGCGGCGTCGCCGCGCAGCGGGTGGGGCAGGGCCTTGCCGTTGGTGATCCATTTGCTCTGGGTGCGCACGCTCGGGAAGACGCCCGCGATCAAACCGGGGACGGCGACGACCTCCCATTCCAGGCCCTTGGATTTGTGCGCGGTGAGCACCTTCACCGAGTCGCCGGCGGTGGGCAGGCTGCCGTCGAGGCCCTTGTCGTGCTCGGCGGCGGTGCGCAGGAAGGCCAGGAAAGCGGTGATCGAGGGGTCGCCGTCCAGGTCGGCGAAGCCGGCCGCGGTGTCCATGAAGGCGTGCAGCGTCTCGCGGCGGCGGGCGGCGAGCGCACCGGGCGACGCGGACAGTTCGACGTCGAGGCCGGTGGCGCCGAGCACGCGGTGCAACAGGTCCATCAGCGGCTCGCCCAGGTGTCGGCGCAGGTCGCGGATCTCGGTGGCCACGCGAGCGAAGCGGCGGCGGGCCTCGGCCGAGAACGGGAGCCGGTCGCCGGGGTCGGCGAGCGCGTCGGAGAGCGAGACGACCTCGGTGGGGTCGATGCCGGCCACCGCCTCCTCCAGGCGGGTGTCGGTGTCGTCGTCGCCGCCTCGGTCGACGCGCACGAGTTCGGCGGCCCGGCGGCCGAGCAGCGCGAGGTCGCGCGCGCCGATCCGCCAGCGCGGCCCGGCGAGCAGGCGCACCAGGGCGGAGTTGGCGGTGGGGTCGTCGAGCACCTCGCACGTGGCGACGAGGTCGGCCACTTCGGGAAGGTGCAGGAGCCCGGAAAGGCCGACCACCTCGACGGGGATGTCGCGCACGACCAGGGCCGCGTGGATGTCGGCGAAGTCGGTCGCGGTGCGCGCGAGCACGGCGACGTCGCCGGGGGTGATCGGGTCGCCGTTCTTGTCGAGGACGGCGCCGATCGCGGTTTTGATCCGGTCCGCGAGCCAGTCGATCTCCTCGCGGTAGGTGGGCAGCAGGCCGGCGACGGCCCATCCCTCGTGCTCGGCGCCGGGCCCCGGGCGCAAAGCCTCCACGCCGCTCTCTGGGGTGCGCAGGGGGGCGGAGAGGTCGTTGGCGAAGGTCAGGATGCGGCCGCCGCTGCGGCGGTTCTCGGACAGTGGGTAGCGCGTGGCGGGCGAGCCGTCGCGGTGCGGGAAGTGCACCGGGAAGTCGTGGATGTTGGCCACCGACGCGCCGCGCCAGCCGTAGATCGCCTGGCACGGGTCGCCGACGGCGGTGACGGGATGGCCCTGTCCGAAAAGCCCTTGCAGGAGCACGCGTTGCGCGACGGAGGTGTCCTGGTACTCGTCGAGCAGCACGACCCGGTAGGTGTCGCGCAGGATCTCGCCGACCTCGGGCCGTTCTTCGGCGATCCGGGCGGCGTAGGCGATCTGGTCGCCGAAGTCGAGCAGGTCGCGGCCGCTCTTGGCCCGGTTGTACGCGTCGACCAGGCGGGCGAGGTCGAGCCGGTGCCGGGCGGCCTCGGCGGCCTTGCGGGCGGCGGCGGAGGGCTTGGCGGCGGCCTCGATCCCGGCGACGAACTCCTCGTCCCACGCGCGCAGCCGCCCCGGCGGCACGAGGTGCTCGGACAACTCGCCGCCCAGGTGGAGCACCTCGCCGATCACGTCGGGAAGACGGCCGGTGAGGCTGGGGAACGGTCCGGTGGCGGTGCGCGCGGCGCGGGCGGCGAGCTGGTAGCGGGTCGCGTCGGCGAGCAGCCGGGCGGAGGGTTCCAGGCCGATTCGCAGGCCGTGTTCCTGGAGCAGGCGACCGGCGAACGCGTGGTAGGTGGACACGGTCGGCTCGCCCGCGTCCTCGTCGGCGGGAATCTCGCCCTCGCGCAGCTGCCCGACCGCCTTGCGCACGCGCTGGGCGAGTTCGCCGGCTGCCTTGTTGGTGAACGTCAGGCCGAGCACCTGGTCGGGTCGTACCTGCCCGGTGCCCACGAGCCATACGACGCGCGCGGTCATCACGGTGGTCTTGCCGGAGCCCGCGCCGGCGACGATCACGCCCGGTGCGAGCGGTGCGAGCACGGCGTCGAGCTGTTCGGGCGTGAAGGGGATCCGGAGAAGCCGGCACAGGTCGTCCGGATCGGTCAGTACGGCGTGCACCGGAGGAACACTAGACCCGCACGGCGACAGGGACGGTCGGCCGTACGGGTCCGGGTGCTGCGGGTGGAGCGTCGGATCAGGACTCGCCGAGCTTGGAGAGCGCGTCGGCGTCGACGATCTGGTCGGCCGGCGGTACGGCCGGCTCGCACTTGTCCTTGCCGCGCGAGAGCTTGAGCTCGGTCTTGTCGTCGTCCTTCTTGATCAGGACGGGGTACGGCTTGCCCTTCTCCGGGACGAAGAGGGTGGTGGTGGCGCCTTCCTTGTCCTTCTTGCTGAGCGGGATCAGCTTCTTCCCGTCGATCTTGACCACGTCGCCCTTGGTGACGCCGTCGGTCGAGCCGTCGAAGAAGTCGGAGGGGTCGCCGAAGTTGTCGCCGTCGCTGTCGGCCGGGGTCTTCATGTACTTGCCCGCCATGAGCTTGCTCATCGCGTCCATGCCCTCGACCGGGCCGCCCTCGCCGCCCATCGACTTGGCCCAGAAGGCGGCGTCGGCCTTCATGTACAGGTCCTTGCCGACCTTGATCATCTCGACCGGCGAGCCGTCCATCTTCATGGTGCCCTTGAGGTCTGCGCCCTTGTGGACGCAGACGTCCATCTCCATCTTCGAGCCGTCGCTCTCGCCGCTGCCGACCATCTTGAAGTCGTCGACCTGCTTGAGCAGATTCACCGCCTCGTCGGCGAGGGCCTTCGCGTCGGTCTTGGCGTTCGACTTCTCGTCGTCACCGCCACAGGCGGTCAGACCGGTGAGGCCGATCACCGCGGCGGAAACAAGCACGGCCACGCGAGTGGTACGCACGAAACTCCTTGGCACAACATGGGGACGGAAGTGGTCGCCATGAGTATGGCTTCGCTGAAAACTTGACGAAGCACCACCCCTTTTTGTGCACTTTTGACCTTCGCTTGACGGTGTTACTCGACCGTCATCCGCCCTTCGGGGCGCGCGCTGCAGCACTTGCGGAAGTCGCACCGGTCGCAATGCGAACCGGTGCTGGGCGTGAACCGCTCGCCGAGGATGCGACCGGCCACGTCCGCGAGCAGACCGCCGACCCACGTGCCGCCGTCGGCCTCGGCCTGCGGCGGCGGCTGGGTCTGCACGAGCGGCTGCGCGGGATCGTCCTTCTCCGACGTGCGCAGTTGCACCAGCTCCGCGCCGCCGGCCCCGGGTCGGCCGCCCTCGAACTCGGGCAGTTCGTCGAGCGCCCCGCCGGTGACCGCGACCTGGTAGACCGCGAGTTGCGGATGCTGCTCGATCTCGGCCTTCGTCGGGGCCTTGCGGCCGGTCTTGAAGTCCACGACGTAGGCGAGCCCGTCGTCGCCGCGCTCGACGCGGTCCATCGAGCCGCGCACGACGACCTGATACTCGCCCGCGGTCAACTCCACCTCGAAGGCGTGCTCGGTCGCCGCCACCACCCGATGCCGCTCGTGCGTGTGCCACGACAGCAGCCGCTCCAGCGCGGTCCTGGCCTCGTCCTTTTGCTGCGCGGACTGCCACGGCGCGTCGAACGCCAACGCGTCCCACACCCGGTCGAGCCGGTCCATCAGCACCGGCAACTCGGCCGGGGTCGCGCCCGTGCCCACCTCGTCGGCGAGCGCGTGCACCACGTTGCCGAAGCCGAGCGCGGCCGAGCGCGGCGAGTCCGCGTGCACCTCGCTGCCCAAGAACCAGTTGAGCGCGCAGTCGCGAACCTTGCTCACCGAACTGCCCGACAGCTTCACCGGCGTACCGGGATCGCGCACCGGCACCCCGGGGTCGGTCGGCTCGACCAACCCCCACCAGCGATCCGGATGCGCCGCCGGCACGAGCGGATGCCCGTCGTCGTCGCGCAGGTCGGCCAGCGCCGCGAGCCGACGCGCGGCGGCCCGACGCAGCACGGGCGGCG
>NZ_WWJX01000503.1 GCF_009865215.1 Streptomyces sp. SID3343 | reverse complement strand
GCGTCGATCAGGGCGCCGGTGCAGGGGCCGGTGCGGCCGGTGTGCGAGCACGGTTCGAGGGTGACGAACGCGGTGCCGCCGCGGGCTCGCTCGCCGGCCGCGCGCAGCGCCTCGACCTCGGCGTGCGGTCGGCCGGCGCGGGTGTGGAAGCCCTCGCCGACGAGGGTGTCGTCGGGGCCGAGGATCACGCAGCCGACGACGGGGTTGGGGCTGGTGTGGCCCAGCGCGCGGGCGGCGAGCGATATGGCGCGGCGCATTGCCGTGGTCTCGTCGACCGGCGCGGTGGTGTTGCCCTCCACCTCGTGCCTCCTCGCGTTGCGACGCGGGGCACCGGGGTGTTTTCGGGCAGGACGGCACGACGGATCGACGTGCGGCGACGGGTGCGCACCGTGGGTACGCGGACGTGCCGCAGTCGCTCGCCGCGCGCAGCCTCCCATCCGGACTTTAACCGTCGGTACCGGAATTCCACCGGTTCAGCCGGCCGTCGCTCCGCGTGGTTGCGGGGCATCGACCGGGTCGCGGACTGTAACCGCCGGTTCGGATTTTCACCGACCCCGGAGCGCGCGTACGTGACTTTCGTACACCTCGAAGTGTGCCACGACGGCCGACAACGTTGACCTTGGCCGACCTGTGCTGTCCGTCACGGTGCGTTCGTATGTGCGAACCGACCTGCGGCGCAGCACATCTGACGACGGGTCAGATCAACGGGTGAGGCGGTTTTCGACCATGCCCGCGAGGGTGAGACTCTGTGCGCATGGCCGTGCAAATCAATCCGAGCATCCTGTCCGCCGACTTCGCCCGCCTCGCCGACGATGTGGCGAAAGTGCGCAACGCCGACTGGCTCCACGTGGATGTCATGGACAACCACTTCGTCCCCAATCTGACCCTCGGGTTGCCCGTGGTCGAGAGCCTGATCAAGGCGACCGACACCCCCATCGACATGCACCTGATGATCGAGGACCCGGACCGCTGGGCCCCGGCGTACGCGGAGCTGGGCGCGGGCAGCGTCACGTTTCACGTCGAGGCCGCGACCGCGCCGATCAAGCTCGCCCGCGACCTGCGGGCCAAGGGCGCGCGGGCCTCGATGGCGCTGCGGCCGGCCACGCCGATCGAGCCGTACGAGGACCTGCTGCCCGAGTTGGACATGCTCTTGGTGATGACGGTGGAGCCCGGATTCGGCGGGCAGAGCTTTCTCGACGTGATGCTGCCCAAGATCCGGCGGACTCGGCAACTGATCGCCAAGCACGGTCTGCAGATGTGGTTGCAGGTCGACGGCGGGGTGTCGGCGAAGACGATCGAGATGTGCGCGGAGGCCGGGGCGGACGTGTTCGTCGCGGGGTCGGCGGTGTTCGACGGGAAGGACCCGGGGGCGGCGGTGGACCGTCTGCGGGCGCTGGCCGCGGGGGCTGCGGAGCGTTGCGGTCACTGAGGGTTTTTTGCCCACCCGCCCACCCGTTGCGTCGGGTGGGCGGGTTGCGGGTTTACTGCCTTCGGGCGGCCCGATCCGGCCTCGCGCCCCGCCGACGCCGGCTGCGGTCCAGCGCCAGGGATGCCGCCGTCAGGAGCGTGACGCCCGTCATCGCCGCCAGGTGTTCTCGTCCGGCCAGGTTCGGCTTGACCACCACCTCGGCGATCATCAGCGCCCACACCCCCGTGAACAGGATCGGCGCGCGACGCACCATCGCGATGCACACCACCAGGCCGACCACTGCGGCGGAGGGCCCGGTGTCCAGCACGTCGGCGCGGTAGGCGTCCAGGCCCAGCACGTGGTCGGGGCCGATCGCCACCATCGCCCGGGCCCAGAGCGTGCCGCACAGCGTCGCGACGTACGCAACGACCAGCGTGCGCCGACGCCCGAGTTCGAGTTCGGCCAGACCGAACAGCAACAGCACCTGTAACAGTGCTCCCCACACCGGTAGATCGGGCGCCGGTACGACCAGCGAGACGGGCGTACGAAGCAACGCGAGCGGCAGCGGAATGCCGGCGCTGACACCGCCCAGGACGCGCGCCGTATCGCTGCCCCACGTGGTGCGCCACGCGAGCCAGAACCCGAACGTCGACAGCACGATGCACACCGTCAGCGCAATCGCCCGCAGGCCGCGCGAACGCAATTCGCGAACCGGCACCGCGGTCAGCCGATGCCATTCACCCCGGATCGCCCTGCCCGCGCGGGTGGGTACGCGGGGACGCGCGGTGGTGTGGGCGAGCGTGGGCATGGGGGCGGCGACTCCTGCTGCGTCGGACGCCGACGCCCCCCGATCTCTCGGGGCCCGAGGGGCGATCGGCGGCGGCCGAGCCCGATATGGGCACCGCATGCCCGCCGTTATGCCCGCCATGTTCTGTTTTCAGCCCTGCGCCGGGCCATCCGTGCGGACGATCCGCTCGTCCGAGTGATCGACCGCCACGCAGGCGCGGGCCGGGTGGGTGAGCGCGCGGCGTGGACGATGCCCCGTCGGCCGACCCGACGTGGGGTGCCCGCCGCCGCGAAGGTCAGCCCGTTCGGCGCAGCAGGGCGAGATACATCGCGTCCGTGCCGTGCAGGTGCGGCCACAGTTGGACGTCGGGCCCGGTGCCCAGATCGGGCACACCCGGGAACAGCGGCCGGGCGTCGATCAGTTCGGCCTCGCCCGCGCGCAGTACGTCGTCCACCACGACGCGGGTCTCGGCCGGGTGCGGCGAGCACGTGACGTACGCGATGGCGCCGCCGGGCCGGGTCGACTCGATCGCGGTACGCAGCAGCGCGCGCTGGAGCTCGCCGAGTTCGGCGATGTCCTCGGGCTTGCGTCGCCAGCGCGATTCGGGCCGGCGGCGCAGTGCGCCCAGGCCACTGCACGGCACGTCGGCGATGACCCGGTCGAAGATCCCGGGCTGCCACGCGGGCTTGGTGCCGTCCGCGGTGATCACCTGATGGTGCGTCAGGTGGCCGATCGCGTTGCGGACCAGGCGCGCGCGGTGCTGCCTACGCTCGACCGCGAGCAGGGACACGTCGCGGCCGGTGGCGATCGCGGCGAGCAGACCGGCCTTGCCGCCCGGGCCCGCGCACAGGTCCAGCCAGCGCGACTCGGCGCCCTCGACGGTCACCTCGGCATTGGCCAACGCGGTCGCCACGAGCTGGCTGCCCTCGTCCTGGACCGCGGCGCGGCCGTCGCGGATGGCCTTGATCGAGGCGGGATCGCCCTCGGGAAGGGTCGCCGCGTACGGGGACCAGCGGCCGGGGACGGCGCCCGCCTCGAACAGCTCCGACAGCTCGACCCGCCCGGGGCGGGCGACCAGCGAGATGACCGGGGCGATGTTGTCCGCGCCGAGCAGGGCCTCCATCGCGGCCCGGTCGTGTGCGTTGCCGCGCGCGCCGAGCGCGTCCCACAGGGCCTGGACGATCCAGCGCGGGTGCGAGTGCAGCACCGCGAGGTGGCCCTCGGGGTCGTCCTCGTACGACGGCGCGATCTGTCGCAGCCACGCGTCGAGGTCCTGCCTGGAAACGCGGCGCAGCACGGCGTTGACGAACTTGGCGCGCCCGTCGCCCAAGACGGCCCGCGCCAGCTCCACGGTCGCGGAGACCGCGGCGTGGGTGGGCGTGCGCATGCTGAGCAACTGGTGCACGCCGAGCGCGAGCACGTCCAGGACCGGCGGGTCGATCTCCTTGACGGGCCGATCGGTGCACGCCGCGACGATCTGGTCGTAGGTGCCCTGCCGGCGCAGCGTGCCGTGCACCAACTCGGTGGTGAAGGCGGCGTCGCGAGGAATGATCTTGCGTTCGCGCAGGAGCGCGGGCAGCACGAGGTTGGCGTAGGCGTCGCGCTCGCCGACCGCGTGCAGGACGTCGTAGGCGGCGAGGCGCGCGGCGTCGGGACGCGGGCGGCGGTAGGGGCGTGCGGCGGGGGCGTTGGTCACGGTGCTCAGTTCGTCCCGAGGGTTTCACCGGGCTCGGGGTGTGCGCCCCGGGCCCAGTCGGTGGCGGCCATCATTCGTTTGCCCTGGGGCTGAACCTGGGTGAGTTCGACGGCATGGCTGCCGGTACCCACCCGTACGACCTTCTTCTCGACCGCGATCTCGCCGGGGGCGAGCGTGTTGTCGCCGCCGCGCAGACGTACGGGGGCGAGCTTGAGGCGCTCGCCGCGGAAGGTGGTCCAGGCACCGGGGGCGGGGGTACAGCCACGCACGACACGGTCGACGCGCAGTGCGGGGGCGGTGAAGTCGACGCGCGCGTCGTCGACGGTGAGCTTGGGGGCGAGGGTGATGCCCTCGGGAGACTGCGGGCGCGCGTACAGGCTGCCGTCGGCGATGCCGTCCATGGTCGCCACGAGCAGGCGCGCGCCGGAACGCGAAAGCCGGTCGAGCAGGTCGCCACTGGTGTCGGTGGGGCGGATCTCGTCCGTCACGACCCCGTACACCGGACCCGAGTCCAGGCCCTGCTCGATCTGAAAGGTGCACGCGCCGGTGATCTCGTCGCCGCTGATCACCGCGTGCTGCACCGGGGCCGCGCCACGCCACGCGGGCAGCAGCGAGAAGTGCAGGTTGACCCAGCCCTTGGCCGGGACGTCCAGCGCGGCCTTGGGCAGCAGCGCGCCGTACGCGACGACGGGGCAACAGTCGGGTGCCAGTTCGGCCAGGCGCGCGAGGAACTCCGGCTCGCGCGGCTTGGCCGGGCGCAGGATCTCGATACCGGCCTCGGCTGCGCGTTCGGCGACGGGGCTCGCGATGAGCTTGCGGCCGCGGCCCGCCGGGGCATCGGGTCGGGTGACGACCGCGACGACCTCGTGACGCGAATCCAGGAGGGCTTCGAGCGCTGGGACGGCGACCTCGGGGGTGCCGGCGAAGACAAGACGCATGGGGGTTTAGAGGGCCTTCCCGAAGGTGCCATGGGGGGAGAACTTGACCTGCGGCGGCGCCTGCCCGGCCCACTCGGCCTCGCGCAACGCCCGCAGCGCGGACTTGCGCTGCTCGCGGTCGAGGCGGTCGATGAACAGGATGCCGTCGAGGTGGTCGGTCTCGTGCTGGATGCAGCGCGAGAGCATCTGCGTGCCCTCGATGGTGACCGGATCGCCGTGCATGTTGAAGCCCTTGGCCACGACCCCGTACGCGCGCTTGGTGTCGTAGAGCAACCCGGGCAGGGACAGGCAGCCCTCCGGGCCGTCCTGTTCGTCCTCGGACAGATCCAGGTCGGGATTGATCAGGTGCCCGAACGCGCCGTCCACGTAATAGGTGAACACCCGAAGCGCAATCCCGATCTGCGGCGCGGCCAAACCACTGCCGGGCGCCTCACGCATCGTGTCGGTGAGATCCGCGACCAGCCGACGCAACTCCTTGTCGAACACGGTGACCGGATCGGCCTTGCTCCGCAGGACGGGATCACCGAACAAACGGATCGGCTGGACTGCCACGGGCGTGCTCCCCCATCGAACGTTTGGGTGATTGTGGTAATGAATGTCGGTTTTGGTATGGGCATCGGTGTCGACTGTGATCGGTTTGAACCGGAGAACCTCCAGTCTACTGAGCGACCGAGACGCCGGCGGCGGGCGCTTTGGGGCGGGAAGGAACGGTAGGCCGGGGCGGTGGGTCCGGGAGCGGGTCGAGTCTCGCGTTCGAACCGGGCCCGACTGCCGAAGCCGGGCCTCGCGCTCGGGTCGGGCGCCCGGGATCTCCGGGCCCGGCCGGACCGCATCGTGCGCCCGGACCGGGCCGGTACACCGCGTGGACGCCGACGAGAAACCGTGGACGGTCGTCGTGCTCACGCGGGTGCGTTCCCGCCGCGAGTACGAACGGGTGTATCGGCAGGGACCCCCGTCGCCGCCGTGCCGGACCGCACGCACCGGCCTCTCGCACGACCGCGACCGTGCGGCGGGCTGCGTCGTCCCGCCCCCGGCAACTCCTGACGACTCCTGACCACGCGGTGGGCGTCAGATCCGGGACTCGGAGAAGTCCGTGGACTGCGCCGCTGTTCGTACCGTCTCGGCAGTGATGGCCCAGCGTTCGTGATCTCTCCACGCGCCGTCGATGTACTGGAAGGCAAGCGAGTAGCCCTCGCGACGAAAGCCCAGACGTTCGACGAGTTTCAGCGAAGAGGTGTTGCCCGGCTGGATGTTCGCCTCGAGACGGTGCAGTTCCAGCTGCCCGAAGGCGAGTTGGAGCACGAGTTGCAACCCTTGCGTCATATAGCCGTGCCCGGTCGTCGAGGCGTAGGCCGTATAGCCCAGGGAGCCGCTCTGCAGGGCGCCCCTGACGACATTGTTGATGTTGACGCCACCCACGATCGCACCGGTGCCACGCAGGCAGATCACGAAGCCCTCGTGCGTGGGCTGCTCGAACCGCTCGAGGTAACTCTCGAACGCTGCCGGCGAGTTGTCGCGGGCGCCGAGCCAACGGCGAAGCATCTCCGCGCTCGCCTGTGCCAACTCCGTGAGCTCGTCGTAGTCCTGACGGCGAACGCGGCGTACGGCAACTCGCGGCCCCTGCAGGAGGTATCCGGTGCTTTCCATCCGGAAAGCCTAGGCAGCGCGGTGGTCGCCGCGCCCTTGAGCCGGCGAAACCAGGACCGGAAAGGAAACCGAACCTCCCGGAGCTGACCGCCTCGACCGGCCCTTCCCAGGTCCCCTCGGTACGCCCCGCGCGATCGCCCTCAACCCCAATGGAAGCTGGAGGTGTTCGGGAGCACGGCGTTTGTCCGGTCGAACGCCGTCAGCTGCGGGGACTCCGGGGGCATGGTCGTGTTCGAGGTGTTGCCGAACCAGATTCCGTCACGAATCACCACCGGCACGACCGTGCCGTCGCGCAGGGTCAGTTCGATGCGGACGGCCTTGTCCGTTGTGCGACCCCACCACGTGGTGGAGGTGATCGGGCCGTTGTTCGAAGCGCGTACCGGAACCTGCCGACTGTCGAGGGAGCCGGTCAGGACGCCATCCGCACGGGTCGGGGCGGGAAGGTCCGGTACCGGTGGCACGCCGTGGCACACGACCAGGCCCGGGCCGTCGGCCTTGCCCAGGACGAACGGGCGCAGGCCGCCCGCGCCGTCCGGTTCCCACGCGGTGAAGTACGGCTCGAACGCCGACGCCGGCTCCCGCAACTGCCACACGCGCGGATCCGGGCTGCCGGTGGCATGCTCGCCGGGCAACCGCGTCGACGGCTTCTCACTCGGAAGGTACGGAAGGTACGACTGCCCACCGCTGCCCGGCGGGGTCGTGGCCGGCGCGGTCGGGAGATCCGACGAGGTACCGGTCGGCTTGGCATCCGGCGCCCCGGGCCCACTCGGCGGTGCTCCCCACGTGGACGAAGAGGACTGGGTGGATGTCGCTCCCGTCGGCAGATCCGTCGCCGCGCCCGTCGACGGACCCGACGACCTTTGCGTCGCCGTCGGCTTCGCCGACGGCGAACCGGTCGGGCGCGGGCCGTCGAAGCCCGTCGGCTGTGGCGGCGAGACCGCGTACCTGCTGCCGTTGTCGAGGCACGTCGCCAGCATCCGGGTCGCGATGTCCCACGGGACCGGGTCCCCCACCTCGGCGGTGTCCTTCGGTACCCCCGCCGACCGATCCTGACCACGTGTCGGCCCCGCGGACGGCAGCGTCTCCGGGCCGCCCCATCGCTGGGCCGCCACCACACCGACCGCCACCAGCGACAGCACCGCGCCCGCTGCGACCGCCGGTACGAGCCTGCGCCGCCGGTCGGGCTCGTCCGCGTCCAAGAGCGCGACCAGTTCGCGCCGGCGGCGATCGTGACCGGGCAGCCGATCCTCGTCGTAGGAGCTCATCGCGTTCCCTCCAATGCGTCGCTGCGCGCTCCCACACCCTCGGCGAGGAGGAGGCCGCCCAATCGTTTGCGGGCCCGGTGCATCCGGGCCTTGACCGTGCCCACCGCCACGCCCAGCGCGACGGCCGCCGCCTGTTGGTCCAAGCCGCCCCATATACACAGCTCGACGACATCACGCTCGTGTCGCGGCAACCGGGCCACCGAACGGTGCAGAGCCTCGGCTTCGCGACGTTCGTCCAGCCGACGGGCGACCTCGTCCGCGTGGTCGGGCACCTCCGGTGGCAACGGCACCCGTTCGGCGAGCGCCCGGTAACGCCGCAGCGCCCGCCTGCTGTTGGCCACCGTCCCGTTCGCCGTACCGAGCAGCCACGGCAACGCACTGTCGCGGTCGAAGCGAATCTCGCGCCGACGCCGCCACGCCGTCAGGAACACCGCCGACGTCAGGTCCTCGGCCTCGCTCGGATCGCCGGTCCGGCGCAACACGTGTCCGTACACGGCCCCCGCGTGTCGATCGAAGATCACCGCGAAAGCGTCGCGGTCCCCACTGCGGACCCGAGCCCACAACTCGTGGTCCCCGTCCTCCTGCTCCTGATGGGTCGTCACGTCCCAAGAGTGTCCGGCTCCCGAACGAAGGTTGCCGAGCACCGTGATCGCCGAGCGACCTCACCCGCGACCGTCAGGACGGCTGAACCTCGTCGAAGAGGGCGAGGGCTTCGGTGGGATCCGGGCTTACGAGGCGTTCCAGACCGGCCGTCGTGATCTGCGCCCACCTGCCGGCCCGTGCCCACATCCGTTCTTCGAAGGCGCGGACGGCCTCGTCCAACGCTCCGAGGCCGGGAGCAGCGGCGGCGACGGACTCGGCGAGCTCGGCGCCGTCGAGCATCGCGAGGTTCGCGCCCGCTCCCAACGGGGGCATCAGATGGGCGGCGTCGCCCAGCAGCGTCACCCCGGGGACGTGGGCCCAGGTGTGGGACACGGGCAGGACGTGGAGGGGACGGTGGACGAAAGCGGTGCCGTGGCGGAGGAGATCGAGGACGGGCGCGGCCCAGCCGTCGAACAGGGCCAGCAGGCTTGATCGCACGGCCTCGACGTCGGCCGGGTCCGGGTCCGCGCGCCGGTTCGGGTCGATCTGCCGGTCGGGGTTCGTGTGCCGGTCCAGCGGTGCGCGGAACTGGGCGTACACCTTGACGTGGCCGCCGCTGTTGCGCTGGGCGACGAGGGCTCGGTTCACGCCGTACACAGCCAAGGAACCGTCGCCGACCAGCCGGGCGAGGTCGGGGTGGCGGGTGTCGACGTCGTCGAGGGAGGTCTCGACAAAGGTGACGCCGGTGTAGTGCGGCATCGCGGACGAGACCGCCGGGCGGACCCGGGACCAGGCGCCGTCCGCACCGACCACGAGGTCGAACGTCTCCTGTCGCCCGTCCTCGAAACGGACCGGCACGCCGTCTCGGGTCCCCGGCGCCACCTCCCGCACGCCCTGCCCCCACCGAACGTCGAGGGGGCCGAGCAGCAGGTCACGCAGTTGCCCGCGGTCGATCTCGGGATTGGCCCGGTCGCCCGGACGGGGTTGCCAGTCGCGCAGGACGGTCCCGTCCGCGTCCAGGATGCGCATGGCCTGCCCCTCCGGACGAGACAACTCCCGGAATTCGGCCAGCAGCCCGGCCTTGTCCAGCGCGAGCTGGCCCAGCCCTTCGTGCAGGTCAAGCGTGCCGCCCGGGGGGCGGGTGTCGGGGGCGGGATCGCGTTCGAGGACGGCGACGGGGTAGTCGTGGCGGTGCAGGACGCGGGCAAAGGCAAGGCCGGCAGGGCCGCTGCCGACCACGGCGATTCGGTGTCTCATGCCGATACACTGTATTTCGGCGATACGATGTATCGCAACAGTACGATGTCACCATGACTGTGTGGGACCGGCCTGAGCCACCGACTCGCCCCGTGCCGCTCGACCGGGAGCGAATCGTCGCCGCCGCCATCGCGCTGGCCGACGAAGGCGGGCTGGACGCGGTGTCGTTGCGCAAGGTCGCCGCCCGACTGGACGCCGGCCCGATGCGACTGTACGGCTACATCGCCGACAAGGAAGAGCTGTTCGACCTCATGGTGGACGAGGTCCAAGCCGAGATCCTCCCCCAGGAGCAGCCCGGTGACTGGCGCGAAGTGCTGCGCGTTCGCGCCCACCGCACCAGGCAGGCCACCCTCCGTCACGAATGGCTGGCCGACCTGCTCGGCGGCCGACCGACCCTGGGCCCGAACGCCCTCGCGGTGAACGAGGCCACGTTGGCCGCCCTGGTCGACCTCACCGACCTCGACACCGTCCTGCGCGCCGTGGAAACCTTCGGCGCCTACCTCACCGGCGCGATCAGGCGCGAGATCGCGAACCTGCGGGCCGAACGCGCCACAGGCCTGTCCAAGCACGAATGGCAGCGCGCCTCCGGCCCACATCTGACGAGGATGCTGGCCACGGGCCGCTTCCCGGCACTGTCCAAGGCGGTGTACGACGGCACCGATGTGGACGCCGAGGTGTCCTTCGCGACCGGCCTGGACTGGGTCCTCGACGCCGTCGCCGACAAACTCGCCCAACCCCCGGCGTAACGCGACCCGCGAGGCCCTCGAAAGCACGTTGCCCGCGCCGCCGTCCGCGGGTCACCCGATGTCGGGGGGGTCCACCCGAATCTGTACCGGATCCGCCGCCGCGCGGGCCAATCTCAGCGTCTGCGCCGCCTTGATCGCATGCGCCAACTCCGCCCCCCGGCCGGGCTCGATCCTCAGCAGGATGCGTTCGTGCCGCACCGGCGCGGGAGCCGCCCGCAGCGGTCCCGTCCCCCGGGGCGCCGGGGGCGGCGGGCTGTCGCCGAACAACGCCCGCGTGAGCTCCGCCCGCACTCCGGCGGCCTTGGGATCGGACACCCCCTTCCCCGAACGCGAGCCCGCCCCCGAAGCCGAACCCGACCCCACCCTCCGCCCC
>NZ_WWJX01000502.1 GCF_009865215.1 Streptomyces sp. SID3343 | reverse complement strand
GGCGGCGACACCGCCCGGGCGTTCGCCCCGCTGAACGCGCTCAAGCTCGAACACGCGCCGGCGCGGCCCGCGCACGCCGACCTGGCCCGCGCGATGGCCTCGCTCGCCGACCCGGCCGACATCCGCCGGATCCTGTCGGCGGCCGGCTACGTCGACATCACCGTGACGCCGGTCGAGGCGCCGATGCACTGGGGGGCGGACGCCGCCGACGCGGCCGAGTTCGTGTTGGCGTCCGGGCCGGTCCGGGTGGACCTCGACGCGCTCCCCCCGGCCGTGCTCGCGCGGCTGCGGAGCCGGGCCCGGGCACTGCTGCGGCCGTACGAGACGGCGGACGGGGTACGCATCTCCGGGGCGGTGTGGCTGGTCGGCGCGGTCACGGGGGGCTGCGCCGCGGCGTAGGCGGGGCGACGCGGGGAAGCGGGGGCGCGCCGGGCGGGCAGGCGAAAGTGGCGTCGCCGCGTGGCAGGGCCCGGCGGGGGCGTGGGCGGGACCGGCTCGGCCTCGCCACCCGGCCCCCGACACCCGTGTCGGGATTTCGGCTTGTGGCCGGCCGGGATTTAGTAGCCATGTACGGTAACTGTCATGAGCACATCGTCCGAGGGCGCCACGCCCGGGTTTCTGGTCTGGCGGCTGTCGATGAAGTGGCGGGTGGCCGTCGATCGAGCCGTCGGGCCGCTCGGGCTGACGCACGCGCAATACGCGCTGCTGGGCTCGTTGTTCGGGATGGAGCGCTCGGGCGTGCGTCCGAGCCAGCGAGAGTTGGCCGATCACACGGGTCTGGAGGCGCTGTACGTCTCCAAGCTGGCGCGCACGTTGGAGAGCGCCCAGGTCATCGAGCGCGTGCGCGATCCCGAGGACTCTCGCGCGGTACGGCTGTCGCTGACCGAGTACGGCCGCGACGTCACCGAACAGGCGATCGCGGTCGTCCGGGAGTTGCACGGGCGCTTCCTGGAGCCGCTGGGCGGGCTCGACGGAGAGCGGACCAAGGTGCTCACGCGCGAGCTGGTCGCCCTGCTCGACGCGCCGTTGGACCATGCGGGCAAGGAATAGGGTTCGCCGCATGTCGAGGTCGCACTCGTCACCCGCTTCGGTGCCCATGGAGCCCGGTGACGTCACCTTCGTCGCGCACGAACGCTACGCGGGTTCGGGGCTGTGCGCGTTCTTCGTGCTCGTGCGGTTTCGCGGGTCGCCTCCGGCGCTCGACGACGTGCGGGATCTGGTCGCGCGGCGGTGGGGTGCGGTGCCGCGCCTGTTGATGTATCCGGGTGCGGGGCGGTCGTACGCGTGGCAGCGGCGAGGTCGGTTGGACGTGGCGGCGCATGTGGTCGCGTCGCCTGTCGTCGGGCTCGGTGGGGCGGGCGGGGCCGGTGTGATGAGCGGGACTTTCGGGTCTTTCGGGGCTTTCGGGCCGCCCGAATCGTTCGAGCCGTCCGGACTGTGCGGACCGGATGCGTTGCGGGCGCATGTCGGCGGGCTCGTCGGGGAGCCACTCGGCGCGGACGGCGTGCCTTGGCGGCTGCATCTGGTGTCCGACTACGCGGCCGACGAGTTCGCCGTGCTGCTGCGGATCCACCACGCCGTGGCCGACGGGATGTCGGCGATGCACCTGCTCACCGTGCTGCTCGGATCGGCCGAGGCCCCGTCCGGCGGTGCCTCCTTTGGCCCCTTTGGCGATCCGTCCGACGGTCCCTCCTCTGGCCCCTCCGGCGATCCGTCCGGCGATCCCTCCCTCGGCTCCTCCGTCGGTCCCGCGGTTCGGAACGACCGGCCGGCTCGGCCGGGGTCGGCGCTCGTGCGCAGTGTGGTGGCGACCGCGCGGGCCGCGCTGCCCGCGGGTTCGGCCCTGCCCTTCAATCGGCCTCCGGGCCGGAGCCGGCACGTGACCTGGCTGAGCATCCCCCGCGACGTGGTCACCGCGGCTCGGGCGGCCGGTCCGGCGGATCGGCGGCGGACCGTCAACGACGTGTATCTGGCCGCAGTCGCCGGGGCTTTGCGCAACGTGCTGATGGAGCAAGGGAGTTCGCTTTCCCGGCGGGTCGCCGCGATGGTCCCGGTGAACCTGCGCGGCCACCACGAGGGGGCGCGAATAGGCAACGTCGTGGGCTTCTTCCGGATCCGCCTGCCGTTGACCGAGGCCGATCCCGCCGCGCGACTGGCCCGCGTACACGCGCTCACCGCGCATGCCAAGGCCACCCGCCAGGCGATCGCCGTGCGGTTCGCGATCGGTACGGCGGCCCGGCTGCCGGCGCGACTGGCCTCGATCGCGGGCAACCTCACCCTGTCGCCGATCTACTCGAACACGTGCTGCACCAACATGCCCGGCCCCGTGGTCCCGCTCGCCCTGGCCGGCCGGCCGGTGCTCGAACTCGTCGCCGCGCCACCGCTCATGGGTCGGCACGGGGTGGTGTTCGGCTTCTCCGGACACGGCGACACCTTCACCGTCAGCGTGACGGCCGACGCGGCCCATCGCCGGCTCGCCGATCGCTTGCCCGGGGCCCTCGCCGACGAGTTCCGGGCGCTGGCCGCGGTGGGCGGTGTGCCGGGCGGGTGACACGAAGGCCGACTGCCACGAAGGTCGGGTACTGCGAGGGGCGGGTAACGCGACGGGCCCGGCCGCCGATGCGGCCGGGCCCGTGCGGTGCGTGGTCGCGCTGCTCACTCGACGGTTCACATGGCGGTCTTGGACACCCGCTTCGGGGCCGCCGCCTTCGCGTCCGCCGCGCCGCCCGCGGGTACCGGGTCGGGCTGCTTCTGGCAGACCGCGTCGGCGGGGCCGTGCCCGTGGCCGTGCGGGGTCTTGCCGGTCAACAGGTACTCGTTCAGGTAGTTGTCCAGGCAGCTGCTGCCGCTGAGAGAGATGCCGTGGTTACGGCCGCCCTGCTCGACGACGAGCGCGGAGTCGCGCAGCAGTCGGTGCATCGTGACGCCGCCCTCGTACGGGGTGGCCGCGTCGTTCGTCGCCTGGAACAGCAGCGTCTTGGGCAGTTTGTTGTTGGCGACGTTCACCGGCTTGAGGCTCGACGTCGGCCAGAACGCGCACGCCCCGTTGAACCAGACGTTGTTCCAGGCCAGGAACGGCGCCTTGGCGTACATCTTCTTGGCGTCGTTGTGCCACGTCGACCAGTCGCGCGGCCAACTCGCGTCACGGCACTGGGTGGCCAGGTAACCGCTGTTGACGTTGTCGTTCTCCGGGCTCGCCGCCGCGAGGTCCTCGTACGCGGTCCGCAGCGGTCCGGTGTTGCCGCCGTTGACGTAGCCGGCGAAGCCGTCGGCCAACTCCGGCCAGTACACGTCGTTGTAGCCGCCCTGTGCGAACGCGTCCTCGACCTCGGACCCGCCCACGACGCCCTCGGCCGGCGTCTTGCGCAGGCTCTCGCGCATGCCGTACCACGCGGTCTCGACCTTCGCCGGGTCGGTGCCCAGGTGGTAGGTCGCGTCGTACTTGGCGACCCAGGCGAAGAACGCCTTCAGGTTGGCGTCGAACGCGACGTCCTGGGTGAGTTGGCCGCCGTACCAGACGCTGTCCGCACTCGGGTCGACGATGCTGTCGAGCACCAGGCGCTTGACCCGGGACGGGAACAGCTTCGCGTAGACCGAGCCGAGGTAGGTGCCGTACGAGTAGCCGAAGTAGCTGATCTGCCTGGCCCCGAGGGCCGCGCGGATCGAGTCCATGTCCGCGGCCTGGGCCGGGGTGTTCATGAACTTCAGGAAGTCCCCGTACTTGTCGCCGCACGCCTTGGCGAACTGCGCCGAGCGCTTGATGTTGGTGAGTTCGTCACCGAAGTTCTGCGGGACCGTGTCGGGGCGCACCGGGTTGTTGAAACCCGGGATGCAGTCGAGGTGCGGCTCGCTGAGGCCGGAGCCGCGCGGGTCGAACCCGATCACGTCGAACTGCGCGGCCACGTCCGGGCGCAGGTTCTTCGCGACATAGCCCGCGAGGCCGCGACCGGGGGCGCCGGGGCCGCCGGGGTTCACCAGGAGCGGACCCTGCGACTTCGCCGCGGTGTGCTTGATCCGCGACAGTGCGATGGTGATCTTCGTGCCGTGGGGACGGCTGTGGTCCATCGGTACCTGGAGCGAACCACATTCCATGTTCGGGTAGTTCGAGCTGTTACAGCTCTTCCATGCGATGGGCGTGGACACGGACTCGGCCGAGGGTGCCGGCGAGTCGTCCGCCAGAGCAGGTGGAGCGAGGGTCAAAAGCCCGCCCACCAAGGTCGTGGCGGCTGCGAACGCGACGAGAGTGTGTCTCTTCACGTGTGTGTTCCTCCATGTGACGGAGCTGTCACGAGTGACATCGACGCGGGTGATGCTGCCGTGTCGGGGACGGGTGGGACGAGGGGCTGTCGGCGCGGCAGCCGAAATCCATACCAATCAAGGTGAATACCTTTACCCGAATTTTGGGTTTACCACGTCGCGCATCCGTTTGGCCCTGTTTGTGGGCCGGCTGAGGGGGCGTCACATGCCTGCCCGCAACGGACGAAACGCACCCGACTCATCGGTGACGCGCGTAGCGCATCGATCGCGTGTCGATCCGGACCCCGTGCGTGACGAAGCGTCAGGTGACCGACGGCTCGTCCTCGACCACCGGTCGGACCACCCGATGGCCGAGGAGTGGGACGGCGGGGCCGCTGCCCTGCCTCAGCCCGTGTAGGGCGGCGTCCGGCCCCAATCCCAGCTCGGCATCGGCGACTCGGGCAGCGGCGGCGGGTTGGGGCCCGAGTACAGGATCGCCATCCGCGTGCCCCACTCCAGGTAGTACGCCAGGACGCCGCGGAACTCCGGGTCGGTGGGCAGGCCGACCGTGTCGGCGGTCTCCAGGAGCAGGCCCACCCAGCGGCGCCGCTGCGTTTCGGTGATGCCTCGGCCGAGGTGGCGCGATGCCATGTGCTGGTGGCCGCCGAGCTCGGTGCTGTAGCGGGCCGGGCCGCCGAACACCTCACCGAGCCACGCCGCGACGTGCTGGGCGTGGTGCGGGTCCATGTTCGCGAACACCGGGGCCAGGATCTCGTCCTGGGGAACTTGGTCGTAGAACGTGGTGAACAGCCGCTCGAACGCTTCCGCGCCACCGGCCCACTCGTACAGCGTCGGCGTGGACGCCCCCGTGCCCACGACCGAGGTCACGGCGTAGTGCCGCATCTCCTCGATCGATTGCACATACGGCTTGATCGCGGCGAAGAACGCGGCGAAGTGTTCCCCCTTGCGGAAGCCTTCGACGTGGTCGGCCGTCGACGTCCAGCGAATGCGCAGGACGTAGGCGCTCGGCTCCTCCTCGCATCGGCCCAACTCGTAGTCCACGCACTGCGGCGCCACCGCGAGCGCCTGGGCCGCGCGCCCGTAGGCCGCCTCGAACTCCTCGCCGTCAGACTCGGCGATCGTGTAGCGGATGTATTCGACGATCATCGCTGCTCCCCCGTAACTGACCCGTCCGACTGAAGAACGTGCCACGCTTTCGTCTCAGCCTAGGCACGCGATCTCGGCATCGATCATCGGCACGGCCCGGTTTCGCCGACCGCGTAAGCGAATCCGACCCGCGCGATGTATCCCGAAACACCGTTCCCGGCCGGGCACGCGGAAAGCCGCGCGGCTCGCTCGGCCATCCGTCGGGCAAGCACCGCCGGCCACTCGGGGCGCACACGTGCGGGTGCGGCCTTGCCCCGCGCCCGCAGCTTGCTCGCCCGCGCGCTCTCGCCGGTGCTCTCGCCGGTGCTCTCGCCCGCGCTCTCCCTCGCTCGCTCGCGATGAGTTTCGGGCGCAGCCGGGGTCCAACATTGTGGACAACGAACCTCGACCGACCCGGGAGCACACGATGACGACCGACCCCATCACCGGCTACGCACCTGTCAACGGCCTCGACATGTACTACGAGGTACATGGAAAGGACTCCGGCGAGGGTGAGTTCCCGTTGCTCGTATTGCACGGCGGCGGCTTGACCATCGACCTGTGTTTCGGCCCGCTCCTGCCCGGCCTGACCACGAACCGTCGGGTGATCGCGGCCGAATTGCAGGGCCACGGGCACACCGCGAGCCCCGACCGCGAACTCACCTTCGAACTCCTCGCCGCCGACGTGGTCGGCCTGCTCGACCACCTCGGCATCGAGCGGGCCGACGTCTTCGGGTTCAGCCTCGGCGGGCTGGTGTCGCTGGAGACCGCCGTACGGCACCCGGGGCGAGTCAACCGCGTGGTCCTCGCCTCCACGCACTCCCGAACGGACGGCTACCACCCGGAGATCTTCGACCCCGAGCAGTTCGGCACGTCGAAACTGCTGCCCACCGAGGCGGACTTCAAGGAGATGTACGACGCCTACGTGCGCGTGGCACCCGACCCCGGCCGGTTCGAGGCGGCGCTGGCCAAGACCTCCGCACTCGTCACCGCGCTCCCCGGGTGGACCGACGACGAACTGCGCTCGATCACGGCGCCCACGCTGCTGCTGCTCGGCGACACGGACTTCGTGCGCATCGAGCACGCGGTGGCCATGCGCGATCTGATCCCGAACGCGCAACTGGCACTGCTGCCCGGCACCACGCACATGGATGTGATGCGCCGAGTCGACGTCGTACTCCCGATCGTCGAGGGATTCCTCACCCAGGCGTCCTGAGCCGGCCGTCGGTCCGCGTCCCCGAGGCCGAACCGACCCGTGTCCCGAGGCCGAACCGGCCCGCGTCCCGAGGCCGAACCGGCCCGTGTTCCGAGCCGCAGACCATGTCCGTGTCCGAGTTCGTGGCGGCCTCGAAGTCCGGCCCGGTGGCGACAACGCACGCGCTCACGGACGATGATCGCCCCGTGCCCCGATGCGCCCGCATGACGACGATCGGGGCACGGCGATCATCGAGCAGGCCGGACAGGACAGGACACGCCATGACGGAGCAGAGCAAAGAGTCCGCACCGCAGCCGTTCACCGTGCGCGTGAGCGTGCGCGGTTACGAGACCGATTCGCAGGGGCACCTCAACTCCAGCGTCTACATGCAGTACGCGGAACACGCGCGCTGGGCCCTGCTGGAAGCCGGCGGCATCCCGCAGCGCCTGCTTCTCGACAACGGCGTGGGCCCGGTAACACTCGAAACGACGGTGCGCTACCGGCAGGAGTTGCACGCCGGCGACGAGGTCGACGTCGACTGCGTCTTCGTATGGGGCCCGCGCAAGACGTTCCGGATCGAGCAGTCCATCCGGAGGCCGGACGGCACGGTGGCCGCAGAGGTGTCCTCGCTCGCCGGTCTGATGAATCTGGACGAACGCCGCCTGGTCGCGAACCCGAGTGAAACCTTCCGCTCCTTGGCCACCAACCCACCGGCGGCCTTCGGCCTGTAGCGACCACGCCCGATCCCGGGGCGACACGGTCACGGCCAAGTGGCCGAACCCGTCGACGACTTCGCGGCCGGGAG
Organism: Streptomyces sp. SID3343; assembly: GCF_009865215.1. Lineage (GTDB taxonomy): Bacteria > Actinomycetota > Actinomycetes > Streptomycetales > Streptomycetaceae > Embleya. The sequence continues at coordinate 4,651 of NZ_WWJX01000502.1, read as the reverse complement.
CCGCGTCGCGGCCGCGTGGACGGGACCCGAACCTTAATTTGCATTTGACATGCGCATTAAATATCGTGCGGTCATGCGGCTCGCGAAGTTCACCGACGTGGCCCTGCGGGTGCTGATGTGTCTCGCGGCGGCCAAGCAGGAACTGCTCACCACTCGCCAGGTGGCCGAAGTGGTGGACGTCCCCTACACGCACACGGCCAAGGCCGTGGCCCGCCTCCAGCACCTCGGCCTCGTCGAGGCACGGCGCGGTCGCGGCGGCGGCCTCACGCTCACCACCACGGGCGCCGGCGCGTCGATCGGCGGACTGGTACGCGAGTTGGAGGGCGCCGGGGACGTCGTCGGCTGCGAGGGCGACGAGCCGTGCCCACTGGCCTCCGGGTGCCGATTGCGCGGGGCGCTGCGTCGCGCGCAGGAGGCGTTCTACGCGTCGCTCGATCCGATCACGCTCACCGAGTTGATCGAGTCACCGACCGGGCCGATGCTGATCGGCATGGTCGGCCGGGCGCCGGCCCGGGTGGTCTGAGTCCGGAGCTCGACGCACCGACCGCACACCCACCCGACTTTGCACCGGTCCACTCGATCCGTCCGATCCTGTCCGGCCCCACTCGTCGAAGCGCCTACTCCGGAAAAGCTCACACTCGCGCTGTTCGGTAAAGCTCACCTCCCGCGCTTCTCCGGAAAACTCACATCCTTTAATACGCATGATCCGTGCATATTTGGAGTCTTCATGTTGTCCGCGAAGTCCGTCGAGACCGTCCGCGCCACCCTGCCCGCCGTCGGTGGGGCCGTCACCGAGATCACCGACCTCTTCTACCGGAAGCTGTTCGACGCCCACCCCGAGCTGCTGCGCGACCTCTTCAACCGTGGCAACCAGGCTTCGGGCGCGCAGAAGCAGGCCCTCGCCGGCGCCATCGCCGCGTTCGCGACCGGGCTCGTTCGGCATCCGGAGGTCCGCCCGGACGCGATGCTGACGCGAATCGCACACAAGCACGCGTCCCTGGGCATCACCCGCGACCAGTACCAAGTCGTCCACACGCACCTGTTCGCGGCCATCGTCGACGTCCTAGGCGACGCCGTCACCGCCGAGGTGGCCGCAGCCTGGGACGAGGTCTACTGGCTGATGGCCAATGCTCTCGTCGCGATCGAGGAGCGACTGTACGCGGCGGCCGGCGCGGTCGACGGAAGCACCTGGCGCGCCTGGGAAGTGGTGGAGCGTACCCGAGAGACCGACGACGTCGCGACGTTCCGTCTGCGCCCCGTCGACGACATCGCCGAAGCCGAAGCCGAACAGCAGACGGGAGGCGCCAACAGCACCTTCCGCCCCGGCCAGTACGTCTCCGTACAGGTCGAACTCCCCGACGGCGCACGGCAGATCCGCCAGTACAGCCTCTCCGGCGCACCCGGCGCACCCACCCGCACCATCACCGTCAAGCGAATTCGCGCCGCCGGCACGCCCGACGGCGAGGTGTCCAACCACCTGCACGCGCACGTTCGCGTGGGCCACCGCGTCACCATGTCCGCCGCCTACGGCGACCTCGTGCTCACCGATACCCCCGGCCCGCTCGTGTTGATCTCGGCCGGGATCGGGTGCACGCCGATCCTGTCCATGCTCGACCACCTCGCCGACCTGGGCCACGAAGGCTCGGTCACCGTCCTGCACGCGGACCGTTCTCCCGCCGACCACGCGATGCGCGCAGACCACGAACAACTGACCGCGAAACTGCCCGCCGGCGTGGCGCACTTCTGGTACGAGTCGCGTGCGGCCGAACAACCCGTGGACCGGCCCTCGAACGGACGCACGGACGGATCCCCGAACCGACCCACCGACCGCGCCGGCCGCATGGACCTGACCGACATCGCGATACCGACCGGCGCGCACGCGTACCTGTGCGGCCCGCTGCCGTTCATGCGCGGGATACGAACGGCCTTGATCGAGCGCGGAATACCCGCATCGGACATCCACTACGAGGTGTTCGGCCCCGACCTGTGGCTCGGCGGGGAGTAGCGCAGGAAATCCTCGCGCCGGCGGCAGCCGTACGACCCCCTCCCGGACGGCCGCCGGCCACGAGCCACGGCGCCACGGCGCCACGAACCGGGGGGGCCGGAGAGCAGGGACCACGGACCACGGGCAGGTCCACGGCATCCGGCACACCACCGGGTTCGCGTCGGGGCGGCTTCCTAGAATCGTCCCCCATGCGATCGCTGACCAAGGCCGGGCCAGCCGACCTGTCCGACCTCCACGATTTTCTCGACCGCGCGGATCTGACGCTCAGCGGCCTGGACGCGCCGACCGTTCGGCTGTGGTTGCTGCGCGACGCGGACGGGACGGTACGGGGCAGCACCGGCTACGAGTTGTCGGCCGACGGCGAGCACGCGCTGATCCGCAGCGTCGCGGTCGACCACACGGCGCGGGGTCGAGGGCTCGGCCTCGACCTCGCGCGGTTCGCGCTCGACCGGGCGGCCGACACCGGCGCACGGCACGCGTGGTTGTTCAGTCGCCGATCGGGGCCGTTCTGGCGCAGGTTGGGCTTAGAACCGGCCGACCGCGCCCGACTCGCCACGGTGCTCGCCGAGACCCATCAGGTGACCCTGTTCCGTACCAGCGGCCAACTCGATCACGAGGTCGCCTGGGCCCGCGACCTCGGCTCGACCGCGTCCTCGGAGCCGGCGCCGAATCCCTGACCGGGACCGAGCCGACGCGTTCGACATGACCTTCTGCCGCGCCGGGGCGTTCGTCCACGTGCCCGTCCCCGACGGCACGACGTGGTGGTCGGCCCGGATCAGCGCCCGCTCGGCCCCCGACCCGACGGCCGTCACCCTCGACGACGTCGCCGCGCTGTACCGCACCGAGGCCCGGCCCCGGGAAATCTGCCGCGCGCCCGGCGAGTTGCACGGCGTGACCCTGCACCACGTCCTGGGCCGCGTACCGGTGCGCCACGACGACCGAACCGTCCTGATCGGCGACGCCGCCCACCCCGTGGGCGCGGGCCGGGGCGCGTCGATGGCGACCGAGGACGCGGTGGTGTTGGCGCGCGAGGTGCATCGGGCGGGGGCGGTCGCACCGGCATTGGCCGCCTACGACCGGGTCAGGGAAGGGCGGTTGCGGCGGATGGCCGAGGTCGCGAGCGCCAACCGCGATGCCAAGACGGCGGGTCCGCCGGCCGGTCGGCTGCGGGACCTGCTGATGCCGATCCTCTTTCCCCGCCTGCACGCCCGAGCGACCGGATGGCTGTACGACCACGAGCTCGGCACGCTGCCCACCACCGTTGACGGCCTCGACGACACATCGGGCGGCCCTCGCCGCCGACCATGACGCTGCCGGCCATGCCGGATCCGACCGTGACCGGTAGGACCGCAACTCGTCCCACCTCGACGCGTCCGCCCTTGAGGCATCCGCCCTTGACGCGTGCCCTCCTGGGGCATCCGTCCTTGACGCCTCCGGACTTGACGCCTCCGTTGGTGACGCTGCGTCAGGAGCCGTACAGCCGGCCGAGTTCCGCGATCGTCTCGCCCAACCGTTCACGCAGTTCGCGCGGCGCGAGCACCTCCACGCCCGCGCCGAAGGCCAACATGCTCTTGTGCGCGAGCTCGATCGACTCGATCGGGATGGTGACCCGGACCCAACCGGCCGCGTCCGGCACGCTCGCGCTCTCGTGGGCGGCGCGCGCCACCGCGGGCTCGGTCAGGCCGTCGATGCGGGCCAGCGCGGCCGGCGACATCCGGACGGTGGCGGTGTCGCGGAAGCGGCGGGCGTCGAAGTGGGCCAGGTAGGACTGCCAGTGCGCCGCGAGATCGAAGCCGGGAGGCGGCTCGAACTCCTCGGCCAGGGCGTCGAGTTCGACGACGCGCGAGACGCGATACGTACGGATGGCGCGAGACCCCTCGTCCGCGTGCGCCGCGACCAGATACCAGGCGCCCGCCTTGAGCACGACGCCGTAGGGATCGACCGTACGAAGACTCTCGTGCGGCTCGGCCCACCGCAGATACCGGATCCGGATCCGCCGCCGGTTCCACACCGCGTCCGCCACCGCCGCCAACTGCGGCGTGGCGTCGGCCGTGCCGTACCAGGACGGCGCATCCAGGTGGAAGCACTCCGCGATCCGCCCGGCCCGCTCCCGCAGTTCGGCCGGTAGCGCCGCCATCAGCTTGAGGTGCGCGGCCGTCACCACCGAGCCCAAGCCCAGGTCGGCGGCGGCCGTGGGCACGCCGGTGAGAAACAGCGACTCGGCCTCGCCCGTGGTCAGTCCGGTCAGCCGGGTGCGGTAGCCGTCGAGCAGTTCGTAGCCGCCGCGGTGGCCCGCGTCCGCGTACAACGGCACGCCGGCCGCCGCGAGCGAATCCATGTCCCGATACACCGTGCGGACCGACACCTCCAGGGTGTCCGCGATCTGTCGGGCCGTCAGCCGGCCCCGGGTCTGCAACAACAACAGGATGGACACCAGCCGACTCGCCCGCATCCGGCAAGTCTGCACGATCCACTGACAGAACGTGTCAGCAGACCTCGCTTAGCGTCCCTCCCATGACCAACCCGCAGTTCGACACCCGAGCCGATGTCGTCGACGATTCCGTCGCGGAGCCGGCGTCGGAACCGGTGACCCTCCCCCTCCACGAGCCCGTCACCACCGACCCGGTCACCACCGACCCGGTCACC
>NZ_WWJX01000501.1 GCF_009865215.1 Streptomyces sp. SID3343 | reverse complement strand
GGACAACGCCTGATCGGACCACGCCCGATCGGACAACGCCTGATCGGACCACGCCCGATCGGACAACGCCTGATCCGACCACGCCCGATCGGACAACGTCTGTCCGGGCTCGTCCGATCGGCCGACGCCCGACCGGATGACTCCCGGACCTCGGGTGGGGGCCACGCCTGGCCTCGGGCCCGAACGAGTGAATACCGGGGCCGGCACGTAGCCTCCGTCCACTGTCGTCGTTTCTCCTTGTGCGGCGCGCAAGCGCGTCGTGGTGTCGACTAGGAGGACGAAGAGTTATGAAGAAGATGGGCAAGGTCGCATTCATCGTCGCGGCCGGCGGCGGTCTGGTTCTCGCGGGTGCCAGCGGCGCCATGGCGGACGCCGGCGCGAAGGGCGCGGCCGTGGGTTCCCCCGGCGTGCTCTCGGGCAACCAGCTTCAGGTGCCGATCCACATCCCGGTCAACCTGTGCGGCAACACTGTCGACGTCATCGGTGTGCTGAACCCGACGTTCGGCAACACCTGCATCAACGCCTGACCCAGGCCCACGCTCTCTGGCGTGCGAACGGCCCCGAGACCGCTGCGGTCTCGGGGCCGTCCCGTTGGCGACGCGTCCGGCGGCTCGGGCACCCGCCACGACGCCGGGGCGCGTCCCGCGGTCCGAGACCCACCGGAACACCGATGCAGGGCCCTGCCGTTCGGGGCCCCATCGAGGCGCCGCGGTCCGCGTCCCGCGCAACTCGGGACGTCCGTCGAGACGTCGATCAGCTCCGCTCGGACGAGCGCTCGCCTAGACAACAGAACGACCAAAAGTGATCGCAAGCCGGTTCCACGCCAGGCCGAAACTCAGCCGCACGAGCTAATCCGCCCGGCTTCGGTGACCTCTCGTATCGCTCCTCGTTGACGTCCGTGCGGGGTCAACTTCCCCCGCCCCTCGCAGAAGACATTCAGGGGTACACATGCACAAGTTCGCCAAGAAGGGGCTGCTGGTCGTCGCCACCACGGGCGCGCTCGCGTCCGCGGCCGTCGGCGTGGCCAACGCCACCAGTGGTGCCCAGGGCGCGGCCGTCGGATCGCCCGGCGTCGCGTCGGGCAACAACATCCAGGTCCCGATCCACATTCCGGTGAATGTGTGCGGCAACACCGTCAGCGTGATCGGCGCCCTCAACCCGGCGTTCGGCAACCACTGCGCCAACGTGTCGCAGCACGTCACGCCGCCGCCGGCAACGCACTGCCCGCCGTGCACGAACCCACCGACCACCAAGCCCCCGGCCACCAAGCCGCCGACCACCAAGCCGCCCACCACCAAGCCCCCGACGACGAATCCGCCGACCACCAAGCCGCCCACCGGTGGCAACTCGGGTGGCACGACCGGTGTGACGACCTCGGGCCTGACGGCGGGCAGCACCGGTGGCACGCAGGTCAAGCACGAAAACCGTGCCCCGGCCCTCGCGGAGACCGGTTCGTCCGCGCTGACGGTGGCGCCGATCGGTGTCGCGCTCCTGCTCGGTGGCTTCGTGTTGTACCGCCGCTCGCGCCCCAGCGAGGGCTGAGCCGAGCGGATCCACCGCATGCGAACGTGAACCGCCCGCTCCTGGGAGGACAGGGGCGGGCGGTTCGTCGTCGCCCACCCGGTCCGCTTCGCACCGAACCCGCAACGAGGCTGCGCCGAAGCCGCGCCGAGTCTCGGTGTGACGACCTGTCACATCGTGCGTACCTGCCGGATGATCCGGCGCCGCAGAACCACGCGCCGGCTGCCGTCGCCGCGAAGCAGGAGCCGATCCAGCTCCCAATAGCCGTATTCCGCATGGTCGGTCAGGATGCGGCAGGCGTCGATGCGGGACGTGCCGCGCGGGATGTCCAGCTGCCGAAACTCGTAATTCGCCATGTTTCCGTTCCCCGACGACCGCGCGGCGGCGCGATGACCGGCCTTTTGGTGACTCTCCGACTCCGCCATCAGTGAACCATTGTGCGCGCGTGGGGGTATAGCGGATAGCGTCACCCCATGACCGGTGTTGCGCAGCCCACGCCAGAGCAGGTCCGTGCCGCCGCGGACGTTCTCAAATCGGCGATCGACGACCACCTGGCCGCCGTCGAAGCCCGCCAAGGCGAGAGCGACCCGGCCGTTTTCGCGGCGTACGACGCCCTCGCGGCCGCCGCGGAGGCATACGACGAGTTGCTGTACGACGCCCACGACGAGGTCACCCCGTTCGAGGTGCCGAGCAGCGGCAACGAGGAGACCGAGTACGAGGGGCCGACCAACCCACAGGCGGTCACCGTGCTGATCCGCCGGGACTACGTGGTCAAGGATCTCGCCACGCTCGTCGACCACGCCCGCCGAGCCGACGACGAGGCCGGCGAGTCGGAACCGCCGGCCTCGCCGCACGACGCCGGCACCGAGACCGCGGCCGGCGCGGTCGCCGTGCTGTTCGACGTGTACGACCCGGACGAGATCGCCCAACGTGCCGACGAATTGGGCCTGGAACCGGGCGACTCCACGCTGTGGGTGTCCGCGACCGAGCCCTCCGAGCCGGGCGAGTGGCTGGACGCGCCGTTCGACGACGCCGACCCACGCAGCATCATCTACCGATTCGAGACGAGCACCGCGTACGAGGACGACCTCGAGGTCCTGGAACGCGATCTGCACTGAGCCCACCGGGCCGCTGTGGAGACTGTGACGTCACACACGTGAGGCGGCGATCCCCTGGGGGGTCGCCGCCTCACGTGCGGGTGGCCCGGACTCAGTAACGCAGCGAGAGTGCGATGCCGCCCGCGTCGGCGAGCGTGTCGTCCGGTACGAAGACGACCCTGCCGTCCTTCTCCAGGACCGCTTCGACCACGGTGTCCACGATGTCGTCCTCGGCCTTGCCGGCCAGCACCGCGTCGGCGGCGGCGTCGCCCGTGAGCACGTCCAGCGAGATCTCCTCCGCGCCTTCGACCCCGTGCGTGCTGCCGGTCACTCGCAGTCCCTCCTCGACCACGAGCAGCGCGCCGCGCCCCGCCCGCGCGGGAGCCCACACCTCCTGGATGCCGCCCGCGTAGCGCTTGGCGCTGCGCGCGTCGTCGAGCGTCGCGAGCGCCTCGGCGGTCGTCTCCGCCGCGAGTGCGGCCCGCGCCGGCGCGAGGATCGGGCCGAACTGACCGGGTGTGGTGTCCTGAAGGCCGCCGACCTCCAGCTCGGTCGCGGCCAGGTGCGCGCCGTTCCTGGTGGTCTCGCGGAACGCCTTGACCTGCGGCCGCAGCCCGACGAGGACGACCTTGTCCTCACGTCCGAGGAGCGCCTTCGCGAGGTGCTCGTCGGCCTCGTGCAGGAGCCGCCGGAAGTCCTCGCCGACGCCCATGCCACCACCCTCGCGGGTGGGCGGCCCGTCCCGCTCGGGCCCACCGGACAGGACCGGGAAGCCGCCGTCGCGGACCTCGTGCACGTCGTCGCCCCGACCGTGCCACAGGTGCACCTCGTGGTCGCCGAGCACGAGCGCCCAGTAGGGCGTCAACCGCTCGGCCGCGGAGACGAGGTTGCGGGTCAGGAAGGTCGTGTTGAACACCACGCGCTCGCTGACCGGCGCCTCGACCGTGAAGGCGTAGTGCTCCTCGGGAGAGGCGTAGAGCACCAGTCCGTCCAGGAAGTGCTCCGGGTCGAGTTCGGCGGCGGCGGCCTTGAGCTGGTCGGCCGTCCTGATCCGATCGTCCCGAGTGACCTCCGGGTCCGCCGCGAGCCGCTTCTCGGCCTCCGCCAGCACGTTCCGCAGCCGGATGTGGTCCTGCTGGTTCTCCGGACGGTGTCGATGCGTGGGCAACGTCATCGACACGGCGGGGTACGGACGGGGTCGGCGCAGCTCGGCAAGCAGCTCCGGCGACAGGTCAGCGGTCGTCATACGGTCTCCTGGCGTCCGTTCGGGCGGCACGGGCAATCGCGCTTCGCCAATCGCGTCGTGGACACATCGCGTCGTGGACACATCGCGGCTTGGACAATCGCAGCTTCGGCAAACACAGCGTCCTATGCCCGAATCGCCGGAAAAATCGCGCGCATCACCCGACCGGCTGCCGCCGAGCGGGCAGACGACGAGTTCCGGCCACCCGCGGACCGCGAGCCGACCATCGCTCGGCGCCGCGTCTCGCGCGCGGGGCCGCCCGACGTCGGCCGTCTCGGCAACCGGCGTTCAACCGTCGTCGCGGCGAAGCCGGCCCGCTCCGCGGCGTCCTGCCCGGCATCGGATTCGGTCCGCGCTCGGCTGCCTTCCGGTGGGCTCTCGGACCGCCACGCGGCGGGCCGGATCGGATCGGATCGGCCCGCCGCAGATTCCTACGCCTTCACGCCTACTCGCCTACTCGCCTACTCGCCCTACATTCCTACGTGTTCGCGTCTGCGCGTCTTCGCGTCTTCGCGACATGGCGCCTTCACCCGTATGCCCGGACAACCTCGGCGACTTGGTCCGCGACGGCCGCACCGTGGCCACTCAGGGCTTCGCGGTGTTCGCGCAGCGTGCGCACCGCCGCGCCCGCGTCGCGGGCCAGCCGATCGCACCGGGCGCGGACGGCGTCCGGCGCCGCCGGGTCGTGGTCGAGCAGGCGCTCGTACAGCAGCACGCTGCGTCCGAGGACGACCGCCTGCTGGAACAGCCCGCCCAACGGCCGCGGATCGGCCCGCAGCGGGGTCGCGACGAGCGGGTCCGCGGCGCCGGACGGGCGCAGGAACGGCTCGGCGGTGACCGCGGCCGCGTTGCACCGGGTGTGCGTGCCCTCGTGCACGAGCGCCTCGGCCAGTCGGATGGGGCCGGGCAGGCCGCTCGGGTCCGGGTCGAGCCGGGCGCGGTTGATCAGTACCGCGCCGTGAATGCCGAAATCGGTGAAGCCGTCGATCGCCGCGCCGTGCAACAGGGCGACCTGGACCACGATTTCGCCCAGTTCGGCGTGTGCCTGCGGCCAGCTCGCGGTGAGCAACTCTTCGGCGCGGTCCAGGGTCTCGATGTCCCGGACGCGCCATGCGACGACGGCGCTGTCCGCCAGGGGCGCGTCTTCGCGGACCGGGATGGCCTTGAGCGCACGGGCGACAGCGCGGTCCAGGTGGGCTCGGGGCTCTGCCGGTCGAAGTGGGCGGCCCCGGTCGGGGGCGGTGATCCCGGCCCTGGCGTGCTCCAGCAACCGGCCCAGGGCGGCGAGCCGTTCGGGTTGCGGCGTGCCGCGCAGCACGCGCTGCGCGGCATGGGCGATCTCGACGACGGCCGGGTGTCCCGCTTCCTCGTGGGTCACCCTCAAGTCGGCCCGGCCCAGGACCGTGCGGGTGGTTCGGGCCAACGTCGCCCGCTCCTCGGCGGCCTGCGCTGCATCGGGTTCGACGTGCACCGCGTTGCTCCCTCTTCCGGTCGCGCTCCGTTGCTCGCGTCCCGCCGCTCGCGGTTCGCCACTCGTATGCCGCCACTCACGTCCCGCGCTCGCGTCCCGCCGCTCGCGGTTCGCCACTCGTATGCCGCCACTCACGTCCTGCGCTCGCGTCCCGCCGCTTGCGTCCCGCAACTCGTGGGCACGCGTCGCATGTCGGCGGCGCCATCGTCCGGCTCCGACCCTCTTCATCGCAATACGTGACCGGCCGAATGCCGTGGGTCCCGGGCGGGTTCGACATGTCCGGGAATCGCCTTGGCTCGTGCCCAGGCCCTCTCCCCGCCGCCGCACGACCGGGCTGCGATCGCACCCGGCCACCCCCGGGCGTTCTCGGCCGAGCCCATCTGCGCGGCGGACAACCGGAGTTCGGGCCACACTCGCCCATCGCGACATCGTCGCGAACAGCCGGAAACCGCCCACCGGGGACGATCCGCCACACTCGGCGTCGAAACGAAGGTGCCACGCACCCGCGACGATCACTCGCGCATGAACACCGGTTGACGCTGCGTCAGAAGCAACCCTAAGTTGATCCCCGTTCACGCTGGAGATCCGGAAGTCATCGGCGCCGCCCGGTCCGTTCGGGGTCGTGCCCACGCAAGGAGCGAACTCGTGCGATCCGTGCTTCCCCGTCAGCCGGCCCTGATCGCCGCCTTGACCGGACTCGTCCTCACCACCGTCGCGTGCGGCTCCGACTCGTCGTCGAAGACGTCCGAGAAGGGTTCGATGACCGTCCTGGTCACCCAGGAGGCGCGCAGCCTGGACCCGATCGTGGCGAGTCTGTCCCAGATCACCGGCGGGACGCAGGCCGCCGCCGTGTTCGACGTGCTGATGTGGATCGACCCGAAGACCGGCAAGGCCGAGCCGCAGTTGGCCGAGAGCGCCACCGGCGCACCGGGCGGCCTGGTCTGGACGCTGCGGCTGCGGCCCGACCTGAAGTTCTCCGACGGCACGCCGCTGGACGCCGAGGCGGTCAAGTTCAACTGGGACCGGCACGCCGACCCGGCGAACAAGTCGATGCAGGCACGCGTGGTCGCCGGACTGGGCGTGGCCGTCACCGACAACCGCACCCTGACCATCACCCTGCCGGCGCCGAACGCGCACTTCGACAAGGTGATCGCGCACAATCTCGCGTTCGTCGGCTCGCCCAAGGCGATCAAGGCCGACCCCAAGGGCTTCGGCAGCAAGCCGGTCGGGGCCGGTCCGTACCGGGTCAAGAGTTGGGTGCGCGATCAGCAGCTCGTCTTGGAGCGCAACCCGAAGTACTGGCAGGGCAGCGGGAAACCACCCCTGAAGGAGCTGATCCTCAAGCCGGTCGTCGACCAGTCGCAGCGGATGGCGATGCTCAACGCCAACCAGGCGCACGTGCTGACGACGGCGCAGGCCAAGCTCGTGAGCGATTCACAAAAGGCCGGCCTACCGGTCGCGACGGAGGGCAAAAGCGGCGGCTTCGTGACGCTGTTCAACACGAGCCGGCCGCCGTTCGACGATCCGCGCGCCCGCCGGGCGTTCGCGCTGATCATGGATCCGGCGGATCGGGCGAAGGTGGTCACCGACGGCGCGGGCAAGCCGCTCGCCACCTTCCTGCGCCAGGGCTCGGAGTTCGTCGCCGCCGACGCGACGATGCCCTCGAACGACAAGGTCGAGGCGCAGCGCTTGCTCGACGCGCTGGCCGCCGAGGGCAAGCCGCTGTCGTTCACGTACAGCACGTACAACAGCCCGGGTTCGCATCTCACCGCCGAGTACTGGCTCGGTCAGGTCGCCAAGATGAAGAACGTCACCATGAAGACCGAGTTCCTGGAGGGCACCCAGTACCTCCAGAAGGTGCAGATCCAACGACAGTTCGACGCGGGCGAGTTCGTGTTGTCCTTCGACGACCCCGAGCCGGTGCTGTACAACTTCCTGCACTCCAAGGGCCAGGACAACCACATGCAGTGGAAGAACCCGGCGGTGGACCGCGCGCTCGACGAGGCCAGGGCCACTACCGACCCGCAGGTGCGCAGGGCCGACTACGCCGAGGTTCAGCGCGAACTCGTCAAGGACGTCCCGCTGTTCGCCTACGAACAGTCCTTCACTGCGGCGATACGGGCCAAGGATACGAAGGTGACCGGCCTGACCGTGTTCGAGGACGGCCTGATCAGGTTCGACCTGTTGGGTCTGGCATAGCCCGCGCCGGGGCCGCCTTGCGCGGCTCGCCGGTCACCGCGGTCGCCGAGCCGGTCGGCTCCGGAATGCACAGGCACGCGACCAGCGCGCAGCACGCGACCACGCCGGCGATCACGAACACGACCATGTAGGCGTGCAGCGCGGGCAGGGTGTGTCCGCCGACGGTGAGCGTGTAGGACGTGAGCACCGCCGCGACCACCGCGCTGCACACGGCCTGCCCGATCGTGCGCATGAGCGCGTTGATCCCGTTGGCCGCCGCGGTCTGCGCGGCGGGGATCGCTCGGATGACCAGCATCGGCAGCGCCGAGTAGCACATCGCGGTACCCGAGGCCACGACGGTGGCGCCGAGGATGATCAGCCACAGGTCGTGGCTGGTGAAGATTCGGACGACGTAGCCGAGGGCGAGCAGTACCGAGCCGATGCCGAGGCAGAATCTGGGTCCGCGGGTCGCGGTCAGGTGTGTGGAGATCGGCGAGAGCACGACCATCATGACCCCGCCGGGCAGCAGACACAGGCCGCCCACCGCGACCGAGACGCCCAGGCCGTAGCCGCTCTCCTTGGGTGTCTGGACGAGTTGGGCGGTGGAGAGGCTGTTGGCGTAGAACGAGAATCCGATGAACAGCGCGGCGATGTTGGGCAGCAGTACGGCCGGCCGGGCGGTCACTCGCAGGTCCACGAGCGGGGCGGATATTCGCGACTGGTGCACGCCCCACGCGAGCACGATCACCAGCGCGGCGGCGAACAGCGCGAGGGTGCGGCCGCTGCCCCAGCCCCACGCGGTGCCCTTGGACACGCCGAGCAGCAGGCACACCAGGAACGCGGCGAGGCCGATCGAGCCGACCACGTCGAAGCGGCCGGGGTTGCGTACCGGCGATTCGCGGACCACGAGGGCGATCATCGCGAGCACCACGAGCGCGAGCGCGGTCGCGCCCCAGAACATCACGTGCCAGTCGGCGTGGTCGACCACCAGGCCGGCGAGCGGGAGGCCGACGGCCGCGCCGATGCCCAGGGTCGAACTCATCATCGCGACGCCGGCGCCGACCTTGGCCGGCGGCAGTTCGTCGCGCAGGATGCTGATCCCCAGCGGGACCACCGCGGTCGCCGCGCCCTGGAGGGCGCGGCCCACGATCAGCACGCCGATGTCGGAGGTCAGCGCGCACATGAGCGAGCCGATCGACAGCACGCACATGGCGAACATCAGCATGCGTTTCTTGCCGAACATGTCCCCGGCCCGCCCGAGCAGGGGTGTGCACACCGCACCGCTGAGCAGCGTCGCGGTCACGGTCCAACTCACCGTGGACGCCGAACTTCCGGTCAGCTTGGGCAGGTCCGGCAGGAGCGGGACGACCACGGTCTGCATGAGCGCGGCGACGATGCCGCACGAGCCGAGCACGGGGACGAGGAATCGCTGCCGCCGTGCCGGGCGCTCGCGGTCGGGGAGGTCACCGGTGGGGGACAGACGAGGGGAACCGGGGCTGTCCACGGGACGCGCTCCAGGGAGAAGGAGGGGCAGAGGCGCCCCCACCCTAGGGATAGATGTACGACACATCAATCCCCGTTCCCGGGATTCAGCTCGCGTCCGCTGCCCGCTCCGCGCGCATCGGAGCGCCTACCGCGTGCATGTGTCCCAACGCCTGGCGGTACGAGCCGACCAGGCTGGTTTCCAGGTAGTCCACACCCAGCCGCTCGCAGTGCGCCCGCACGATCGGCTGGGCGGCCCGCAGGTTCACCCGCGGCATGCTCGGCACGAGGTGGTGCTCGATCTGGTAGTTGAGGCCGCCCAGCATCCAGTCGGTGACCGGGCCGCCCTTGACGTTGCGCGACGTGAGCACCTGGCGGCGCAGGTGGTCCCACTTGACGTTCGGGTCGGGCATCGGCATGCCCTTGTGGTTGGGCGCGAACGCCATGCCCAGGTGCAGACCGAGCAGGGCGTGCGTGACGAACACGAAGACCAGGGCCTTGACCGGCGACATCGCGATCAGCAGCACCGAGAAGTACAGCGCGTAGTGCACCGCGAGGACGGTGCCCTCGACCAGGCGCTCACGCGGCGTGCGGTTCTTGAGGTCCATCAGACCGTTGACCTTGAGGTTGAGCCCTTCGAGCAGCAACAGCGGGAAGAACAACCGGGCCTGGTTGCGGGTCAGCCAGCCCATGAAGCCGGTGCGGCCGGCCGTCTGGCCCTCGTCCCACACCAGGACGCCCACCCCGACGTCGGGGTCCTTGTCGAGGTGGTTGGGGTTGGCGTGGTGCTTGTTGTGCTTGGCGTTCCACCACCCTGTGCTCATCCCCATGAGCAGGTTGCCGTGCACGAGGGACAGGGCGCGGTGCGTCCCGGCCTTGCGCGCGATCTGCTGGTGACCGGCGTCGTGCCCGACGAACGACGCCCGGGTGGTGAACAGCGCGACGGGAATCGCCAACGCCAGTTGCCACCACGAGTCGCCCACCGACCAGACCGCGGCCCACGACGCGAGCAGGAAGACCAGGTTGAGACCGATCATGCGCGTGTACCACGCGGTGCGGCGCTCCAACAGCCCGGCCGCCTTGAGCTCGGCCAGGAGCGGCGCGAAATCGCTGCCGCGTTGTTGTCGGGGTACTTCCGGCGTGTCCAACAGGGGTGCGGTGATCGTCATGAACATCCCGTATCTCGGTGGGGGTCGGTCGTGCGGACACGGCGACTCGGGCGCCTGTATCGACGCTATGCAGCGACCGCTGATGGGACGATCCGACAATCCCCCCAACGTACGGGGTGTTTCCCTTCTCCCGCTGGGGGGCGAGGCCCATGGACACACGCCTTGCGATCCGCTATGGAGCAAAGGGGCATATGGGGCCGGCCGGGGGAACGGGAGTCGCCGGCGATGTGGTGTGTGTCCAAGGTCACTCGTGTGACGCCGAATCCGACGAACGGGCCGCTCAGTCCCGGTCGAGTGTCGCCTCGTCCCCGAGCGCGGCGCGCAGCGCGGTCGCCTCCTCGCCGATGCATTCGAGGAACGCGCTCACCGCGGGCGTCGGCGTGCGGTCGGCCATCACCGTCGTGCCCACCGTGCGGCGCACCGACTCCAACGGCACCGGCAGCACCGCGAGCCGCTCGTCGCCGGTGACCACCAACTCCGGCAGCGCCGCGATCATGTCGGTCGCGAGCAGCAGCGCGCGCACGGTCAGGATCGACGTGCACTCGACCCGGTCGGCCGGCAACGACAGGCCGTTGCGGGCGAACAACTGGGCCAACTCCGTGCGCAGGGCGGTTTGTTCGAGCGGCAGGATCCACGGGTGCGCGATCGTGTCGGCGAGCCCGCGCGCGCTCTCCAGGAGCGGGTGGCCGCGCCGCACGACGAGCCGGATCGGCTCGCGATACAGCGCGGCCTGCCGCACCCGCCCGGCGTCCTCGGCGCGCCCGAGCCGGCCGACCACGACGTCGATCTCGCCCGCGAGCAGTTGCGGATAGAGCACGTCGTAGGTCGCCTCGCGGACCACGACCGTGATCCGCGGCCTGCTCCGCTTGAGCGCCGCCACCGCGCGCGGCAACAGCACGCTGGTGCCCGCGAGCAGCGTGCCGACGGTGACCGTGCCGGTCTGCCCCTCGCGCAGGCTCGCGATGTGGTCGCCGGCCCGGCGTACCTCGGCCAGAATCACCCGCGCGTGCGCGACGAGGGCATCGCCGTAGAGGGTGGGGCTCATGCCGTGCGGCCCGCGCTCGAACAGCGGGACGTCGACCATCGTCTCCAGCTCGCGCAACGTGCGGGTCGCGGCGGGCTGGGTCAGGTGCAGGGCCTCCGCCGCCCGGCTGACTCCCCCGTGTTCGGCGATTGCCGTGATCAGGGTCAGGTGCCTGAACTTCAGGCGTCCGTCGAGCAGGTCCACGCGAGCTCCCATACCGGTTCGGTGATGAAGGGGCGCCGGATCGGCATTGGATGGACATGCACCGGCGCAGCCATCATGCACGTGGCGACAGCTTCTTGACGAGCCATCGGGACCCTCCATGACAGTGGCTTCACCCGTGACCGACGTGCACGCCCACGCTTTCCCCCGCATCTTTCGCGACCACGCGCGCAACTTGCGCGCCGCCGGGTCGACTTGGCTGCGCACGAACGCGAACGGCACCGGCACGCGGCTGCGCGGCGAAGCCCCGTACCGGCAGGTGACGGAAACACTGTGGGACTCGTACGCCCGCCTCGCGGACATGGACCGCGGGGCTGTCGCCGAAGCCTCGACCGCTGTTCGCGCACGGCGGGGGCGCATTTTCGCCCCTGCCCGGCCGCGCGCATCACGCGTGGCCCCACCGACCCCCGGGGCCCGCCCGCCGCACTGCGCCGAGCCGACCTCGCCCGCGTCGCCTCGGCGCCCACGCGGGCCCGTCCCCGGGTAGCACCGCACACCCCGCACGCGCACTTCCCCCGTCATTGTCCCGTGTCGGAAGGACCGTCAGATGCGCCTCAGATCCCTACCAACCGGCAGAGCCCTACCGAGCAGCAGATACGGCAGATCCGGAGCGGTCGCGGTGGCCGCCCTCGTGGCGATCTCCGCAAGCACCTACCTGGGCCCGGCCAAGGCGGACGCCGGCCGCGACGCGGCGCCGAGGACGGCTGCCGCCGGTGCCGCGCAGGACCCGAACATCCCGCTCACGTGCCAGGAGCGCAGGCCGCAGCAGGCCGATCCCAACTCGTACGGCATGCAGTTGGACGGGTCGTTCCTGGCGCCCGCGTCGACGCCGCTGGACGAGGAGAACCCGCACCCGTTCCCGGGCCGCAAGGACGACTACGACGGCAAGTCGTACAAGAAGAACATGGACATCGAAGCCTCCTACGAGGGCTACGACTTCACGCCGGACTTCTTCCACACGTGGCAGAACATCGTCGACTTCGGCGGTCGCCGCTACATGTTCCAGTACGACCGCTCGGAGGGGCGCGTCTACGACATCACCGACGTCAAGCACGTGCGCGTGGTCGAGAAGATGTCGCGCAACGACGTCGGCGGCGACGAACTCACCGCGAACGGCACGTGGGCGGCCGGCGACTACTGGGGCGCGTCCACGATCCAGTGGAACAAGCGGCTCAACGCGTACGTCATGGTGCAGTCCTTCGAGGACAAGCGGCAGATCAGCGAACTGACCGACGAGCCGGGGCACGACAAGTACGGCAACCCCGCGGGCGTCGAGAAACTGCGCACCAAGCCGGGGCTCAAGGGCTTCAAGGTCTACCGGCTCGACGGTCCGAAGAAGGCCGACTGGAAGCTGATCTCGACGGTCAGCACCGACTCGACGCAAAAGGACCCGCTCGACAGCGACCCGACCAAGGCCCAGCAGGGCTCGGGTTCGTTGGACGTGCCGTACTGGGACGGCGGCGCGTACATGTTCATCGCGGTGGCCCCCAACGACACGTTCGCCAACACCGAGTACCCGACGAACCTGCACTCGGCCGGCTACCAGTCGTACGACATGTCCGACCCGACCAAGCCGAAGCTGCTCGACACCTGGCACCTGCCCGGACAGGTCACCGGCGAGGACGACGCGTACGCGAAGAACCCGCGCTGCGGCAACCGGACCAGCTGGCTCGGCGCGCGGATGTCGCTGTTCGTGCCCAAGCCGGTCGAACAGGGCGGCAAGTACGGCTTCGCCGTGCAGGGCGGCCTGGGCATGACCGTCCTGGACATCTCGAACCCGGCGAAGATGCGACAGGTGGGCCACCTGGACCTGCCGCCGTCGGTCGCGGGCACCGAGGGCGACAACATCGACGTGTCGCAGTACGAGAAGACCGGGATGATCTACGTCTCGGGCTACCCGTTGACCGAGGACTGCTACGAGCCGTACAAGCCGATCTTCCAGATCGACGCGCGTGACGTGGCCAACCCGCGGATCGTGGGCCAACTCCCCCGGCCGAATCCGCCCAAGTCGTCCGGCATCACGGACTACTGCCAGCGTCGGGGCAGCTTCGGCCCCAAGCGCACGGGCTACTACACCAACCCGGGCAAGCACGACAACGGCACGCTCGTGTACGGCTTCTACAACGCGGGCGCCCAGGTCTTCGACGTCAAGAACCCGGCGAAGCCGGAGATCGAGGCGTACTTCGTGCCGAAGGCGTTCGGCACCAAGACGCGGGACTGGCCGACCGAGGACGGCACGTTCCCGGACTGGGCCAAGGGCAACCAGACCCACGGCGTCTACGTCGAGTGGGACCGCAACCTCGTGTGGGTGCTGACCAACCACGGCATCTACGCGCTGTCGTCCAAGGACGTGCTGGGCAGGCCGAACCTCGGCAAGCCCAAGGAGCCGTTCCGCAACAGCCAGTTCTAGTCGCTGCACCGACACCCGCGAAGGCCCGGCGCCCCCGACGAAGCGGGCACCGGGCCTTCGCGGGTCACATCCCGATCCACTCCCCGGGCAGCAGTTCGCCGATCGCGTCGAGCGCCTCCTCGGTCCGCGCCCGCACCGTGGCCATGCCCGGGTCCCAGCGCACGAGCAGATCCTCGCTCACGAACCAGAGCGAGCCCCCGTCCTCGTCGTCGTCGGGGTAGCGCGGAAACGCCAACGACGGCACGTGCGCGCGCAATACCTCCAACGCCTCGTCGGCGACCTCGGACGTGTCGCACGCGTCGACGAGATCGTCGTCGAAGAGCACCGTCTCCGACATCACCATCTCCACCGCCGCCACGGAGAACGCCGGCAACCACCCGAACCACTCGCCGCCCTCGGGCGGCGCGCCGTCGAACCGCACGATCACCGCCGGGTCGGGGCTCGGGTCGTCGAGCCGCACGCCCCACCAGCAGACGCCCTGGTTCTCCTCGCGAAAGACCAGCACGCCGTCCTCGACGTAGATCTTCTCCGGCCCCAGCAACACGTCCTGGTTGCTCGTCAGATCCCCTCGCCGACCGAGCAGTTCGTACAGCTCCCGCACCGCGACCGGCAGCGCGAGCCCCAGCCGGGCCTCGCACGCGTCCAACGCCGCACCGTCACAACCGTCACCGGCCTCGATCGCGGTGGCCCGATCGGCCGCGAACCCACGAACGAACTCCCACGCCGCGCCACGCTCCACGAGCGCGGCGGCCATCGCCGCGTGCATATCGAAAGTCATACGGGCACGCTAACGACCCCGAACGACACCGCGGCCCACCAAGGCCGGCACCCGAACGCTCTCGGCGTCGAGGGAGGGCCCGAGGTCGAGATCGCGCGTCAACTCCGGGAGCTCTCCGGCGCGCCCCGGTCCTGGCGCAGGTCCAAAAAGGCCACCACGAAGGCCACCACGACGAAGCCGACCGAGGCGACCAGGCCGTGCCGCAGCGGGCCGGCCCAGTCCTTGCCCTGGTCCGCGGCCAGGCGGGAGAAGAAGAGCGAACCGACGGCGGCGATACCCATCGCCGAGCCGATCCGCTGGGCGGTCTGCAGCACCCCGCCCGCGCTGCCGCCCTGGGCCGGCGGCACCTCCGCCAGGGTCAGCGTCTGGTTCGGCGCGATCACGAATCCACTGCCCAGTCCCGCGAACGCCAGCGGCGCCACCAGCGCCCATCCGACGTGCTCCCCCGGCACCTCGTACACCGCCAGGATCGCCCCGCCCAGCCCGATCGCGACCATCGCCAGACCGCCGGTCACCAGGACGCGCCCGAAGCGGTTCACCAGCCGGCCGCCGATCCAGGCCCCCAGCGCCGAGCCGACCGCGAAGGGGGTGATGGTCAGACCCGCGAGCAGCGCGCTGTAGCCCAGTCCGGACTGGAGATAGAGCGTGAAGACGAAGAAGATCGAGGTGAACCCGGCGAAGTAGAACAGCATCACGAACAGGCCCAGCGTGTAGGACCGCACCTTGAACAGGTTCAGGTCCACGACCGGCTGCTCGCCGCGGCGCCCGAGCCGCATCTCCCAGCGGACGAACACCGCGAACAGCACCAACGCGACCGGCACGAGCAGCCATTTCCCGGCGCCCTCCCACTGGCGTTCCTCGACCAGCGGGAGCAGCAGGAGCACCACGCCCGAGCCGAGCAGGAGCACCCCGACCGGGTCGAGCGAGCGCATGCACGCACGGCTCGCGTGGTCGGGTGCCGGCAGCAGTCTGCGGGCCAGCACCAACGCGACGATGCCGATCGGCAGGTTGACGTAGAAGACCCAGCGCCAGCCCTCGTCCTCGCCGAACGCCTTGATGATCAGGCCGCCGAGCAGTGGCCCCACCGCCGTCGAGATGCCGACCACGGTGCCGAACATGCCGAATGCGCGCCCGCGTTCGCGACCCGAGAACATCTGCTGGATCAACGCGGACACCTGTGGGGTCAGGATGCCGCCCGCGATGCCTTGGAGCAGCCGGGCCAGGACCAGCCACGTGGCGTTCTGCGCCGCCCCGCACAGCGCGCTCGCGGCGGTGAACAGCGCGAGGCCGAGCATGAACATCATCCGGCGCCCGCGGGCGTCGCCGATCCGGCCGGCGGGCACGAGCGCGAGGCCGAAGGTGAGTGCGTAACCGGAGAGCACCCATTGGATGTCGCTCTCGGACGCGCCGAGACCCTCGCGGATCGAGGGCAGCGCGACGTTGACGATCGACACGTCGAGCAGGGTGATGAAGCCGGCGATGAGGCAGACCGCGAGGGCCTGCCAGCGGTGCGGGTCGGGCTGCGGTTCGCCGGGCGGGGACGACGCGGGAGGCTCGGGGGAACCGGGAGACCCGGAGGACTCGGGCGACCCGGAAGAACCGGCGGACTCGGAAGACCCGGGGGGACCGGGAGTCGGGTCGCTCATCTGCCACTCCTCCCGGGGATCACCCTGTCGGTGACCATCCGCAGAACAGTGCCCGCATTTACGACTTCCAAGACCGCCGCCCGGGTGATCGGCGCAGGATCGGGCAGCTCCGGCGGGTCCCGGCGATACGCCGCGCGCCGAACGTGGGATCGCCGGCCGTGCCCGCGCTCAACGGGTACGGCCGGCGAGTGTGCGTGGGGCTGCGGTTACTTGGTGATGCCGAAGCGCTCCAGGCCGAACGCCTTGATGGCGTTGGTGCGGAAGAGCTTGTCGCACTCCTCCTGGGTCAGACCCGCCTTGGTGGCGATGTCGAAGGCGACCTTGTGGGTGTTGGGGAAGGTCGAGTCGGCGTGCGGGTAGTCGACCTCGAAGCAGATCTGGTCGATGCCGATCACGTCGCGGTTACGCAGGCCGATCTCGTCGTCGAAGATGCAGCCGTAGATCCGGTCCTTGATGTACGAGCTGGGCTTGTCGGTGAGCGAGGAACCGAACGCGTTGTCGTCGCGCTCCGCCCACAGCTTGTCCGCGCGCTCCATGACGTACGGCATCCAGCCGACCTGGCCCTCGGCGTAGGCGATCTTCATCTTCGGGAAGCGGTCGAACACGCCCGAGAAGATGTAGTCGACCATCGAGCCCATGGCGTTTTGGAAGGTCAGCACCGACGAAACGATGAACGGCGCGTCGGGCGACGTCGAGGGCATCTTCGAGGACGACCCGATGTGCATGCAGACGATGGTGTTCGTCTCCTCGCACGCCCGGAAGAACGGGTCCCAGAAACGGTCCTTGTCGTGCACGCCCGGCAGGCCCAGCGGGACCGGGTTCTCCGAGAACGCGACCGCGAAGGAGCCCTTGGCCGCGCAGCGGCGGACCTCGGCGGCGGCCAGGTTCGCATCCCACAGCGGGATGATCGTCATCGGGAGCAGGCGGCCCTTGCCGTCGCCGGCGCACCACTCGTCGATCATCCAGTCGTTGTACGCCTGCACGCACAGCAGCGCGAGTTCCTTGTCCTCACGCTCGTAGAACGCCTGGCCGCAAAAGCGCGGCAGGATGTTCGGGAAGCACAGCGACGCGTCGACGTGGTTGGCGTCCATGTCCTTGAGGCGCTCGGACTGGATCCACGCGCCCGGCCGGATGTCGTCGAAGGTGACCGGAGTCACGTCGAGGGTGTCGAAGCCGACCGCGGCCGAGAGCTTCGGGAAGGGGTAGACCAGGTCGTCGTAGAGCCACCAGTCGCACCACTCGCCGTCCTCGACGCCGCGCTCGTACGAGAACACGCCGCCGATGAAGTTGAACTTGGCCTTGTCGCGCACGACGCGCGGGCCGCGGTCCTTGTACTTGGCGGGCAGTCGCGAGGTCCACAGGTCCGGCGGTTCGACCACGTGGTCGTCGACGGAGATGATGCGGGGGATCTCGAGCGTCATGGCCTGCTCCTTGTGCGAGAGGTACGCGGGGGCGTGTCGGGCGGGGGTGCGGTGGCCCCGGCGGTGACGCGTGGACCCTGCTTACCCAGGAAACCATCTGACGGGCCGTCAGCCAAGCCGCTGTTGTTGCTAACGTTATGCCGACACGGCATAGGTGGGAATCCATGGAACTGCGCGACCTGAGATGTTTCCTGGCGGTCGCCGAGGAACGGCACTTCGGCCGGGCCGCCGCACGCCTGTATCTGTCCCAACCGATGGTCAGCAAGGCGGTACGACGCCTGGAGCAGCAATTGGGCGCCCGACTGGTGGACCGATCGTCGCTCCCGGTCGCGCTGACACCGGTCGGCGAGGTGTTCCGGCGCCAGGTCGACGACTCGCTGCGGCTGCTCGACGACGCGTGCGCCCAGGTGCGCCGGCGGGCGACGTGGGACGCGGGCCAGGTGCGCGTGGGGTATACCTCCGGGCTCGGCCCCTCGCTCGTCTCCGCCGCGATCTCGGCCCTGCACATCCGCCACCCGGCGCTGCGCGTGCAATGGACCAGCGAGCCCACTGCCCGCCAGGTGGCCGACGTGCGCGAGGGAGTGCTCGACGCCGGGCTCGGCTGGCTGCCCGACCTCGGCCCCGGCTTCGAGTCGACGCGCGTGGGCACGTTCGCGTTCGTCGCGCTGCTCCCGCAGGAACACGCGCTCGCCGGGCGGCAGTCGGTGGGCCTGAGCGAACTGGTCGCGTGCGGCGAACCGATCGTGGTGTGGCCCAGGCAACCGCATCCCAAGCTGTACACGCGCGTCACCGACGCACTGCGCCGGGCGGGCGCGACCGACATCGTCGAGGCGTTCGGCAGCGTGGACGACGTGATCGCGCGTGTCGTGGACCGGCAGGGGGTCGGGCTTTCGCCGCGGGGCTGGGCCCGGCAGCGGCCCGTGCGCGGCGTCGTACAGGTCCCGCTGACCGGGGCCCCCGACGTCGCGGTCACCGCGTTCTGGCGAGCCGACCAGGAGCACGAAGGGGTCGATGTGCTGGTCCAACTGCTGCGCGAGGTGGCGGCGGACAGCGATCTGGCCGACCAGTTGTGAGCGGGCGGCCGTATCGAGGTATTGGCGAGGCCCTCCACCGTCCCCAGTGAAGGGCCTCCCCACGTCAACGGCGCGGGCGCCCGGACGGTTCCCGCCGGCCCGATCTCGTCGCCGCGGTTTCGCCGCGGCGGTCTCCCGGGCGCGGCCTCATTGCAGCAGCCGGCCCAGTCGGCCCGGGATGTTCGGCAGCCCCGGGATGCCCGGCTGCGCGGGCGGCGGCGCACTGGCCGTGCCGCCCTGTACCGGGATCGCGTTCGGGTCGATCGACATCTCCGACGACTGCATCAGCACCGTGCCGGCCCCGACGAAGTCGTACTGGTGCTCCTCGCCCGACGCGCCGCCGAGCCCGGTCAGGCGCCGGGCCATACCGAGCGCGCCGCGCATGTACTTGGTGTCGAAGTGGTGGCACGGCGTCGGGCAGTCCGCCCACCCGAGCAGCGCCTCGGGGTCCACCCGGATCGGCGGCTCGACGAAGTGCACGGCGCCATTCGAGGCGGCGACGAACTTGCCGGTGCCGATCAGCGTCACGAACCCCGGCACGATCGACTGCTTGAGGTCCAGACCCGGCTGGAAGGCGAGCAGGTTGGCCGCCCGGATCGTCAGGTTGCCCACCTCCAGGTCGAACGAGTTGACGTCGAAGCCGCGGTCGGCGAGCAGCAACTGCCCCTTGCCCTGCGCGACGATCCAGTCCTGGATGTACAGCGGCGAGTTGAAGTTGGCGGTGACCAGCCGGTCGAGCGCGCCCACGCCCAGTGCCTCGAACTTGATCCGCCCGTAGTAGGCGATCATCTTGCCCTTTTGCACGAACCACTCGCCGTCGAGCGCCACGGCGAACGTGTAGGGGTTGACGTTGTCGTTCTGCGGCAGCGTGCGCGCGTCGAACACGGCAGGACCGGAGCCGGGGGTGGTCACAGCTTCTCCTCGCTCGCCTGGACGTAGACGGTGCCGGTGCCCGACAACTCCAACTGGAACGCCTCGCCGGAGCCGCGTCCGATCACGTCGCGCCAGCCGACGTTGGCGCCGATCCGGTTCTCGATCTGCCCGCGGTGCGCGACGTACGCCTGTGGGTCGACGTGGACCGACCGGCCCGGCTGGACCGGCAGTTCGATCACGCCGCCGTGCGCGAGCACCGCGCACGAACCGTGACCGGTCAACGTGGTGGTGAACAGCCCCTGGCCGGTCACCTGGCCGCGGATCATCCCGCGCACGCCGCCCTGCGAGCCCATGAACATCGTGCCCTGCTCCAGCGTGTCCTCGAACACCAGCAGCCGGTCCGCCTCGACGTGCAGCCGGTCGCCGGCGACGTCGATCACGTGCACGTGCCGGCCGCCGTGGCCGAACATCACCATGCCGTCGCCCTCGGCCTTCATCAGCGGTACCGACTCGCCCGCGAGCCGGCGTCCGATCATCCCGCCGACGCCCTGCGGGCCGGTCGTACTGGGCGTGAACGACACCTCGCCGCGATACGCGAGCATCGCGCCGCGCAGGCAGTACAGCGTCCGGCCCGGCCGTACCGTCGCCTCGATCATCTTCGAGTTGACCTGATCGAACGTCACGTCTGCCCCCCGATGGTCTGCCGTTCGGCGGGCTGTACGTACACGAGCCCCTCGCCCTCGAAGCGCAACTGCACACTCTCGCCGGAGCCCTCGCCGATGAACGTGCGCCAGTTCACGTCCTTGACGAACTCCTTGCGCAGTTGCCCGGTGTGCGCGACATACGCTCCGGGGTCCACCGACAGCGGCTCGCCCTGCGACACCCGCAACACGATCGCCGGGCCGTCGGAGGTCACCGCGACCGTGCCCTGACCGGAGACGGTCGTGGTGAACAGGCCCTGGCCACTGGTCGCGCCGTGCAGGCCGGTGAACTCGGTGCCGGTGCGCAGACTCTGGTCGACCGCGAGCAGGTTGCTCGACTCGACGTGCAGCGTCTCGCCGCCCAGTTGCACGAGATTGATCTCGGTGGCCCGGTCGGCGAACCAGCACGTGCCGTCGCCACTCACCTCCATGAGGGTCATCCCCTCGCCCGTGAGCCGGCGGGTCACCATGCCGCGAAGCCCCTCACCCCCACCGGACAGTCGTTTGAACGTCATCCGTCCGTCGTAGGCGATCATCGTCCCGTTTCGGGCCTTGACCGCCTCCCCGTTCATGCCCACCGCGAGTACGCGTGTGCCATGCATCCGAAAGGTCGCCACACGTCGGGAAGTTAGCAGCGGATCCCTGCTCCCCGGAGGGTGGAAACCCCTCACCTTGCCGGGGTTTTACCAGCGGAGCGAGCGACGGTACGGCCGCCGGCGGCCGTGACGGCACCGCCGCCGGCTGCGAAAGGACCACCCGGCGGTGGGCGAGAAGCCTCCGTCGCCGGCTTGGCAGCCGCTGCGTCGCCGTCGGGGGCCGCAAGTGACGAGGCATCAGATAGGTCTTGTAGCTTGAAGGCGCGACGTATCGTCGCACCGCAGGCCGGTCGATCCGGCCGGGACCGCCCGCGAGGAGTACACCCCCATGACGATGTTCGCCTCGCCCGAGGACGCCCGGACCCGGCTGTCGGCCGTCGACTACCTCACCGATCCGCAGATCGCCACCGCCGTCTTCCTCGCCGACGCGCTCGGCAAGCCGCTCCTGATCGAGGGGCCGGCGGGCGTGGGCAAGACCGAGTTGGCCAAGGCGGTCGCGGCGGCGACCTCGTCGGAGCTGATCAGGCTCCAGTGCTACGAGGGCCTGGACGAGGCGCGGGCGCTGTACGAGTGGGACTACCGAAAGCAACTGCTGCGCATCCAGGCCGGGGTGGACGGCTGGGACGACGCGCGCGCCGGCATCTTCGCCGAGGAGTTTCTGCTCGCCCGGCCGCTGCTCACGGCCATTCGCCGGGACGAGCCGACCGTGCTGCTGATCGACGAGACCGACAAGGCCGACGTCGAGGTGGAGGGGTTGTTGCTGGAGGTGCTGTCGGACTTCCAGGTGACCATTCCCGAGTTGGGCACGATCAGCGCCACCCGGCGGCCGTTCGTGGTGCTGACCTCCAACGCGACGCGCGAGTTGTCCGAGGCCCTCAAGCGCCGGTGTCTGTACCTGTACATCGACTACCCGACGCCGGAGCGCGAGCGCGACATCGTGCTCGCGCGGGTGCCGGGTATTCGCGAGCAACTCGCCGAGCAGGTCGTGCGCACGGTCGCGTCGTTGCGGGCGCTCGAACTCAAGAAGGCCCCCTCGATCGCGGAGACGCTCGACTGGGCGCGGACCCTGATCGCGCTGTCGGCCGACGACCTGGACGAGGACGTGATCGCGCAGACGTTGGGCGTGGTGCTCAAGCATGTCGCCGACCACACCCGGGTGGCCAAGGAACTCGGCCTGTCCGGCATCGGGGGCTGACGCCCGGTGTCCCTCCTGGATCGGCACACGGGTTTCGTTCGGGCCCTGCGGCACGCCGGCCTGCCGGTGTCCCTGGCCGAGGGCCTGGACGCGGCGCGCGCGGTGCGCGCCTTGGACGTGGGCCTGGTCGACCGCGAGACGCTTCGGGCGGCGTACGCGGCGTCGTTGGTGAAGCGGCACACGCACCGCGGGGTGTTCGACACGTTGTTCGAGCTGTGGTTTCCGTGGCAGGTGTCGACGCCGTCCGCGAGCGCGAGCGACGCGGAGGCGGTGGGCGCGGACGCCGCGGACGCCGAGGCGGCCGGCACCCCGGAGCCGGCCGCGGGCTCCGACGATCGCTCCGCCGAGGCGTTTCGGGAGCGGCTGCGCGAACTCCTGCTCGGTGAGGACGACATCGCGTTGCGCGACCTCGCCCGGGAGGCGGTCGGGCAATTCGGCGCGGTCGAAGGGTCCCTGGGGCAGGCGTGGTCGGCGCACATGGTGGGCAGGGCGTTGGACCCGCGCACGCTGATGGCGGGGCTGTTGCGCGCGGTGCTGGGTGGGCAACTCCCGGGCGGGGTGGCCGAGCGCAACGCGCGGCGGATGATCCAGGCCCGGGTGGACCGCTTGAACGAGCACATCCTGTCCGACGTCCGGCGCAGGCTCGCGGAGGTTCGCGGCGTCGAGCGGATCGCCGAGACGGCGGTCAAACCGTCGGTGGAGAACCTCGACATCCTGCGTGCGAACAGGGCCGATCTGATCGCCCTGCGGCGGGAGATCCAGCCACTGGCCCAGCGACTGGCCACCCGCCTGACGATCCGTCAGCGGGCAGGCCGGCACGGCAGGTTGGACTTCCGGCGCACGGTACGGGCCTCGCTGTCCACGGGCGGCGTACCGCTGACGACGGTGCACCGACCGCGCAGGCCGCACAAGCCGGAACTGGTGGTGCTGTGCGACGCGAGCGAGTCGGTCGCGTCCTTCGCGCACTTCACCCTGATGTTGGCCTACGCGTTGCGGGAACAGTTCGCGCGGGTACGGGCGTTCGCGTTCATCGACACCGTGGACGAGGTCACCCGGTTCTTCGAGCAGCCCGGTGGCGACGTCACGGACGCGATGCGCCGATTGACGGCGGAGGCGAAGCTGGTCCGGGTCACCGGGCACAGCGACTACGGCCACGCGTTCAAGGCGTTCGTGGAACGCTACGGCGACGTGATCGGCCCCAAGTCCTCGCTCCTGGTGCTGGGCGACGCCCGCAACAACTACCAGGACCCGGCGACGGCCGCCCTGACCACGATGGTGACCGCGGCCCGACACGCGTGGTGGCTCAACCCGGAGCCGGAACGCGACTGGGACACCGGCGATTCACTCGCGAGCGTGTACGGCCGCCACCTCCCCATGATCGAATGCCGCAACCTGACCCACCTGGCCGACTTCATCGGCGAGTTGGCCTGACCCGTGGGCCCGGACGTCTACCTGCCGGCACCCCCGAATCGGGGTCCGACCGACTCACGCGGCATGCGGGGTGAAGGCGACGGCGGTGGTGTCTCCGTCGAGCGCGATGTTCAACGACGCTTCGAGCGCCCTGGCCAGGCGGGCCAACAGGGGCAACGTGGGCACGGTGCCCCCGAGTTCGAGCTTGGACACCTGCGGCTGCGTCATGCTCGCTCGCTCGGCGAGCTCGCTCTGGGAGATGCCCAGCTGCGTGCGTCGGTCGTGGACGGCCTGACCGAGGTCGAAGGCCAAGCGAATCTCGACGCGCATCGCCGCGACCTCGGGCGGCTCGACGTGCCCCTCGACGAGCTTGCGTTCACGGGCAAGCTTCCAGCGTGCGTGGCTCATGAGCATTCTCCCTTCGCGACGTCCCGAGTGAACTCGTCGTGCGCGGCGGCGTGGTCGGCTTGGCGCCCGTCGCGGTCGGACGGGGTGCGCCCACGGCGGAGTGCGGCTCGACCTCGATCACCCGTATCCCGCCCACACACTCACGTATATACACAGCCGGCGGGAGCGGTCATAGCGGATTCGGGGGTGCTTGCACCGGTTGGCGCAGTGGGCTAGAGATCTTGGGGAAGCGATCGAGGTGTAGAGGGGAACCGGGATGAGCGTGACCACCGAGCGGCGGGGTCGGGTGTTGGTCGTGTCTATCGAGCGCGAGGCCAAGCGCAACGCGATCGATCAGGAAGTGACGGACGGGATCGAGGCCGCACTGAACCTGCTGGAGGACGACCCCGAGCTGTGGATCGGGGTGCTCACCGGGACCTCGACGGTGTTCTCGGCCGGCACCGACCTCGCCGCCGGGCTCAGCCCCAAAGGCGAGCGCGGCGGCGAGTACGGCATCATCCGGCGCCGGCGCGCCAAGCCGGTGATCGCGGCCGTGGAGGGCTTCGCACTCGGTGGCGGATTCGAGGTGGTCCTCGCGTGTGACCTCGTCGTCGCGTCCAGCGCCGCGCGGTTCGGGCTGCCCGAGGTCAAGCGCGGGCTGATGGCGATCTGCGGCGGCACCTTCCGCGCCCCGCGAGCGCTGCCGCTCAACGTGGCCAAGGAAATGCTCCTGGTCGGCGACCCGCTGCCGGCCGAACGGCTGTACCACCTCGGCGTGGTCAACCGGGTCACCGAGCCGGGGCAGGCGCTGCTCGCGGCCGTCGAACTGGCCGAGCGCATCTGTACGAACGGCCCCGTCGCGGTGCGCGCGACCCTGCGGGCGATCGAGGACGTGGTCGCCGCGGACGACGAACTCGGCTGGTCGAGCACCGCGGCCGGCTTCTCGGCGATCACCGCCTCCGAGGACATGAAGGAAGGCGTCACCGCTTTCCTGAGCAAGCGCCCACCGGAGTGGACCGGCCGCTGACGACGAGGCGTGCCGCCGCGGCCGGAGACGTTCACCCGGTCCGGCCACGACACCGGCCGCCCGGCCGCACCCTTACCCGGTCACCCGGTGCGGTTGCGGCGGCCCACCCGGCGGGCGGCCGGCGTGCCGAGGAGCACGAGCAAGGCCATGGCGCCGTACATCAGGCTCGCCGCGTGGGCGACGTCGCCCGCGTCGCCGTCGACCCCGCCGACATTGGCCAACGTGCCGGCGAGCGCCGAGCCCAGTGCGGTGGCGACCATTTGAACCGTGGTGAACGACGCGCCCGCGCTTGCCTGTTCGTGCTTCTCGTCGGCCGCGCCCATCACCGCGATCGGTAGGTGCGGCCACGCGATCCCGACGCCGACGCCGGCCAGGAGGAGCAGCGCGACCCACGCCGCGACGAGTGCCCAGGACGCGTCGGCCCGGGCGGTGAGGGCCAGTCCGGCCAGGCCCAGCGCGCACACGATCGGGGCCAGGCCGATCAGCGTGCCGCGCGTGCGGCCGGACACGCCTGCGCTCGGCATCGACCCCAGGGTCCAGCCCGCGGCCAGGGCCGCGCCCAGGAAACCGGCGGCCAGCGGCGGCATCGAGGCCAGTCGGTCGCCGAACAACGGCACGAACGTCTCCGCCGTGGACGCCATGGCCAGCAGGGCGATGACCACGTAGACGAAGGGCAGATGCGAGCCGGTCGCGAACGCGGAGCGCGGCAGGATACGCGGCCCCCGGGTCCGCTCCCGGTACACGAAGACCGCCAGGGTCAGCGCCGCGCCGAGCACGCCCGCGAGGTTGACCAACGCCGACTCCGCCAGGCTTGTCGCGCTCACCAGCAGCACCGCGCCGGCGAGCAGCACCAGGTTGATCGCGGCGACGGGCGTGGGCGTCGAGCGCGGCCCGGCCCCGGGCAAC